>DATIOK010000068.1:0-77800 GCA_035473255.1 Gaiellales bacterium
ACGCGAGCTGGGTTCAGAACGTCGTGAGACAGTTCGGTCCCTATCTGCTGTGCGCGTTGGAGAGTTGAGAGGAGTCGACCCTAGTACGAGAGGACCGGGTTGAACAGACCTCTGGTGTATCAGTTGTCCTGCCAAGGGCACCGCTGGTTAGCTACGTCTGGATGGGATAACCGCTGAAAGCATCTAAGCGGGAAGCCCACCTCGAGATAAGCTCTCCCATCCCCTTGAGGGAGTAAGGATCCTGGGAGACCACCAGGTTGATAGGCGGGATGTGTAAGCGCAGCAATGCGTTCAGCAGACCCGTACTAATAATCCGAGGTCTTGATTTTGAGAACATCGCAACCGCTATGGAGTTTTGAGGGTGTGCGCGGCTCCGCCGGCCCCCGAATCTTTCGCAATTTCCGGTGGTCATAGCGAGAGGGATACACCTCTTCCCATTCCGAACAGAGCAGTTAAGCCTCTCAGCGCCGATGGTACTTGGCCCGCAAGGGTCTGGGAGAGTAGGTCGCCGCCGGATTAACCTTGAAAGGGCACCCTACTAGGGCGCCCTTTCGACGTTAACGGTCGCCTACGCGCCGTCCTCTTCGTCGAGCAGGCCCCGCGGCGGCCAGTCCCCCTGCGCGTCGCAGCGTCCGCTGCAGTGCAGGCTGGCGACGTTTTGCAGCGGCACCAGGATGTGGCCGTTCAGCTCGATGTGGGGGATGTCCTCGATCAGGCAGTAGGCGGTCAGCACGCCGTCCTGGTACTCGCCCCCGAACATCGCCAGCTCGACCGTTTCGCCCTTGTATTTCGAGGTGTAGTCGTCCACCTGCGCTTCACCCTAGCAGAGCCCGGCCACCCCGATCAGGTGCCCGATATCGTTGAACCCGACCAGCCGCAGCGATCGGCGGGCGGTGGTGACGGTGGTCAGGCTGCAGTTGCCGGCGCCGTCGATGTGGCGGCGGTCGTGCCCCGGGAGGCCCGCAGCGTGCGCGACGATCGCGCGGACGGCACCACCGTGGGACACGACCAGGATCCGCCCGCGACGGTGCGTGTCCAGCAGTCGCTGGACGGTCTCGATCACGCGCCGGTGCATGTCCTCGTAGCTCTCGCCGCCGCTCCAGCCGGGATCGCCGTTCAGCCAGCGTCTGTAGCCGGCCGGGTTCCGTTCCCGCACCTGAGCTCGCGTGAGACCGCGCCAGTCGCCGTTGTCGACCTCCCGCAGCCCCCGTTCGAGCACGGGGGTGCGCCCGACCCGCGCGGCCAGGATCTCGGCCGTCTCGACTGCCCTGGCGAGGTCGCTCGTGTAGAGCGCATCGATCTGGAGGCCGCTGAGGCGCCCGGCGAGCGCCTCCGCCTGCCGGCGGCCGGTCGCGTTCAGGCCCGGCCCACCATGGCCCTGCCAGCGCCCTTCACGGTTCCAGTCGGTTTCGCCGTGGCGGGCGACGAGCAGCTGGGTCATGCCGACCATCATATGATGCCGGTTCAGATGGACTTGCAGCTTCGCGATCTCCGGGTGCTGGTGACCGGCGGCAGCGCCGGAATCGGCCTGGCCACCGCGGAGCTGCTGATCGCCGAGGGTGCCCGGGTCGCGATCGCAGCCCGCAGCCCCGAGCGCGAGGCCGAGCGGATCGGCGCGGTTGCGGCCGCCGCCGACCTGTCGACTGCCGACGGGTGCGCGACCGCGGTGGCCGAGGCGGTCGCGGCGCTGGGCGGCCTGGACGCACTGGTCAACAACGTCGGCGTCGCCCAGATCCGCACGCTCGAGCAGGTCGACGACGCCCGGTGGCAGGCCGCATGGGACACCAACGTGATGAGCTACGTGCGCTGTATCCGGGCGGCGCTGCCGCATCTGCGCGACTCCCAGCACGCCGCCATCGTCAACGTCTCGTCGACGTCGGGAAAGCGGCCCAGCGCCAACATGCCCGAGTACTCGGTGACGAAGGCCGCGCTGCTGTCGCTGTCGCGGCTGGTGGCCGACGTCCACGCCGGCGACGGTATCCGCTGCAACGCCGTCACCCCCGGCCCGACGCGCTCGCCGGCCTGGCTGGCGCCCGGCGGGCTGGCCGACCAGACCGCTGCCGTGTCCGGCAAAGACCGCGAGCAGGTGCTCGAGTCGGTGGCGGCGGGACGGCCGCTGAAGCGCATGGCCGAGCCGGAGGAGATCGCGACCGTGATCGCCTTCCTGTGCTCGCCGCGATCCTCGTACGTGACCGGCGCCGCCTGGAGCGCGGATGGCGGCACGGTGCCTGTGATCCTTTAGCGGCGCTTTCGCGATCCTTCCGCTTGGGCGACCAGCGTAGGATTCACGCGATGACCCACCGCTCAGGACCTGTCGCGGAGCGCTTCGCCTCCCACATCGCCTCGGTCGAGGAGTC
Organism: Gaiellales bacterium; assembly: GCA_035473255.1. GTDB lineage: Bacteria > Actinomycetota > Thermoleophilia > Gaiellales > JAICJC01 > JAICYJ01. Next base: position 2,358 of record DATIOK010000068.1, read on the forward strand.
GTCGCTGTCGCCGCTGGCCGTACGCTCCTACGGCGGCGCCGGCCGGCTGCGGCCCGACGACGAGGACTGCTCGCTGCGCACGCCCTTCCAGCGTGACCGCGACCGGATCGTTCACTGCAAGGCGTTTCGCCGGCTCAAGCAGAAGACCCAGGTGTTCATCGCCCCCCAGGGCGATCACTTTCGCACCCGGCTCACACACACGCTGGAGGTGTCGGGCATCGCCCGGGGCGTGGCCCGCGCGCTCCGCCTGAACGAGGATCTGGCCGAGGCGGTGGCGCTCGGCCACGACCTCGGGCACGCGCCGTTCGGCCACACCGGCGAGGAGGCGATCGACCGCGTCCTGCGCCGCTACGACCGAGGCTTCCGGCATAACGAGCACTCGCTGCGGATCGTGGATGTGCTCGAGCACGACGGCCGCGGCCTGAACCTGACGCTGGAGGTGCGGGACGGGATCCTCAATCACACCGGGGCCGGCCTGCCCAGGACGTTCGAGGGCGGGATCGTGCGGCTCGTTGACCGCTTCGCCTACGTCAACCACGACATCGACGATGCGCTGCGGGCGGGGATCCTCGACGAGCGGCAGCTGCCGCCGGACCCGGTCGCGCTGCTGGGCGACACCGCGTCGGAGCGGATCGACGCGCTCGTGCACGACCTGGTCGAGCACTCGGACACGGCCGGCGAGGTGCACCAGTCGCAGCCGATGGCCGAGGCGCTGCTGGCGCTGCGCGCGTTCATGTTCGAGAACGTCTACGTGGGCCCGATCGCCCGGCGCGAGACGTCCGCCGCGGCCGACATGGTGGAGGCGCTGCTGGTGCACTACATCGCAGCCGCCGACGACCTGCCCGGCGACGGCGACGACGTCACTCGCGCCACCGACTGGGTGGCCGGCATGACCGACCGCTACTGCATCCGCGCCTACGACGAACTGCTCGCTCCGCGATGACGCTGATCAAGCACGAGAGCGTCGAGGCCGTGAAGGAGGCCGTCGACATGATCGACCTGGTCTCGGGACGCACCCAGATGAAGCGCTCCGGCGGCGAGTGGCGGGGCCGCTGCCCGTTCCATGACGAACGCACGGGGTCGTTCTGGGTCAACCCTCTGACGAAGGTGTACTACTGCTTCGGCTGCCAGGCCAAGGGCGACGCGATCCGGTTCGTGCAGGAGACGGAGGCGCTCGACTTCGCCGGCGCCGTGGAGTGGCTGGCCGACCGCTATGCCGTCACGCTCGAATACGAGGAGACGTCGCCTGACGCCGACCGGCGCAGGGCCGAGCGCGATCGGCTGCTGAAGCTGCTCGACACGGCCGCCAGCTTCTACCAGCGGTTCCTGTGGGACGCCGTGGAGGCGGAGGCGGCGCGCAGCTACCTGGAGCAGCGGGGCATCACGCGCGAGAGCGCCGACCGGTTCCGCCTCGGGTACGCGTCCGCAGCTCCCGACCGCGTCCAGAAGGCGGCACTGGCCCGCGAGTTCACGGTCGCAGAGCTGTCACAGGCCGGCCTGGCCGCGCGTGGAGGTGACCGGTTCCGGGAGCGGTTGATGTTCCCCCTGACCGACGCGCGCGGGCGCGTGCGCGGCTTCGGCGCGCGCCAGATGCCAGGTGGCCGCCCACCCAAGTACCTCAATACCTCGGACGGCTCGATCTTCCGAAAGAGCGACATCCTGTACGGCCTCGACCACGCACGCCGCGGCATCGCCCGTGACGGTGCGGCGATCGTGGTCGAGGGCTATACCGACGTGATCATGCTGCACCAGCAGGGCATCGACCGGGCCGTGGCCTCGATGGGCACCGCGCTGACCGAGGGCCAGGTGACCGAGCTTCGTCGGCTCTGCTCCACGGTGCTGCTGGCCTTCGATGCCGACGCCGCGGGCCGCGAGGCTTCGCTGCGGGGCATGGACCTGGCCCGCTCCAAGGGCCTGAATGTGCGGATCGTACGGCTACCGGGCGGCCGCGATCCGGCCGATGTGGCCGGCGATGGGTCGGGCGCGTTCCAGCAGGCGCTTGACGCCGCCCAGCCATATCTGACCTACCGGGTGGGGCTGGCGCTGGACGACGGCGGCACCCGCGACGAGCGGTACGACCGGGTGCGGGCGCTCCTGGCCGCCGCGCCGCCGTCCGTGGAGCGGGACGATCTCGTGCGCACGGTCGCCGACCGGCTGGAGCTGTCGGACGACCTCACGGCGCGGCTCACGACCGGGCCCGACCCGGCTCGCGGCGACGCTTCCACGACGGTTTCGCGAGTGCGAATGTCGCCCCGTGAACGAGACGAGAAGTTGTTCCTGGGCCTCTGCTTGGAGTTCCCCAAGAGGGGGCTCGACTTGCTTGATTCTCTGGATGTGGCACACTTCGCAGAACCGTCGCGGTGGCACGCCGCCATGGTTGTTCGCCGGCACCTTGCCGGCGAGCTCGCTCCAGAGGAGGACAGGGCATCTCAACCGATCATCGCCGAGCTGATGGCTGTGGCGTCCCAGGAAGCAACATCCGAGGCCGTGCTCGAGGAGCTGTTCTGGAAGCTGCGACTGCGCCGGACGGAGGACGAGCTAAAGACCGTGCAGCAAAACGCCGACTTGTCTCTGAGTCAGCAGCAACGTCTGCAGGAACTGCAGGAGCTGCGGCTGTCGATCCTCGAGACCCTGCGGTCTCGCTAACCGTCCCGAAGGTAGCCCAGCCTCATTTGATGTCGGAGTTTGCTCCCGAGCCGGCCGACGACGCCGTCGTCGACGAGGAGGAAGAACTCGAGCTGAAGCTCGAGGCGTCGCCTGGACCCACCGAGGACACGGTCGGGATGTACCTGCGCGAGATCTCGCAGGTGCCGCTGCTGACCGCGGCCGAGGAGGTGTCGCTGGCGAAAGCGCTGGAGCACGGTGACGAGCGCGCCCGCAAACGGCTGATCGAATCGAACCTGCGGCTGGTGGTGTCGGTGGCCCGGCGCTACTCGGGCCGCGGGCTCTCGTTCCTGGATCTGATCCAGGAGGGGAACCTGGGACTGATGAAGGCGGTCGAGCGCTACGACTGGCGGCTGGGCCATCGCTTCTCGACCTACGCCACGTGGTGGATCCGCCAGTCGGTGACACGCGCGCTGGCCGACCAGGGTCGCACCATCCGCGTGCCGGCGCAGGTGGTGGACACCATCAACCGCATGTCGCGGATCGAGCGGCAGCTGACCCAGAAGCTGGGCCGGCCTCCCGCCACCGAGGAGCTGGCTGTGGCGATGGAGCTGAAGCCTGAGAAGATCGAGCACCTGCGACGTGTGTCGCAGGAACCGGTGTCGCTGGCGGCACCCGTCGGTGAGGACTCCACCGAGCTGGGCGAGCTGATCGAGGACGAGCGGCTGTTGAAGCCGGGCGAGGACATGGCCGAGATGCAGCGCGACACGCGCGTGGCCGACTTGGTTGCGGAGCTGCCCTACCGCGAGCGTACGATCCTGGAGCTGCGCTACGGTCTGGGCGGCGGCCAGCAGCACACGCTCGAGGAGGTGGGCCGGCGATTCGGCGTCACCCGCGAGCGCGTGCGCCAGATCGAGACACGCACCCTGCGGCGATTGGCCGCTTCCGGCGAGCACGCCGACCTGCGTCACCTGATCGACTAGCGCCTGCTCAATCGCCTTCCGACGCCCGCCGATGAACCGTTCACAGGTGTGGCTGGTAGTAGACTGCCCCGAGCCATTCCTCGGTAGCTCAATGGTAGAGCATCCGGCTGTTAACCGGAGGGTTGCAGGTTCGAGTCCTGCCCGAGGAGCCTAGGAGTAGAGCCGAATCCAGTCATCGTGATGGATTCGAAGACGGCCACTTTGTCACAGGTAGTACGCGGCGCGGAACGCCGAGCTGGGCGCCGAGCGGAGATCCATGCCGGCGACGGTCAGGGTGACAACGTTCGACATGGGCGGCGCAGAGGTGCAGAGCTGGCCGGTCGGCGATGGCCGGTGTGAGCAGCGCTCGAACGGGATATCGTCGAGCTCACGCCGATGCGGGCGGCGACGCGAGCGTTCACCGCCACCTACGACGACCAGCAGGTCAGGATCACCCCGGACACCCGCGTTTGCGTTGGCCACCCGATCGCGCTCGCCCACGTTCCGCCTTCGCGCCGCTCATCGGGACGGGTGTCAACGCCAGGATCGACCCCTCGCACACAGCCGCGACGACAGGAGCTCGCGGCGCGATGACCACCACGGCGAGTCGGCGGAACACGGAGCCGCTGTACGTCCCCAAAGAGCGTGCGACCGGCGCCGCGGTCGCTGCGCGCACCCCACCAGATCCCGGTCGTGCTGCGTGAGGTGCCGGGCCACGTCACAGTCAGCGTCAGTGAGTCCGCCTATGACGTGATCAAGATGGAGTGCCTCCGCTTCGCCGATCGCAGAGGAGTGGAGACCGGCGGATACCTGGCAGGGAACGTGCTGCGCAGCCACAGCGAGCGTGGCGTCGACGCGCTGCGAGGTAGCCCATAGGGCGGCTCGGTCTCCGCCGTTAGTCGATGGCCACCTGACCCCGAACTCCCAGCCGAGATCCCACCGCACCTGTGCCCCGCACGCTGGGCACCTCTGCGGGTGTCCAGCGGACGCCTAGTCGCCCCACCGGCAGGGGTTCTGATCGTGCATTCTGGTGTGATGCAGCCCAACAAGCCTCATCCCCGTGTCTCCTCCGTGGTCGACTACACACGCCCACAGGGCCGGCCCTGGATCGCCGCCTTCAAAACTGCCCTCCGGCGGGCGATAACAGCTGTAGTAGCGTGTCCCGGAACTGCGGCCGACTACCAGGTAGCACGTGTCGGAAATCAGCCAGTCTGATCCACACCAAAACGTGGTTCCCCCCGGCATCGCCGAATCGTAGGCATGGCAGTGTTCCTGTGAGCTAAATCCCATGTCCACCGCTTGGCTTGCCCGCTGATCCTCGCTGTTCCCATTGCTGAAAACCATCACCAGTTCCACCCCCACCAGCAGCAGGACGCCGATTGCGAAAGGGGCTCCGAATATGAGAGCTGGGCTAGGGCGTTTGAGGACCGGGGACATGGATGCATCCTCCGCCCACGGCAAGATCCACGCGTCAGGGCAATCCCTACGCCGACTGGCCTACCAGTCCTGTGACGCGGTATCCGCCTGGCTAACGACCGGAACACGCATGCGACATTCGCGCACGCCGGGCTCACGAGGGGTTTGTCGCTTGGTTCGTCAGATGGAGCCGCAGCTATGTCGGAATCGGCGGAGGGTTCCGATGACAGTCCCGGCCAGGAGTATGGTTCCGTCTGCGGACGATGTCCTCGGGTGGCTCAGCTGTCTGGAGGAGATGGATTGCGCCACATCGCCCATATCGGTGGCCCCTCAGGTACCTGGATGAACCCCGTCTCCCGAAACCCGAACCGCTGGTAGAAAACAACGTTCTCGGGTGAAGCTGCTTCCAGGTGTGAGCCAATCCCCGAGTGGTCATTCTGGCGAAGGCCCTGTGCGAGCAAGGCGGACCCGACTCCCTGACGTTGGCACGCGGGATCCGTCGCGATGAAGGCCAGGTTGTGGTGAGGCTGGTCCGGGTGGGACCCGTCCAACAGGGAGCGCATCCTCTTGGCACGTGGCGCGAACTCGCCCCAGATCTCCCCGCTCCGAAGCGAGAGGTCATCCGCTTGGGATCCCGACAGTTCGCCGGCACCGGGAGAGTCCCATACTGCGACCGCGCAAAGGTCGGAGGTCACCTCGACCCGGCCGATCGGGACCCAGACCCGCGCCAGAAGGAGCGCGAACCAATCACGCAGGATCGCTGGTCTGCGCTCATCGTCTGGCACCGTCCATTGGAACGGCGGCGACTTCTCGAACGCCTTGGCTAAGACGCTCGCCGCCGCCTCGGTGTCATCTGTGGTGGCCTTGCGGATGGAAATCGAACGAGCGGTCATCGTCGAACCCTGTGACGATCGTGGGCGGGACTAGCGATTGTGACATATGACCCAAACTTGCCGGCTGACCCTACCACCAACGTGCTCGCGCCGCCAGGGCTGACCCGGGCGGCTTCACACCGGGTTAGGATCACTCCGCCCAGCGGAGCGTGCTGGCCCTAAACCGTGCCGCGCATTGCTACCAGTTGCTACCCGACTGGACTTACCTGACCTGGTCCCAGCCTACCGAACATGGCCCCAGCAGGCGGTTCCTGCACCAGCAGGCGATGCTGCATGGATGGTCGAACACCCTGTGGGTGGTGTCGATGGACACCTTGCTTCGCGACGATACCGCGGCGGTCGTGGGCTGGTCGTTCAGCTGGTGCTGCGAGTCTCGCCGGATCGCGTGCGGCTCCGCAGCGTCGAGTGAGGGTCAGCGGCTGCGGTGCGGTGACCTTTGCCGGATCGACACCGTGGTGCGATGATCTGCTCGGTCTACCGGGAGGAGCACCGGGATGGGAAGGTTGCGCGACCTCTTTCGGCGGTGGCAAGAGAAGCGCCGCGAGCGGCGACTCGCAGGCGCGGAAGCCCTGAAGTCCCTCCGCGACGAACCCGGCGCTGTGGGTACCCATAAACGCAGTGGCCACAGCAAGAAACCCGGGCCTTACTGACTGCTGGCCGGCCCGCTGGGTGCGGCGAGTGCGCCGGATCGCGTGCGGGCGGCGGCCTAGCGTGCAGCTAGAAGTGGTTTAATCCAGGGGGCATCGCGGAGCGGGGCGTGGGTACCGTGGAACCCCAAGCGTGGGTCTCCGCGCGGGTGGTCCGGTTGTGGTGGGGAGGTCAACGGGGCGCGCGCAGGGGCATCAGGAATGGCCCCCGGTCAGCTTACGCGGCGGTTGACCCACCGCTTTCCTCGGCCCACATCCGCGCGAGCTGGCGCAGCTCGTCCTCGTCCCAGCCACGTGTCGCGGCCTCGTGGAACATCGCGTGGAACTCCGTCGAGTCCATCGTCGGCACCTTGTCGTGAACCCACTTCTGGCTGAACCGCTGCGGGACGTCGAAGATTGCCACCCGGCGACTGTAGATCACCAAGAGGCTCGCTGCACTTCCTCCCGCGGCCGGCCGCCGATCGAACATCAAACTTCCAGTTTTAGGTCGCATCGGTCAGCTAGCGCTGAACAGGCGCCAGCGGTCAGGCACGCCTTTGAGATCGTGTTCGCCTGCCGATTCGAAGGTGAAGCCGCTGCCGGCGACGAGGTCTTTGACGGTCTGGGAGACGAACACCTGGGACGGCTCGGCAAGTGCTGAGATACGCGCGCCGGTAGTGACGGCGATGCCGGCATACTTGCCGTCGATCAGCTCGCACTCACCGGTGTGGACGCCGGCGCGGATCTCGATGCCGAGTTCGTGGACGCGGTCTCGGATCTCCAGGGCGCAGTGGATTGCGCGGGCGGGGCCGTCGAAGGTGGCGTAGAAGCCGTCGCCAGCGGTGTCATTCTCGACGCCACGCCAACCGCCTAGCGCCTCGCGGACGATCGCGTGATGGTGCTCGACCAGATCTTTCCAATCGTGATCGCCGAGGCGTGCTTGATGGTCAGTGGAGCCGACGATGTCGGTGAACAGCACCGTGGAGAGGATCGTGTCCATGGCGGAGCGTCTTGGCTCGATTCCAACGAACCGCTGGATGGCTTCAAGGCGTGGGCGGGCGTAGCGTTCGCGCTGTTCGCGGCCGGATGGCCACTCGCCGCCGGGGAAGACCTTGACCTCGGCGTGCGGTATCAGGGTAGCCACATACTCGGCGGCTTCGGTGTTCTTCCACTCGCCCTCACCTGTGATCAGGAGCGTGGGCGCTTGAACGGACGCGAGCACGCCTCGCACGTCTGAGTCCCACCAGATCCGAGTTAGCTCGGCGGCGACGTCGGGGCTACAGGTGTGCCGACTCAGACTCGCCAACGCACGCAACTCCTCCCCGGAGGGCATGGGGAGACGGTTTCGCGAGTGGAACTCCTCGGCCCACGATCGTGCGTACTCGACCGTGCCCCAGTGCTTGAGCCTCTCCAGCTCCTGAGCCGCATCGTCCTGGCTCAGGGCCCACGGATAGTCGGGCGCGTTGATCGTGCGCGGCAATGGATTCCACTTTACCAATGCGCGGACTCGATCAGGATCGCTACCGGCAAGCAGCACGCACGGACACAGGCTTGCAAACTTTCCCCCGAGCACGGCACTCCGCGATCCAGCCGCGTCAAGCACGGCGCGCAGATCCGCCGCTCGCGTCTCTAGATTTGGGGCTGCGACATTCCTGCTCGACAGACCGGCAGCTCGCCGATCGTGCAGGATCACTCGGGCAAACGACGCCAGGCCTTCAAACCACGTGGATTCCCAGGGAAGACCCCAAACCAGATCGATGTCCCCCAGATGGCCGAGCTGCCAGGCGATATCAACCGGCCCATCACCCACCACCTGGTAGGCGATATACGCGCCGTCTCGGGTCTTCACATACTGAGGTTCGGGAACGTCCACAGCAGACGCCGAGCCTACGCCGCGTGGCACCGACAGGACGTTCCCCTCAGGTTCGCGTGTCTAGGACGACCGCAGCACGGCGCGGATCATCGGCACCGTGTACCCGGTTACGCGCGCGATCTCCTCGTCCGTCTTGCCGGCACGCTGGGCGATCACGATGGCGTTGGCGAACGCAAGCCGCGCCGTCGCATACGCGACCGACGAGCGGAGCAGCTCCTGGCGCTGCTGGTCGTTCATCACGCATCGTGAGGTTTCGGCTCACTTCCGCCGGCATCAAGAACCCACGTATCCACGACGCCCTGGCCGACCCCCTGGGCAAACCGATTGCCGAGTGTGACGCCCTCTCGGTGGTCGACGGCACCGTCGAGGTCGTCTCCGAGGCTCACAGGAAGCTGTTCACCCCTGAGCGCTAGGTGGTGGTATGTGGCCGGTAGACGGAAACGGCCGTGGCCCGATGACAGCGGCGACAGACAAGCAGTCTGGTCGCCTTGCGGAACCCCGGGCATCGTGGATTCGAGCATTTACGATCGGTCTTGAACACGGGTCGGCACCTGCTTCCTGGTCTAGAGCGTGAACCGGTACACCGGTGGTGTCGAGTTCCCCTCGACACCCTGACCGGCGGCGCACGTGACGACGTCATGGGCGATGTCAAGCAGTTTGCGATTCGTGTGCTTTGAGACGAACACCAGCCGCGCCAGTGCTTCGTCCGTACCGCAGGCGTGGTGGGCGGCGACGATCAGCTTGGCATCCTCGATCACCACCCCGCAGCGAAGTGGATCACCGAGCGCCTGGGCTCGGGCGAGCGCGCTGGCGACGCCGATACCGCCGCGCCACGCCTGGTCAAGGAGCCTGTCGGAGGCCAACAGCTTCGCATCGATCACATCAAAGTCCCCTTCCAAATGCGCTTTGGAGCGGGACGGCACAACGGCCTAGGAGTGATCCGCGATGTCGCCTCGTGGACCCGCAGTGTACTCCTGCGTGGGCATGGATGATCAAAGCGCCGGATCCGCCGGCGCGTTCGGCGAGCGGATCAGCCGCCAGACGGCACCCGGCGACCGTCGCCATCCGACGCTCTTGGCCACCTGGATCGTCTGAGCCCCCGCGACCGCCACACCGATCAGCCCGACCACGACCTGGATCCCCCAGATCACGGCGCGGATGCGGTCGGCCTGGCTGCTCGACGGAGCGGTCAGCCAGATGGTGACCTGCGCGATCGGCAGCCAGGAGGCAACCACGAGGCAGACGCCGAATCGGATGCGAAGCGCACGGGCCCGCGGGTTCTCGATCGGTTCCACGGCCAGTCAGCGTACCGCATCGGGCTGCGCGTCTCCTAGCAGGCCTGGTGCAGGTGATAGCCGGGGAAGCGCCGGTGCGCGGCCGCCCACGTGCGGAAGTGCTTGAGGTATCTGGCGCTGAGCTCGCGCCAGGCGCTGTCATCGGCGCAGTAGATGGTGCTGGCCGTGCCGAAGCTGGAGGCGTAGTAGCCGCCCGTGTTCGAGCCGCCAGCGGGCGCGGACGGGCCGCCGGCGGCGGTGGGGCTGCCGCCCACGTAGCGCCGGTACGCGGCCACCCAGTCTCGCGCCTCGATGCGCTGCGCTTTGCGCAGCGCGAGCCGCCCTGAGCAGACCAGCTCATGCAGCCGGTTCTCGAGCACATCCTTGGTGTGGGCGCCCCACCGGCCGGCGTAGGGCTCGGGCCACAGGTTCGCGATCGCGTTCGACCCGCCGATCTCGAGGGACACGAGGTGATCGACCTCGTGGGCATACGGGGCGTGCACGACCCCGTAGCGATCGTAGACTGCGGTCGCCTCCGCCTGCGGGACGTTTCGCACCGACGCCGAGTAGCCTGACACGCAGATCCGCGCCTTGCCCACGGCGAACTCCGCCCCTGGCGTCAGATGGCGGCGTGGCACGTCCACAGCCGGCACGCCGCCCCGCCGCGTTGCGGCCGGCGGGTGCGCGTGGTGGTGCGGGTGGTGGTGGGCATGGCGCTGGCGGGCAGCGGTCGGGTTCGAGATCGCCCCGCTCTGCCGGGAGGACGCCGGCTGCGCGACGCCGGTGGAGGTGCAGCCCGCGGTCACCAGCATCAACACTGCGGCCGCCCGGTACCTCACGGGTGCGCCGTCCGCTGGGCGATATCGGCCATGGGCGAATCGTAGGCGTACCGGTGCTAGCCTGGCCGCCCATGCGACGCGAGATCCAGCCCGGCTACGAGCTTGACGACGACCGCGAGCGCATCGACGTGGCCGCGGTGCACCGGTTCCTCTCGGAGGAGGCGTACTGGGCGCTGGGCCGGCCCTTCGACACGGTGGCGCTGCTGGTGCGCAACTCCTACCGCGTGCTCGGCCTGTATCACGACGATGCCCTGGTCGGCTACTGCCGGGCCGTCTCCGACGGCGCCGTCCACGCATACCTGGCCGACGTCTACGTGCTCGAGCAGCACCGCGGCAGGGGGTTGGGCGAAGCGATGGTGCGGGAGATGGTGGATTCCGGCGAGTTGGCCAACGCCCGCTGGATGCTGCACACCGGTGACATGCAGCCGCTGTACCGGAAGCTCGGATTCGGAGCCGCCAGCGAGCGGGCCATGGAACGCCCGTCCCGCTGAATCAGCTCAGCGCAGGAGGATCTTTCCGTGGTGGCCTTTCACGGTCTTCGAACCGCCGGCGAGTCGTGAGGCCAACCGGCCGAGGGTGTGGGTTCTGCTGCCGGTGTTGACCACGACCATCCCGTGCTTGAACGTGCGGGTGATGATCGCGCCGTTGACCCTCATCTTGGCCGTTGGCTTGCCCAGCTTGCCCGCGCGGTTGAAGAAGTTCCACCACTTGCCGGCCTGCTGATCCGTGCCGACGCTGATGCGGTCGCCCGCGCCGTACCCCGAAAGGAACAGCGTGAAGCCGTAGCGAGCGCCACTCTCGGTGCCGAGCTTGGCGAAGCAGAGGCACTTGGTATGGCGCAGCACGTCCAGGGAGCGAGACGCGGACACGCGAGCGAACATCTCGTAAGCGACCATGTAGTTGGCGCCGCGGGCGGCGATCAGGTTGTTGGCGGCCACGCCCCACTTGCTTGAGGCCTTGTCCACGTAGCTGGCGAGACCTAGCGTCTGCTGCGTCCACCCGTTCAGGCTGACGTTCGGGTGCAGATTGGTGCGGGAGTAGCCGTCGCTGCCCATCGCGTCCAGGAAGCAGAACGAAGGGCTGCCCTGGCAGTTCTTCACGACCTGCTTGCGCCAACCGGCGCTGGCCGGATTCATCACGTAGAAGCCCCGCGCCTTGTCACGGACTCGGGCGCCACCCGCCGTGTGCATGTACCACGACTCCGGGTACGTGCCGATCCGCGAGCGGGTGCCTTTGGTATAGAGCCCGGTGTGGGCGGAGCGGTAGCCCCTCTTCAGCTGCGCTTTCTGGATCGTGATGGTCGGGAAGTGCGACCGGACGAAGGATGGGGAAGGCGCAACCCTGGGATGGAGGTGCAGTGGTGCGTACAGCCTGTCGAGCACGTTCGCTTGGGCTGCAGCCGGAGCCGCCGCGAGAACCGATATGGCCGTGATCGCGATCAACAGGCGTGAACGCATGAGCAACAATCTCCTTGGCTTTGGTCGGGGCGCAACGCTGGTACCCGGTTGCGAATGTGAAGCCTCGGAAGCTCACGGTAAATGGTCACGGTAAGGGGTATGAATGCCTGATGTACGCGACCCGTAAAGATTCAGCCAAGAGCGTGAGGGCGCGATCATCAACGCGGGCGCGAGCGACGCCCGTCCAGACTCGGCTACGCTACGCGGTGGCTGGGCTCTGCTTTGTGGTGCAGATGCTCTTGTCGACTTGCAAGCTGTCATGTACATCCGTGCTGGAGACGTGGGCGACTCTCGTTCCAGATCCCTGCTTTGCGCGGCGGCTGTGGTCGTCGGCCTGCTGCTATCCGGATGCGCGAGTTCCTCGAGCAGCGGTGGTAGCTCGAGCGCTGCCCCGTCACCCAGCGGCGGTCAGACCGGCACCTACACGCCGGCCAGCGGCACCACCCAGAGCGGCGTCCTGTTCCCCGTCTACACGAACACGACGGCCGGCTACTCGTTCGAGTACCCGGGCGGCTGGCGAGTCATCGAGAAGGGCAGTGGCGTTCGGATCTCACGCTTCGGTAACGCCGTCACCGTTGTGGTTCGGCCGCGCCAGCAGGCACCGTCCTCCAAGGACTACCAGAAGCAGCTCGAGGCCATGCTGCGGCGGCATGACGACAAGATCATCTCCAAGATCGTTCGGCCTGCCGGCGTGATCAAGGTCGGCAATGACAACGTGACGATGGCGGTGATCGAGCAGGTGCGGCCGACGGGGCCCGCGGCGGATGCGCCCAAGGACACGCTGGTCGTCAACCGCTACCTGTTCTGGAAAGACGGCAAGCTCCTGCTGCTCTCGATGAGCTCGGTGAAGGGCGTCGACAACAGCGACGCCTGGAACCTGATGGCCAACTCCTTCAAGTGGAACTGAGCCGGCAGAGCCGCTAGGCTCGGCCGCGTGATCGTCACCGACGCAGTCAGTGGCTACCTGCTCGAGTCGCGTCCACAGCCCGACGCGCTGCTCCTGGAGATGGAAGAGCACGGCCGCCGGGACAACATCCCGATCGTCGTGCCTTCGACCGGGGCGCTGCTGGGCGTGCTCGCCGCCGCCTGCGGCGCCAGGCGCGTCGTGGAGGTGGGCACCGCGATCGGCGTCTCCACGCTCTACATCGCGCGCGCGATGGCCCCCGACGGGCTGATCGTCTCGTTCGAGATCGATCCCGAGCGCCAGCGGGCCGCGCGCACCTACCTCGACCGCGCCGGCGTCGGCGAGCGTGCCGACCTGCGGCTTCTCGATGCCGGTGAGGGTCTGGCCGAGCTCGACCTCGAGGCCTGGGACATGGTCTTCCTGGACGGCATCAAGGGCGACTACCCAGCTCACCTGGAGCTGGCCTTGCCGCTGCTGCGAAGCGGCGGCTTGGTAGTGGTCGATAACACCCTTTTGAGCGGCCTCGTGGCCGAGGGACGCGCGGGTGGCGGCTGGAGCGAGGAGGCGATTGCGACGATGCGACGCGTCAACTCGTCGTTGCTCGAGCGCTCGGACATGGTGGCCGCACTGCTGCCGGTCGGCGACGGCGTGCTGGTCGGGGTGCGGCGGTGAAGAAGCTGGCCGCCGCCGTGCTGCTGGTCGTGGCGCTGGCCGCGCCCAGCCAGGCGCACGCACTCACCCGCGGCACGCACGTGGAGGTGTTCAAGGGCGGCCTCAACCAGGTTGTCGACATGGCGCACGTGCCGAGGTCGACGACGTTGTTCTACACGGAGAAGACGGGCGCGATCCGGGTGATCGTGGCCCACCGGCTGCTGCCGACGCCGTGCGTCACCCTGGACGTGGTCAGCGACGGCGAGCGCGGCGCGCTCGGCCTGGCGCTCGACCCCGACTACCGCACCAACCATTACCTGTACGTGTACTTCACGAAGCGGTCGCCGCTCGAGAACCGGGTGACGCGCTTCACGGTGACCAACAACCGCTGCAGGCATGCCCATCCCCTGATCACCGGGATCCCGACGGTGGCCGGCTACCACAACGGCGGGCAGCTGTTCTTCCTGGGCAGCAAGCTGTTCGTCACCGTCGGCGAAAACCACGATGCCGGGAACGCCCAGAACCTCCACACCCGGCTGGGAAAGGTGCTGCGCTACAACCGCGACGGGTCGATCCCGCGCACCAACCCGATCCTGGGCGGTCACCGCACCGCGATCTGGTCGTACGGGCACCGCAACGGCTTCGGGCTGACGGCCAAGCCGAACACGAACCTGCTGTACGAGACCGAAAACGGCCCCAACTGCGACGACGAGCTGAACCACATCATGAAGGGGCGCAACTACGGCTGGGGTAACGGTTATGTGTGCGGCACCAACGGCGTGGGGCCGCGGCCGGTGGCACCGCTGAAGCGCTGGACGCCGACGATCGCCCCGACCGACCCCTGGTGGTACCGGGGTCGCATCAAGCGCATGCGCGGATCGATCTACATGGGCGACTACAACACCGGCACGCTGCGCCGGATCACGCTGAACCGGGCGGGCACGGCGGTGAAGTCGATCTCGCTCACCTACCACGCGCCGGCCGGGATCATCGATGTCTCGTCCGGGCCGGGCCGGTGGCTGTACTTCGCCACCCAGAGCGCGATCTACCGGATCGTCAAGAACTAGGCGCGAAGCGCGCCATCTGGCCGCAGGAGCGCGCCGATGGGGGCGGCTGGGATCGAACCAGCGACCAACCCGTTATGAGCGGGCTGCTCTAACCGCTGAGCTACACCCCCGAAGGGCGCGTACCATGGTAAACGGTGACGCGCTTCACATTCCCTTCCAATGGTCGAGGCCGACCGTTCAAACCATCACCGTCGGCGGAACGTAGAACAGATGGACATCGAGCATGGAGAGGGCGTGGGGCACATCATCGCAGACGCCGAGCATGAGATCTTCGACGGGCTGAACGACGCCGACCTGGCCGACCTGGACGACCGTTTCGCCATGGCGACGTTCCGCAAGGGCGAGCTGATCTACTCGCCGTTCGATCGCGGCGAGGCGATGTTCCTGATCGAGAGCGGCCGGGTGCGGCTGTTCCGGAGCGCGGCGGACGGGCGCCAGGTGACGCTGTCGATGCTCGACCCGGGTGCGACCTTCGGGCAGGTGTCGGTGCTGGACGAGCCCATGCACGACGCGTACGCCGAGGCGATGACCGACTCCGTGGTGCGAATCCTGCGCGTGGCCGACCTCGAGCGCACGATCGGCGAGCACCCGCGGATGGCGCTGAACCTGATGCGATCGCTATCGGAGCGGCTGCGGACGGCCGAGGACCAGATCGAGGCGCTGGCGTTTCGCCCGGTGCCATCACGGCTGGCCGGCAAACTGCTGGAGCTGATGGACCGGTACGGCAGGGTTACCCCCAACGGCATCCGGATCGACGAGCGCTTCACCCACATGCAGCTGGCCGAGATGATCGGCACCAGCCGCGAGACGCTGACGAAGGTGCTGAACGAGATGCGCGACGCCGGTCTGATCGACGTCCGCGAGCGCCTCATCTGGGTGCTCGACGCCGACGGGCTCGAGCGGCTCAAGACCAGCAGCTGAGCGGCGGCAGCGGCCCGCGACTGCACTACACTTCCGTCCAGAACTTCGGACGGAGGATGTCAGTGGCTGAAACCGGAACCATGCGTGTCAAGAGCGGCCTCGCCGAGATGCTCAAGGGTGGCGTGATCATGGACGTGACCAACGCCGAGCAGGCGCGGATCGCCGAGGACGCGGGCGCGTGCGCGGTGATGGCGCTCGAGCGCGTGCCGGCCGACATCCGCCGCGACGGCGGCGTCGCCCGGATGGCCGATCCCACCAAGATCCGTGAGATCCAGCAGACGGTCACGATCCCGGTGATGGCCAAGGCCCGCATAGGCCACTTCGTCGAGGCCCAGATCCTTGAGGCGCTCGAGGTCGACTACATCGACGAGTCCGAAGTGCTGACGCCCGCCGATGAGGCCAACCACATCAACAAGTGGGACTTCAAGGTGCCCTTCGTGTGCGGCGCCACCAACCTGGGCGAGGCGCTGCGCCGAATCGCCGAGGGCGCGGCCATGATTCGCAGCAAGGGCGAGGCCGGCACCGGCAACGTGGTCGAGGCCACCCGCCACATGCGGTCGATCCTGGGCGACATCCGCCGGCTGCAGTCAATGGACGAGAACGAGCTGTACTCGGCCGCCAAGGAGCACCGTGCCCCCTACGACCTGATCCGCAACGTGGCCGAGAACGGCCGGCTGCCGGTGGTCACGTTCACCGCCGGCGGGCTCGCCACCCCGGCCGATGCGGCCATGATGATGCAGCTGGGAGCCGACGGCGTGTTCGTCGGCTCCGGCATCTTCAAGAGCGGCGACCCCGCCCAGCGAGCGTCCGCCATCGTCAAGGCCACCACCCACTTCAACGACGCGGCCGTGCTGGCCGAGGTGTCGACCGGCCTGGGCGAGCCCATGGTCGGGATCGAGATGTCGGAGCTGGGCGAGGACGGTCTGCTGCAGACGCGTGGCTGGTAAGGTCGGAGTCCTCGCCCTGCAGGGCGCATTCCGGGAGCACTGCCGGGCGCTGGCCGACGTCGGAGTGGAGCCGGTCGAGGTGCGGCAGGCGGGCGAGCTGGCCGGGCTGGAGGGCCTGGTGATCCCGGGCGGTGAGTCGACGACCATGTCCAAGCTGATGGTCGCCTACGGGCTGGAGGCGCCGATCCGCGAACTGCGCGCCGCGGGCGCCCCCGTGTTCGGCACCTGCGCCGGCATGATCCTGGCGGCTCGCGACGCCGTCGACGGCCTGCCCGACCAGCGCTACCTGGGTCTGATCGACATCGTCGTGCGGCGCAACGCCTTCGGCCGCCAGGTGGCCAGCTTCGAGGCCGCGCTGGCGCTGGCCGGCGATCCCGAGCCGGTCACCGGCGTCTTCATCAGGGCACCCTGGATCGAGTCGGCAGGCGACGGCGTGCAGGTGCTCGCAGAGCATGGCGGCCACGCGGTGGCCGCGCAGCAGGGGTCGGTGCTGGTGACGGCGTTCCACCCCGAGCTGACCGGCGACCGGCGGCTGCACCGGCGCTTCGCCGAGATGGTGGAGCGGGCGCGGGGGGCGGTGGCGGCATGAGCGGCCACTCGAAATGGTCGACCATCAAACACAAGAAGGGTGCCGAGGACAAGAAGCGCGGCAAGCTCTTCACGAAGCTGTCGCGGGCCATCATCGTGGCCGCCAAGGAGGGCGGCCCCGACCCGGCCGCGAACGCGTCGCTGGCGGCCGCGATCGCCAAGGCACGGTCGTATTCGATGCCGAAGGACAATATCGAGCGGGCCGTGCAGCGCGGCGCCGGCAGCGGCGAGGGCACCGACGCGTACGACGCGATCACGTACGAGGGCTACGGGCCGGAGGGCGTCGCGATCATCGTCGAGGCGCTGACCGACAACCGCAACCGCACCGCCGCCGACGTGCGCGCGATCTTCAGCAAGCACAATGCCAGCCTGGGCACGCCGGGCTCGGTGGCGTGGCAGTTCGAGCGCAAGGGCGTGGTGCTGGTGTCGTCCGACCAGCTGGACGAGGACGAGATTGTGCTGCAGGCGGCCGACGCCGGTGCGCAGGACGCGCAGCTGGACGGCGATGTCTGGCAGGTGACCACCGACGCCGGAGACCTGGGGGTGGTGCGAGACGCGCTCGAGGCGTCCGGCGTGCCGATCAGCTCGGCCGAGCTGACCCTGGTGCCCAAGAACACCGTTGCGCTGGACGAGGACGCTGCCCGCAAGCTGCTGCGCCTGATCGACGCGCTCGAGGACAACGACGACGTGCAGGATGTCTACGCCAACTTCGACATCCCCGACGCCGTGCTCGAGGCGGTGGCGGGCTAGCCAGCCGCCGGGCGGAACCGCAGCACGTAGCGCACGCACAGGTAGAGCACCAGCGCCGCGACGGCGCCGATCGCGATCAGGCCGATCACCTTGCTGGCCGAGCCGAAGCGGTCGATCAGGGTCGACACGGAGCTCGAGAACAGGTAGCCGAGCCCGCCGACCAGGATCGCCCACACGGCGGCGCCCAGGGCGTCCGCAAACAGGTAGCGGTGGAACGGCATGCGGGTGCTGCCCGAGACGATCGCCAGCTTGGTGCGAATGCCCGCGATCAGCCTGCCGGCGGCCACCGCACGGGAGCCGTAGCGTCTCATGAAGACGTGGACGGAGCTGTCCTCGTGCACCCCGAAGCGGCGCAGCACGCCGGGGCCGGCGGCGCGCCCGATGCCGTACGCGCAGAGGTCGCCGGCCAGCGCGAATGCCCACGCCACCAGCACCACGAGCGGCAGGCTGAACTGGTTGGAGGTGGCCGCGGCAGCGGCGGCGGCAAGCAGCACGATCTCGCCCGAGGAGGGCAGCCCGAAGCTGTCGCCGAATGCGCCGATCGCCACTCCCAGGTACCCGTAGTCGTGCAGCAGCGAGTCGGCGCTGGGCAGATCGACGTGCGTCAGTACCTGCCAGATCACGAGACCCGCCACGGCGACGGCCGAGAATGCCGCCGCCAACCGCAGCACGGGCGGCAGCCACCACCGCGCGGCCGGGCGGCTGATCTCCATGCGATGGACTGTACCGGGGCACGATTCGGAGGGGCTTGGCAGCGGGAACACCCGTTCGGTCGCGTCCGCCCACGCCGGTAGACTGCGGCCAGATGATCGTGCTCGGCATCGACCCCGGTACGGCCTCGACCGGCTTCGGCGTGATCTCGGCGGAGGGCTCGACGCTGCGTGCCATCGACCACGGCCTGATCTCGACACCGCCCCGCGCGCATCCGTCCCGGCGGATGGGTGAGATCCACAGCCGGGTGGCGGCGCTGATCTCCCAGCACGTGCCCGAGGCGGTGGCCATGGAGGATCTGTTCGTGGGGGTGCATCCACGGGCGGTATTGTCGGTCGGCGAGGCGCGAGGAGCTGTGCTGGCCGCCTGCGGCCAGGCCGGGCTGGACGCGGCCGCCTACCCCCCGGCCGAGGTGAAGGCAGCGGTCTGCGGCTACGGCCGCGCCGACAAGCTGCAGGTGCAGCGGATGGTTGGGGCGATGCTCGCGACCGACCTGGCCGCTGCCAGCGACCACGCCACCGACGCGCTGGCGGTGGCCATCTGCCACGCAGTGCGAAACCGCGGGCGGCGGCTAGTCCAGGCGGCGGCGGGATGATCGCGACCCTGCGCGGCAAGGTGCTGGAGCGCGGCCCCGGCCGGATCGTGATCGACGTGGGCGGCGTCGGCTACCTGCTGGCGGCCACCAGCGCCGCGATCCGGATGGCGGTGCCCGACGGCGAGGAGGTGACCCTGGTCACGCACCTGCACGTGCGCGAGGACGCGCTGATCCTGTTCGGGTTCGCCAGCACCGCCGAACGCGACCTGTTCGAGCTGCTGCTGGGGGTGTCCGGCGTGGGTCCGAAGGCGGCGCTGGCGATCGTGTCGGGGTACGCACCCGACCAGATCCGCCGCGCCATCGTCACGTCCGACCATGCGCTGTTCACGAGCATCACCGGCGTCGGCCGAAAGACCGCCGAGCGGGTCGTGATCGACCTCAAGGACAAGGTCGGATCGCTGCCGGCGACCCAGGTGCAGGATGCCGCCGACTCACCGCCGGTCGACGACCACACCGCGGCCCGTGATGGGCTGGTGGGCCTCGGCATGTCCGTGGCGGAGGCCGAGGCGGCGCTGCGAAGCATCGATGCCGACCTGCCGGTGGGTGAGCGGATCCGCCAGGCGCTGGCCGCTGGGGCGAGCGCATGAGCGCGCCGGCCGACCGCATCCCCGATCCGCTGCTGGCGCCCGGCGAGGAGGAGCTCGACCAGACGCTGCGGCCGCGCCGGTTGTCGGAGTTCGTCGGCCAGGAGGCGGTCAAGGAGCAGCTCTCGATCTTCCTGGAGGCGGCGCGGGCCCGCAACGAGCCCTGCGAGCACGTGCTGCTGGCGGGGCCGCCCGGCCTCGGCAAGACCTCGCTGGCCGGGATCATCGCGGCCGAGATGAGCTCGGCGCTGCGGATCATGTCCGGCCCGGCCATCGACCGCAAGGCCGATATGGCCGCGATCATGACCGCCCTCGAGCCCAACGACGTGCTGTTCATCGACGAGATCCACCGCCTCAACCGCTCGATCGAGGAGCTGTTGTATCCCGCCATGGAGGACGGCTGCATCGACGTCGTGATCGGCCAGGGCCCGGGTGCGCACTCGATCCGCCTCGACCTGGCGCCGTTTACGCTGGTGGGCGCGACCACGCGCACCGGCCTGCTGACGACGCCGCTGCGCGACCGCTTCGGCATCACGCACCGGCTCGAGCACTACCTGCCCGAGGAGATCGAGCAGATCGTCCGCCGCTCTGCAGGCATCCTGGCCGTCGAGATCGACGACGGTGGCTGCGGCGAGATCGCTCGCCGATCGCGCGGCACCCCGCGGGTGGCCAACCGCATCCTGCGCCGCGTCCGCGACTTCGCCCAGGTGCGGCACGACGGCGTGATCAGCCACGAGATCGCATCCGAGGCACTGGAGCTGTTCGAGGTGGACGACCTCGGGCTGGAACGGATCGATCGCGAGATCCTGCGCCGCGTGGCAGAGACGTTCTCCGGCGGCCCGGTGGGCCTGTCCACGCTGGCCGTCGCGATCGGCGAGGAGCCGGACACGCTCGAGGACGTGTACGAGCCCTACCTGCTGCAGATGGGGCTGCTTCAGCGGACGCCGCGCGGCCGCGTGGTCACGAACGCCGCCTACCGGCACCTCGGGCTGACCGTGCCCGACCGCGATCCGCGGCTGTTCTAGATGGTTGATCGGTATCTCTCGCGAGCCTGGCCGCTGCGGTTGGTCAGGGTTCGCGGCGGCCAGGGTGGCTACGGTTGCGAATCGTCGTCTCCGTCCGCGATCTGCGTAATCGCAGATCGCTCCCGATCGGTGCAAGGCCGTTGGCCTTGCACCTGGTCCTCGGTCGCGCCAATACGACCCGGTATTGACGCTCCCTGCGTCCGTGCGAGACTCGGTTCTCGCCCGGAAGTGATCTGCGTGATCGCAGATCCCTCCCGACCGGCGCAAGGCGGTGCCTTGCGCCTTGGACCTCACGGAGATAGCGACCAACCATCCAGCGCCCCGGAGTTATCGTCCAGGGATGCGTGAGCGCTACCCGGCGATCGAGCCGCAGCAGCAGGGAATGCTCGCTGCCGGCAACGGCCACGACGTCTACTGGGAGGTGTGCGGCAACCCCGCTGGCAAGCCGGCGCTGGTGCTGCACGGCGGGCCGGGCTCGGGCTGCAAGCCGTGGCACCGCCAGATGTTCGACCCCGAGCGCTACCGCGTCGTGCTGCTCGACCAGCGCGGCTGCGGGCGCAGCACGCCCAGCGCCGGCACGGATCTGGCGGCGCTCGAGGCCAACACCACACCGCACTTACTGGACGACATCGAGGCGGTACGTGACCTGCTCGAGATCGACCGCTGGCTGGTGTGGGGCGGGTCGTTCGGGTGTGAGCTGGCGCTGGCCTACGCCGAGCGGCACCCGGCCCAGGTCAGCGAGCTGGTGCTGTGGGGCATCACCACCGGGCGCCGCAGCGAGGCTGATTGGCTGTTCCGCGGCGGCGTGGGCGTGATGTTCCCGGAGCAGTGGTACCGGTTCGCCGAGGGGGCGGATGACGACGACCCGGTCGCCGGGTACCGGCGGCTGCTGCACGACCCCGACCCGGCGGTGCACCGCAAAGCGGCCGAGGACTGGTGCGCATGGGAGTCGGTGACCCCGGACTGGCCGCCCGCCACCGGCATCGCCGAGCGTTTCCGCGATCCGGAGTTCGCGCTCGGATTCGCACGCCTGGTCACCCACTACGTGCACCACGATCTCTGGATCGAGGACGGCAGTCTGCTGCGCGACGCCGGTCGCCTGGCCCGAGTGCCCACCACGCTGATCCACGGCCGGTTCGATCTGCAGGCGCCGCTGGCCTCGGCGTGGGATCTGCACCTGGCGCTGCCCGACGCGACGCTGGACGTCGTCGGTGAGGGCGGCCATGCCGCCGGCGGCACGGAGATGCGCGACCGTCTGATCGCCGCCACCGATCGGCTCGCCCGTGTCTGAACCAGCCGGTGTCTCGGCGCCCGCCCCCCGCCGCATGGCAGACTGGGCAGCCGTGCGCATGCTCCGCCGCCATCGCCAGTGGGCGATCCTGATCACCGCCGCCGTGGGCCTGCTGGTCGCGGCCGGCGCCGTCACGTTGACCGTCGTCGAGAGCGTCTCGAAGGGGCCGGCCTACCAGAAGGCCGCCGGCTACGTGCGCTCGGGCGGCGGCAGTGGGCTGACCCGGATGCAGCTGGGCGCCGTGCTCGGTTTCGGGCTGGCGGTGACCGGGCCGATCAGCGAGAACGGGAGCTCGGGCCGGGCCGACCTCAGCTTCGACGTGCACGGAAACTGGCGCAGCGGCCGCGTCAAGATCACGGAGGTCAAGCGCGGCTCGCGATGGTTCGTGACGGGCGGCGTTCTGACCGTGGACGGCAAACGCTTCCAGATGCCATGCGCGCCACCGATCTCGCCTACGAGCTGCCTCCTGAGCTGATCGCACAGCACGCGGCGGAGCCGCGTGACAGCGCGCGACTGCTGGTCTACGACCGCGCCGGCGGCGCGATCCGCCACCGGCTGTTCCGGGACCTCTCCCGGGAGCTTTCGCCCGGGGACCTGCTGGTCGTGAACGACACGCGGGTGCTGCCGGTGCGCGTGCGCGCGCGGCGGGCCACGGGCGGTGCGGCCGAGGTGCTGCTGCTCGAGCCCGCCGGCGACGGAAGCTGGGAGGCGCTGGTGCGGCCCTACCGGAGGCTGCGGGAGGGGGAGGTGCTGGAGGCCGGCGACATGCGCGTCACGATCGTCGAACGGGTGGGGGAGGGGCGCGTGCGGGTGCGCGTGTCGGCGCCCGGCACGCTCGAGCAGGCGCTCGCGGCGTCGGGCGAGATGCCGCTTCCGCCCTACATCACAGAGCCGCTGGGCGATCCGGCCGACTACCAGACCGTGTACGCGCAGCACCCCGGGTCGGCGGCCGCGCCCACGGCCGGCCTGCACTTCAGCGAGCGCATGTGGGACGAGATCCGCCGCGACCACGAGGTGGCGGCGGTCACGCTGGACGTCGGCCTGGACACCTTCAGACCGCTGGCCGAGGAGGTGGTGGAGGACCATCCGATCCACTCCGAGCGCTACCGGGTGCCGGAGCCGACCGCCGCTGCGGTCGAGCGGGCGCGATCCGAGGGACGCCGGATCGTGGCCGTGGGCACCACCAGCGTGCGCGTGCTGGAGACGGTGTTCGGCGAGCATGGGGCTGCCCTCGAGGGACGCACCCGGCTGCTGATCACGCCCGGCTACCGGTTCCGGGCGACCGGGGCGATGATCACGAACTTCCACCTGCCGCGCTCGACCCTGCTGGCGCTGGTGATGGCGTTCGCGGGCGTTGAGCAGACGCGCGACCTGTACCGTACCGCCGTGTCCGAGCGTTACCGCTTCTACAGCTTCGGCGACGCGAGCCTGATCCTGTGAGCATCGGCGACTTCGAGCTGGTGGCGCGCGACGGGGGCGGCCGCGCCGGGTTGCTGGAGACGGCCCACGGCGTGGTGGAGACGCCCGTCTTCATGCCCGTCGGCACCAAGGCCAGCGTCAAGGCGCTGCTGCCCTCCGAGCTGCGCGACCTGGGGGCGCAGATCGTGCTCGGAAACACCTACCACCTGCACTTCCGGCCCGGCGCGGACGTGATCGCCGACCTGGGCGGCCTGCACCGGTTCATGGCCTGGGACGGCCCGATCCTGACCGACTCGGGCGGGTTCCAGGTGTTCTCGCTGCGCCACACGGCCGACCGGGTCGACGACGACGGGGTCACGTTCCAGTCGGTCTACGACGGATCGCGGGCGCGCTTCACGCCGGAGCTGGCGATGGAGGTGCAGCGGCAGCTGGGTTCCGACATCGCGATGGCGTTCGACGAGTGCACGCGCGCCGACGTGACGCCCGAGCAGCTCGCGGAGGCGGTCAGGCGCACGGCGCTGTGGGCGCAGCGCAGCCGTGGGGCGGAGCGCGCGCCCGGGCAGCTGGTGTTCGGGATCGTGCAGGGAGCGACCGACCTGGCGATGCGGGAGCGCAGCGCGGCCGACATCGTTGGGATCGGATTTGACGGCTACGCGATCGGCGGGCTGTCGGTGGGAGAGGAGCGCGGGCTGATGCTGGAGACGGTCGCGGCGACGGCCGAGATGCTGCCGGCCGACCGGCCGCGCTACTTCATGGGCATCGGCGATCCGGACGGCCTGCTGGGGGTGATCGAGCGCGGAGTGGACATGTTCGACTGCGTGCTTCCGACCCGGCTCGGGCGCACCGGAAGCGCGCTGGTTCCAGGCGGGAGGCTGAATCTGCGCAACGCGCGGTTCGCCCGCGACGGCTCGCCGCTGGTCGAGGGATGTGGGTGTCCGGCCTGCCGCGACTTCTCCCGGGCCTACATCCGCCACCTGATCACACAGGACGAGATCACCGGCCTGCGGCTGCTGACCGTGCACAACCTGCACCACGTGATCGAGCTGGTGACCGGCGCCCGGCGGGCGATCGTGGAGGGCCGCTTCGCACGCTTCCGGGAAGAGCTGGCGGCGGAGGCGGCCGGGGCCATCAACTAAACTGAGCGCGTGTCCGAGAAGCGTAGGAACTGGCTGATCCTGGGCGTCGTCGTGGCGCTGATGATCGGCTGCGGCCTTCTCATGACACAGCGGAGCTTCCGCCTCGGCCTCGACCTGCGCGGCGGTCTCGAGGTCGTGCTGGACGCGCGCCCCCTGCCCGGCCAGACCGTCAGCCAGCAGGATCTGAACACCTCGGTCACGATCCTTTCCAAGCGCATCGACCCGAACGGCACGCTCAACCCGGAGATCCGCAGCTCGACGAACCCCAACCAGATCACGATCGCCATCCCCGGCGTGCGCGACCCGGCGGCGGTCGCCTCGCTGCTCGTGTCCAGCGGCCAGCTGCAGAGCTTCGACATGTTCAAGTACCTGAACAACGTCTCCAAGGGCACACAGCCCTTCAGCGCGCTGCCGGCCGACTCGCTGTACAGCCTGCTGACCAAGCCTGAGGTCAAGGCTCAGGCCAAGTCCGACGGCGTCGGCTCGTGGGCGCTGTTCGACGCGAATCACAAGCAGCTGGGCAAGGTCGAGCCGCAGCAGACCCAGGTGCTCCAGGACTTCAACCCGCAGAACCCGGTGAAGCCGCCCGGGGCGCAGTTCCTGGGGATCCCCAAGGGCACCGAGGTGGTGTCGTGCGACGCGTCGACCGGCTGCCCGGGTGCCACGGCGACCACCGGCACCTTCTACTACCTGTTCAACCTGAACCAGAACGAGAAGGGCAACCCGAATGTGATCACGGGCGATCAGGTGTCGGCGTCGTCGGACACCGACCCCAACACCGGCCAGCCGATCGTGACGCTGAGCTACAAGAACGGCGGCGGCGCCGAGTTTACGAACATCTCACGGTCGCTGGCACAGCAGGCGCGGGCGGCAGGCATGGCCGACGGCCAGATCAATCCGCCGAAAGGCCTGCCCAACGCGATCGTGGTCGACGGCCAGCTGGTGGCGACGCCGGTGGTCGATCCCGACGAGAACCCGAACGGCATCAACGCCACCTACAGCGGCAGCAGCGTGATCAGCGGCCTGACCAAGGCCGACGCCGACCGGATCGCCCTCGAGGTGCAGTCAGGCTCGCTGCCGATCAAGTTCACGGCCACCTCCTTCAATAACGTCTCGGCCACGCTCGGCAAGGACTCGCTGCGAAACGGCCTGATCGCAGGCGCGGCCGGCCTGCTGTTCGTGATGATCTTCCTGATCGTCCTGTACGGCTTCCTGGGAGTGATCGCCGACATCGCGCTGATCATCTACGGCGTGCTGCTGGCGGGGATCGTGCTGCTGTGGCCGATCACGATGACCCTGCCCGGCATCGCGGGCACCATCCTCACAATCGGTGTTGCCGCCGATGCAAACATCGTCATCTTCGAACGTATCAAGGAGGAGGTGCGGTCCGGGAAGAGCATCCGCACCTCGATCGCCACCGGCTATCGGCGTGGCTTCCATACGATCATCGACGCCAACGTGGTGACGCTGATCACGGCCGCGGTGCTGATCCTGGTGGCCACCTCGAGCGTCAAGGGCTTCGCCGTGATGCTCGCCCTGGGCGTGCTCGTGTCGATCTTCACGGCGGTGGTCGCGACCCGGGCGATGCTGAGCCTGCTGGCCGGCTTCTCGTTCATGTCCAGCCCGCGGGTGCTGGGCCAGGTCGGCTCCGGCGACCGCTGGAAGAAGTACGACTTCATCGGCCGCACCAAGGTCTGGTTCGCGATCTCCGGGGTGTTCCTGGTGGTATGCGCGATCAGCCTGGGCGTGCAGGGGCTGAACAGGGGCATCGACTTCACCGGCGGCAGCCAGTTCAACTTCACCGTGCCGACGGCGACCAGCACCACCGCTGTCACGAACACGTTCAACCAGGCCGGCATCTCGGATCCGGTGGTGCAGGGTGTCGGCAAGTCCCAGAACGGTGACTACACGCAGTTCCAGGTCAAGTCGCACGCGCTGGCAGGCCCGCAGCAAAACGCGTTGCTGCGGTCGATCCAGTCGACATACCACATCGCGCCCAACTCGATCGACAGCAAGAACGTGAGCTCGTCGTTCGGCCAGTCGGTGCTCGACCAAGCCTACCTGGCGATCGGGTTCTCGCTGCTGATCATCTTCTTGTACGTGTCCTTCCGCTTCGAGTGGCGCTACTCGGTGCCGATGATGGTGGCGCTCGGGCACGATATCCTGATCACGCTTGGCATCTACTCGCTGTCGCAGCGAGAGGTCACGGCCGACACGGTGGCGGCGGTGCTGACGGTGCTGGGCTACTCGCTCTACGACACGGTGATCGTCTTTGACAGGGTGCGTGAGAACATCCCGATCCTGCGGCGGATGACGGCCAGCCAGGTCGTCAACGAGTCGCTGGCCGAGACGATCACACGGTCGCTGAACACGTCCGCGGTGACGCTGATCCCGGTCACGCTGCTGTTCATCTTCGGCACCGGATCGCTGAAGGACTTCGCGTTCGCGCTGATGATCGGCATCGCATCCGGCGCCTACTCGTCGATCTTCATCGCATCGCCGCTGCTGGCGATCCTGCTCGAGCGCGAGGACCAGTTCAAGGGCCGGCGCAGCGACGCGCGTGTAGCGGCCGCGAAGCTGGCGCCGGAGCCGGTGCCGGTGGGAGCGGCGGTCTCCGCTGACAGGCCCGAGCCGGCCGCGCGGACATCGGGCCCAGCGCCGCGCAGAAGGCGTCGCAAACCGCACGGCCGCGCCAGGTAGTCACCCTATCGGGGGTATGCCTGACACCCCTCGAAGTCGATATCTCGGGAAGAATGCGCCCGCGCTCCGAAAGCTCGCGCCGGTTCGACGATCTCATCGCCGTGATCGAGTCGACCCGTGCGCTTTCATCTGCTGCCGACATCCCTGAGGCGATGTCGATGTTCGCGCGCGAGCTGACGCTGCTGTTCGACGCGTCGGCCTGCCTGATCTCGTCGTACGACCCGGAGACGCAGGCGGTCACCGACTGGGCGGCGCACGTGATCCCGCCCGCAAAGCTGAACCTGGTCGCGGAGGACTACTCGCTGTCGGAGTACCCGGCCACGCTCGAGGTGCTGACGTCGCTGAAGTCGTCGACCACGTCGGCCGGCAGCGGCGGCGATCCGGCCGAGCTGGCGTTCCTGGCCGAGATGGGATTCAAGGCCAGCATGATGACGCCGCTTGTGATGAACGGGAAGCCGGTCGGGCTGATCGAGCTGTTCGACTCGCGGGCCCGGACGTTCACGCCCGACGACATCGAGTTCTGCCGGCTGCTGTCGGATCACGCCGGGATCGTGCTGGGCACGGCCACGCTGGCCGAGCGGTTGGACGAGCAGCACCTGGCCACGGTCGGTGCGCTGGCGGCCGCGCTCGAGGCGAAGGACGCCTACACCGGCAACCACGCGCAGGCGATCGCGGAGTTCGCGGTGGCGGTGGGCGAGGAGCTGGGCCTGTCGGGACGGGAGTTGCGGGCGACGCGCATGGGCGCGCTGCTGCACGACGTCGGCAAGATCGGGATCCCGGAGTCGATTCTGAACAAGCCGGGGCCGTTGACCGACGACGAGTTCACGGTGATGAAGCGCCATACGGTGATCGGCGCCGACATCATCTCCGGCATCCCCGGCATGGAGGAGGTCGTCGCCCTGGTTCGCTCGTCGCACGAGCGCTGGGACGGCCGCGGCTATCCGGATGGGCTGCAGGGCAACGAGGTGCCGCGCGGGGCGTACGTGATCGCGGTCTGCGACGCGTACCACGCGATGACCGAAGATCGGGTGTACCGCAAGGCGATGTCGGTCGAGGGCGCTGTCGAGGAGCTGCGGCGCTGCTGCGGATCGCAGTTCATGCCGGCCGCGATCGAGGCGCTGATCGCCGTCGTCGAACGGCCCCAGCGCCGCGTGCGCTACAGCCAGGCTGCCTGACGCTTTCGCGCGCTGCGCGTGACGCCTGGGCGGGATGCCGCTGCACTCATCACGTCACGACCTTCGCAGGCACCTCGTCACAACCGTGCGACTTCGTAACCGCCGCGTTGGTAACACCCGTGCCAGGCGCCGGCGTTGCGCCCCGGATCGAGGATCTGGGCGTCGTCCGGGCCGAGTTCGCGGCGAGGCGCGAAACGCCCCGGCGTGAGCCGCGTGACGGCTTGGAACGCTGCCGTTGGCAACGCCGGTGCCAGGCGTGGCTGTTGCGCCGACCGCCGCGTGTCAGGCAGGTGACGGGCTGCCCAGCACGTCCTCGCAGGCGCAGAGGTCGCCGCCGCGTGCGACGACCCAGTCCAGCAGGCGCTCGTAGCAGCGATCCCAGCCGCGGGCGTAGGGGCCTGCGAAGCGGTCGTTGTGCCAGAGGATGGCGACCGTGCCGCCCGCCTCGGCGACCCGTTCGAGCACGGCGATCGACCGCAGATACCCTGCTTCGGCGTCCAACCCTAGATAGCGCCGGTCGGAGAGGGTCGCGTCCATCACCGCCAGCGGCAGTTCGACCAGGCCCAGCGGCCGCTCGGAGGCCAGGTCGTAGGGGTGGTAGGGGAACGAGAAGCCGGCCCGCAGCCCGGGACGGTCGGCGTAGCCCTGGCTCGAGTCGAGCGCGAAGCCGAGCCCGTCCAGCTCGGCCAGCGAGCGGTGCGGGTCGTGCCGCAGGAAGTGGAAGCGGGCGCTGCGAAGCGGCGCCGGCGCCAGCGCCGCCAGCCGCTCCTGCTCGCCGCGCAGCCGTTCGGGGTGGTCGCTGGTCGTGTAGCTGGGGTGCAGCCCCACCTCGTCTCCGTTGGCGGTGATCCGGTCGACCATCCGGGCACGCACCTCGTCGTAGGCGGCCGCGTCGCCGTCGGCCGGATGATGGTGCCCAGCCATCAGGAAGTGCGTCGATCGCCCGCCGCGCACTTCCTCGATCTCGTGGATCCGCTGGAACGCCCAGTTCGGGTCGCGCTCGCGCGCCAGATCGATCGGCAGCCATGCCAGCCCCCGTGCCTCCGCCACCAGCTCACCGCGGTTTCGCTCGAGCGCCGCCGTCCGCATGCGCCCGCCGGCCGCGACCACGCTGCGCTTGCTCGTCCACCGCCGCGGCGTGTCGATGTCGTGCGTCAACACCACCCTGAACCCTTGACGCCGTTCCAGCCCGGTCGCATCCCGGAACCGTTCGAGCAGCGCATCCACGGCCGGCTGCTCTGGATCGGCCAGCGCGTTCGCCGCCGTGAACCGTCCGTGCCTGTCCCGCGGCGACCCCGCCCGCTCCTCCCAGCGGGACAGGTGCCAGAACGCGCTCGCAACCACGTCCTCGACCCCGTCCCCGAAGTCCAGCAGGCCACCCTCCTGCAGCACCGGCGGCGCCGCCTCGCCGCGGTCGAAGTACTCCCACGCCGCCTCCGAGCCGGGCAGCCCCGACGACGGGTACGCGATCTCGGCTGCGCCCTGCTTCGGCGCGGCGCAGGCCGTCGCCAGCGTCTCGACCACCCACTCGGCCCGCGCGTTCACCGGCCGCATCCGCGCAGCGCGCCGTAGACCTGGTGCACCCCCGGCATCGGATCGCGCAGCGACAGCACCGGCTCCGAGAACGGCGGTCGCAGCGGCGCCAGCGTCTTGCGCAGCCCCAGCCGGTCGCGCCGGCTCTCCCGCAGATGCCGCACCAGCGCCACCCAGCGCCTGTGGCCGGCTCGCTCGCTGGTCGCCTCCCGCACCGGCAGTCCCAGTACGTCCCGGTAGGCGATCTCCACCAGGTCGACGCCGCAGTCGGACGCCAGCGAGTGCCACTGCCAGAGCCGCGCGTTCACCTCCATCAGCCGCAGCTCCCCGTCCCGTGGATCGAGCTTGTACTCGACCTGCGAGATGCCGTGGAAGCCCAGCTCGCGGAGCAGGCGCAGTGCCCCGTCAACGGCGTCCGGGCTCCATATCGCTTCGCCAACACGGCAGGTTCCGACGCCGGCCGGCGCCTGCAGCAGCTTCCTGCCGCAGAACACGCCCAGCGCCCGCCCCTCGCCGTCCAGATAGCTGCCCACCGTCCACAGCGAGTCGTCTCCGCCCGGTATCAGCTCCTGGAACATCGGCTGGAACGGCTCTCCCAGCCGGTAGGCGGCCACCAGCGCCGCGGCGTCCGCGGCCTCGATCAGCGGCTTCCCGTAGCGCGCCTTGAACCCGTTGCCCAGCGACGGCTTCATCACCGCCGGGTAGGGGATGGCGGCCGCCGCCTCCTGTGCTTCCTCGACGGACGCCGGGTGAAACGTCTCCGGAAGCCGCACCCCGACCCGCTCGGCTGCCGCGTACTGGAAACGCTTCGCCTGCACCCGATCAATCAGCTCGCTCGGGCCGAACGGCAGCCGCAGGCCCGCCGGCGCCGCGTCGTTCACCGCCACCAGGTAATCGTCGTGGGTGGGAAAGGCCACGGCCTCGCGCCCGAGCGCATCGCACACCCCAGAGAGGTGCTCTGCGAACCGCTCCCGCTCGCCCGGCGGCGGGCCGACGACGCCCAGCGCCAACCGCGAGCGCATCCCCAGTCCGTCGCGCCTGTGGTCGAGCGCCACAACCGGCACCCCGATCCGCGAAAGGCTCCGAATCGCCGACAGCCCGTTCACATACGAGCACTCGAACACCAGCGCCGGCGCCTTCTCGGAGCCGTCGGCAAGCCGTGCCAGCCGCTCCCGCAGCGCCGGGCCGAGTCCCACCCTCAGGCCCCCTGCCAGCCCATGCTGCGGCCCAGCCGCTGCTCAAGCCTGCTGTTCGGCTCCGCGTAGAACGCGGCCAGCTCCGCCCGCGTCTCCGGCAGCATGGAGCTGTAGACGACCTGGTTTCGCGCCGCGAATGTCGTGCGTGCGGTGTCCGGCCGCAGACCCAGGAACGCCACCGTCTGCGCGTACACCTCGCCCGGCCGCTCGAACATGTCCTCGCTTCGCAGCACCAGCAGCCGCTCCGGCGGAAACCTCGCCCACCAGCGCTCCAGCTGCTCCAGGTAGAGCCCGCGGGTGCGGTAGGACTGCACCCCGTACGCCTCGCCGCGGTAGGCGGGATCGCTCAGCAGCCGGGCCTCCTCGCCGGCCAGCCGCTCCGGTTCGGCCGCGAGCGCCTGCTCGAAGCTGAGCGGCTCCCGCCCGTTCCGCTGAGCCAGCTGGTAGTGCGAGTAGGCGCGCTCCACCGGGTCGCGCAGGATCGCGATCAGCCGCGCGTCCGGCAGCATCGCGGCCACCCGCCCTGGCACCGCGGGGTGCGACAGGTAGTGGGTGGTCGCCTCGCCGGTGATCGCGCGGCGCGCCCGCAGGTGCGCCCGCAGCGGGAACAGCCGGCGGTAGAAGTCCTCTCCGCGAAGGTGATTGTTGTCGAAGAAGTGCGGCTCCTTGTGCGCGCCGGCCAGCACCTGCGGATGCCCGCAGAGGGTCGTGTACAGCGACGTCGACCCGCACCGCTGACCGCCGATAAGCAGGAAGTCGGGCAGCGCCCGCGCATTTCGGGTGATGGTGCGAAATCGCATGTGCGCGCGCTCGCCGGCGCCGCGCGCGCGCTCCGGCGCGGGCGGTGGTGGTGCGGTCGTGTGGGGTCCGGCGGCCATCTGCGAACGGTATTCTGCCCGACCGCGGTCGGCGCGCAGCGCCGCTACCTCGGTTAGCATTTCCAGCGCCTTGGAGACCCGCACCGACGTCCCCGGCGACCCGAGACCGTGACCGGCCACCGGATGGTGTTCCTGGGCGGCCTGCACCGCAGTGGCACCACCATGCTCGCGCGGCTGTTGGCGGAGCATCCGCAGGTCAGCGGCTTCGACGGCACCGGCGTACCTGCTGACGAGGGCCAGCACATACAGGACGTCTACCCGGTCGTCTCACAGGGCCACCAGGCCGGGCGGTTCGCGCTGCTGCCCGAGGCGCATCTCACCGAGCGCTCAGCTCTGGTCACCGATGCGAACCGGCGGGCGCTGTGGGAGAGCTGGCGCCCTCACTGGGACGAGAGCCGGCAGGTGCTGATCGAAAAGTCGCCGCCCAACCTGCTGATGACCCGGTTCCTGCAGGCCATGTTCCCCGACGCATCGTTCGTGCTGGTCGTCCGCCACCCGATCGCCGTCTCGGCCGCCACTCAGAAGTGGAGCGCCACCCGGCCGCACGCGCTGCTCGCCCACTGGGCGGCGGCGCACCGCACCCTGCGCGGCGACCTGCCCTCGCTGCAGCGCGCCATGATCGTCCGCTACGAGCAGCTGGTGGCCGACCCCGACCGCGAGCTGGCGCGGGTGTTCCGGTTCACCGGGCTGGATGACCACGCGCCCGGCCGCTCGGTCGCCGAGGGCATCAACCCCGACAACTTCGCCGGCGACCGCACCCCGCGCGGCGGCAGCAACCAGCGCTACTTCGAAAGCTGGAACGCCCGCCGCCGCTCCCTGGCACGGCGCGTATACCTCGACCTGGCCGAGCGCCGCTGCCGACCCGAGGCGGCGCGGTTCGGCTACGCGATGCGGCCGCCTGCCGAGCGGCCGGCGTCCGACCCGCTGGTGGCCCGGCTGCTCGAGCAAGGCGGCGCGTGAGCACCCCGGGCCAGCAGGGCATGCTCGCCGAGGGCCGCCGCATGCGGTCGCTGGCCGGCCAGTCCCTGATCTACGGCATGAGCGGGGTGATCGGGCGCTTCGCCGGGTTCTTCCTGATCCCGGTCTACCTGCACGCGGCCGGCGCCAAGGCCTACGGCACCGTCGACCTGATGCTATCGGCCGTGCTGCTGGCCTCGATCCTGCTGCGGGTGGGCATCGTCACCACCATGTCGCGGTTCACCCTGGGCGAGGGCGAGACCGACTGGGCGCCCGTCATCCACACCATCTTCGTGTTCGTGATGACGGCCGCTACGCTGGGCGTGCTGGTCGGATGGGTGTTCCGGGGCTTCATCGGCCACGTGTTGCAGGTGGACACCGACATCGTGCTGGCCGGCCTGTTCGGGCTCTGGATCAGCATGAACTACGACGTGATGGCGCGGGTCTACCGGATCGAGCGGCGGGCCAAGGCATGGGTGCGCTTCACGCTCCTGAACATCCTGCTGACCACGATCCTGACGCTGCTCTTGGTGGTCGTCTTCGACCAGGGGGCCCTCGGCCTGCTGGTCGGAAACTTCACCGGCACCGCGCTGGTCTACCTGATCGTCGTGGTCGCCCGCCGCCACACGATCGGCATTCGCCGCTTCGACCGGCCGGTGCTGCGCGACCTGCTCACCTATTCGCTGCCGCTGATGCCGGCCAACATCGCGCTGTGGGCGTTGAACCTGGCCGACCGCATCCAGGTGCAGCGGCTGGCCGGCCACCAGGAGCTGGGCACCTACTCGGTGGCGGCGCGTCTGGGGGTGCCGGTGTTGGTGCTGATGGGCGCCTTCCAGACGGCGTGGGCGCCGTTCGCCCACGACGTCCGCGGCCAGGAGGGCGACGACCAGGCCAAGCGCACGTACGCATCGGTGCTGACGTACTGGTCGGTCGTGATGGGCTGGGGGCTGGTGGCGATCAGCCTGACGGCGCCGCCCTACATCGGCTACTTCCTGCCCAAGAACACCCAGGGGGCGATGCCGGTGGTGACACTGCTGGCCGCGGGCACGGTGCTCTACGGCGGCTACCTGATCGTGAACATCGGCGTCACCATCAGCCTCCGCACCCGCATGACGCCGCTGATCGCCTCCGCCGCGGCCGCCGTCAATCTGGGCCTGAACTTCTGGGCGATCCCGCACTGGGGCATCGTCGGCGCCGGCCTGACCACCGTGCTCGGGTATGCGCTGCTGTTGTGGATGGGCTGGGCCAACTCGCAGCGCAGCTACCCGGTCCCCTACGAGTGGCTGCGTGTGGGGAAGGTGGCGGGGATGGCGGTGCTGCTGCTGGCGCTTTCGCAGTGGGTGATCCCGGCTACGGGGCTGATCGCCGTGGTCGTGCGGCTGCTGCTGGCGGCGCTGTTCCCGCTGATGCTGGTTCCGGTGGGGGCGCTCAGCAAGGGCGACGTGCGGAAGGGCTGGCGGATCATCGCCAGCCGCCTGCGCCGGCGCCCGCCTGCCGAGGCGGCCACGTGAGCTCGGCGCCGCGACCGCTCCGGATCCTGGCCGTGGCCGACGCGCGGTCGATCCACACGCTGCGTTGGGCGCGGCGGCTGGCCGGCCGCGGGCACGACGTGCACGTCGTCTCCAACCGGGTGGGCGCGGATCCCCGCGAGACCGAGGGCATCACCGTCCACGACCTGCTGGCGCTGGAGCCGCTGATGCGCGTCCCCAGGCTGCGCCGCCTCCGCTTCGGCCCGGCCATCCGCCGGCTGGCGGCGTCCCTCGATGCCGACGTCGTGCACGGCCATGGGATCACGCCCTATGCCTACTGGGGCGCGCTGGCCGAGGTGCACCCCTACGTGGTGAGCCCCTGGGGCCGCGACGTGTTGCTGGACGCGCTCACGGAGCCGGGCCGCACCCGCGCGCTTCGCACGTGGCGGTCGGCCGACTACCTGGTCGTCAACTCAGGGGCGATCGAGGCGGCGGCGGTGGCGGCCGGCGCCGACCCGACCCGGATCGCCCACATCATCTGGCACACCCAGCTTTCCGGATTCGGTCCCGAGCAGGCCGACCGGGACGGTCTGCGTGACGAGCTGGGCTGGCCGCACGACGCCCTGATCGTGCTGTCGCTGCGCAACTTCCAGGAGCGAACCAACATCGACGTGCTGGTGCGCGCGTTCGCCCGCGTTGCGCCATCGCATCCGTGCGCGCGGCTGCTGCTGGCAGCGCGGGGCGGCGAGACGCGAGCCCAGGTGGAGCAGGCGGTCGCCGATGCGGGGCTGGCCGACCGGATCCGGCTGCACCGGGTTGACCCCGACGGGCTGCCGCGGCTGGCGGCCTCGGGCGACATCGTGGTGTCGATCGCCAGCACCGACTCGTCGCCGTCATCGCTGCTCGAGGCGATGGCCAGCGGGAACCCCCTGGTCGGCGGCTGGTGCCCGTCCATCGACGAGTGGATCGGGCCGGGGGAGGGGGCGGAGATGGTGCAGCCCCGCGACGAGCAGGCGCTGGCGGCGGCGCTTGACCGGCTGCTGGCCGACGGCGCCCTCCGTGATCGCTATGCCGAGCGCAACCTCCGCATCGTGCGGGAACGGGTGGCGGAGTCGGCGCCGGCGATGGAGGCGCTGTACCGGCGGCTGATCGCAGAGCATGCGGAGCGCTCGGCCGGACCGGTTTCCTAGACTGCGGCGATGAGCAAGCCAAGGCGCGTGATGGTGATCGGGCTGGACTGCGCGGCCCCCCAGATCCTGTTCGACGACATGAAGAGCGAGCTTCCGGTGCTGGGGGGACTGATGGACCGCGGCGTGTACGGCCCGCTGGAATCGTGCGATCCGCCGATCACCGTGCCGGCCTGGTCGTGCATGACCAGCTCCAAGGATCCGGGCACGCTCGGCTTCTATGGGTTCCGCAACCGCAAGGACCACTCCTACGACGGGCTCACCTTCGCCACCGCCGAGAAGATGAAGGAAGACCGCGTCTGGGACATCCTGTCCCGCGTTGGCAAGCACGTGGTGGTGCTGGGCGTTCCCCAGACCTTTCCGCCGCGCCGCGTGAACGGCGAGATGATCAGCTGTTTTCTGGCGCCCTCGACCGACTCGAAGTACACCTACCCCGAGGAGTTGCGCGACGAGATCAAGCAGGTGGTCGGCGAGTACATGGTGGACGTGCCCAACTTCCGCACCGACCAGAAGGACCGGATCCTGCGAGACATCAATGAGATGACGAAGCGCCGGTTCCAGCTGGCCCGCCACCTTCGCGACTCGCGCCCCTGGGACTTCTTCATGATGGTCGAGATGGGTACCGACCGCCTGCACCACGGGTTCTGGCGCTACTACGACCACGGCCACCCCGACTACGTGCCCGGCACCGCCTACGAGCAGGCGTTCCGCGACTACTACCGCTACCTCGACTCCGAGATCGGCTCGCTGATCGAGGGGCTGGGATCAGACACCGCGCTGATGGTGGTCTCCGACCACGGCGCCCAGTCGATGGTCGGCGGCATCCGCGTGAACGAGTGGCTGATCCGCGAGGGCTACCTGACCCTGCGCGAGGGGGCGCCGACCGGGCCGGTCAAGCCGGACATGATCGACTGGGCACGGACGCGGGTGTGGGGCGACGGCGGCTACTACTCGCGCATCTTCCTGAACGTGCGCGGCCGTGAGCCAGAGGGCGTCATCGAGCCGTCGCAGGTGGAGCCGCTGCGCGACGAGCTGATCGCCAAGCTCGAGGCGCTGGGCGACGAGCAGGGCAACTCGATCGGCACGAAGGCGTTTCGCCCTGAGCAGCTCTACCACACCGTCAACGGGGTGCCGCCCGACCTGATCGTCTACTTCGGCAACCTCACCTGGCGCTCGATCGGCAGCGTCGGTGACGGCGCCATCCACACCCGTGAGAACGACACCGGCCCCGACGACGCCAACCACGCGAAGTACGGCATCTACATCTTCGAAGGCCCGGGCATGCCGGCGGCGCCGCCGCAGGGCGCTCGCCTGTTCGACATCGCGCCCACGCTGCTGGAGCTGATGGGCCAGCCGGTGCCCGACGACATGCAGGGCCGGAGCCTCGCTGGATGATTGACCTCCGCGCCGTCCAGGAGCCGCTCAAGCAGTCATACCGGGAGCACCCCGAGAGCGGCCTGATCACGCTGACCGCGCGGGGAGCCAGCGCAGACACGCCGATCGCCTGCTCGGTCGACCTCGGCCGCGCCGTCTACGAGACGCAGGCACACACCGGCGTCGGCGGCGAGGGCACCGGTGCCTGCTCCGGCGACCTGCTGCTGGGCGCGCTGGCCGCCTGTGCGCAGATCACGTGCCAGATGGTGGCCGAGGCGATGGGCCTCGAGGTGAGCGACATCGCGGTCACCGTCGAGGGCGACCTCGACCTGCGCGGCACGCTTGGCATCGACCGCGAGGCGCCGGTCGGGTTCACCGACATCCGCGTGTCGTTTGCGATCGACGCTCCCGGCGCGACCAACGAGCAGCTGGGCGCGCTGCGGCGCAAGACCGAGCGCTACTGCGTGGTCATGCAGACGCTCACGACGGCGCCGCCGATGACGGTGGGCTGGCGGCCGTGACACCGAACTTCGACCGGGCCTTCGACCAGCGGCCAGAGGTGCAGGCGGCATGGCTGGCGCTGAACACGTCCATCAAGGAGTCGATGGACCTGCGCCGCTACGAGTTGGCCACGCTCGCCGCCGCCCAGCGGCTGCGCTCGAGCTACTGCTGCCTGGCCCACGGCAAGGTGCTGATCGACAGCTTCGGTGAGCCGGTGCGCGAGATCGCGCTCGACCGCCGCGGGGCCGGTCTGGACGAGGTGGACGTCGCCGTCATGGACCTGGCCGAGCAGGTGGTGGACGACGCGACCTCGATCGGCGACAAACAGCTGACACGGCTGCGCGAGCTGGGCCTGCCGGAGCAGGAGATCAGGGGCGTCGTCCTGGCCGCGGCCGCTCGCTGCTTCTTCTCGAAGACGCTTGACGCGCTCAACATCCGGGCCGATGCGAGCTACCGCGAGCTCGACCCGGCACTGCTCGAGGCCCTGGTGGTGGGCCGGCCGATCTCCGAAGCCTGACCGCCGCTGGTCGCGGCCACACAGGGCGGTACCATTGCCCCATGGAGACGCAGCCTTCGCGGCGCACGCAGATCGCCCGCGTTCGTGAGATCGCGCAGGTGGCCGCCCGGCACGGCTTCGGGTATGCGTTCGAGCGGCGGCCGCGGGGCGCGCAGGAGCCCGAGATGTCGCTGGAGGCGCGTGGCCGGCACCTGCGCGAGATGCTCGACGAGCTAGGCCCGACCTTCGTCAAGTTCGGCCAGCTGCTCTCGATCCGCCCGGACCTGATGCCGCCCGAGATCATCAGCGAGCTGCGCCTGCTGCAGGACTCGGTCTCGCCCTTCTCCTACGAGGAGGTGCAGCAGGTGATCCGCCAGGAGCTGAACGGCGAGATCGGCGACCTGTTCGCCTCCTTCGACCCGGTGCCGGTGGCCGCCGCCTCGATCGGGCAGGTGCACCTGGCCGAGCTGCACACCGGCCGCTCGGTGGCGGTGAAGGTGCAGCGTCCCAACGCGCGGCGCCAGATCGAGGCCGACATCGCGCTGCTGCGCCAGGTCGGCAAGATCGTGAAGAGCCGCGTCGAGCGTCTCGAATTCGTGGACACGGTGGAGCTGGTGGACGAGTTCGCGCGGTCGATCACGCGCGAGCTCGACTACCGGATCGAGGCCCGGAACGCCGAGGTGTTCCGGCGCATGTTCGCCGAGTCGACCACCGTTCTGATCCCCAAGGTGTACTGGACATTCTCCAGCGAGCGGGTACTGACGCTTGAGCGGATCGAGGGCACGACGCTCAGCGACACCGACCTATCGGCGCTCGATCCGGCCGAGCGCCGCCGGCTGGCCTACCTGATGGCGGAGGTGTGGCTGGAGATGGTGTTCCGCTACGGCACCTTCCACGCCGACCCGCATCCGGCAAACCTGTTCGTGATGGAGGACGGCAGGCTGGGGATCGTCGACTTCGGCATCACCGGCGCGCTCTCGCCCACCGACATGCGCCGCCTCACGCGGCTGCTGGTGGACGCCGTCAACGAGAACATCGACCAGCTGCCGCGGCGGCTGCGCGACCTCGGGGTGCGGTTCAACACTGCGCAGGAGGAGGAGTTCCGGCTGGAGCTGCGCGAGGTCTATTACCGCTATCACGGCGCCGCGCTTGGCGAGATCGACCCGATCGAGGTCGTGCGCGAGGCCTTCTCGCTGATCGCCCGCATGCACCTGCGCCTGCCCACCCGCTTCGCGCTGCTGGACAAGACGCTGGCCACGCTGGGCTCGGTGGGCGCCGAGCTGTACCCGGAGTTCAACGTGTTCGAGGTGGCCGAGCCCTATGCCGACGAGCTGATGGCGCAGCAGCTGTCACCCTCAGCCCTGCTCGATCGCGGCCGGGAGGAGCTGATGAGCTACGGCGGCCTGCTGATGGAGCTGCCCTACCAGGTGCACGACACGCTCGAGCAGTTCCGCGACGGCGAGGTGGAGGTGCAGTTCCGCCACCGCGGGCTCGACCAGCTCACGTCCAAGGCCGACGTCGTTGCCAACCGGCTGGTGATCGCGATCGTGATGGCCGGGACGATGGTGGGCTCCGCGCTGCTCGGAATCGCGGCCGACGGCGGCCCGCACGTCTGGGGCGTGCACATCCTGACCTGGTTCGGCTACCTGGTCGCGAGCGGCCTGGGGCTGGTGCTGGTGTGGTCGATCCTGCGCAGCGGCAGGATCTGACCGGCGATTCCTCAGGTCGGGTCGAGCCCGCCCTCGCGCACGCCGCCGTCGCGCACCTCCCAGACCCGATCGCACCCGATCGAGTGGATGAACTCGCGGTCGTGGGAGACGGTCAGGATGGTGCCGCGGAAACCCTTCAAGGCCCGCTCGACGACGTCGATCGAGTCGAAGTCGAGGTGGTTGGTGGGCTCGTCCAGCAGCAGCAGCTCTGCGCCGCCCATCACCAGCATCGCGATCAGGAGGCGTGACCGCTCGCCGGCGCTGAGCCCGGCCATGGGGCGGAACAGCTGCTCCTGCGTGAACAGGAACCAGCCCAGCACCGCCCGCGCCTCGTGCTCGTGACCTGGGACGCCCCGGCGGTAGTGGTCGAGCACCGTGCGCCCGAGCGGCAGATGGTCGTGGGTCTGGGGAAGCACGCCCACGCGCGCCTGGCGCAGCACCGAGCCGGACAGCGGCTCCAGGTCTCCCGCGATCACCCGGAACAGCGTGGACTTGCCCGAGCCGTTTCGGCCTGTCAGCGCGATCCGGTCGCGGCCCTTGACGACGAGGTCGAGCCCTGAGAGCACAGCCACCCCGTCGTATCCCGCGGTGACCTCCTCCAGCGCCGCCAGCCGGCGGCCGGGCTGGGACGTGCCGGCCAGGGTGAAGGAGAACGAGGCCGCCTGCTCGGGCCGCTCGATCCAGTCGGTGGCGGCTATCTGACGCTCCAGCATGCCCTCGCGGGCCTTGGCCTTCTTCGCCACCTTCTTGGCGTAGCGCTTGAGCTGGTCGCTGCCCATGCCGCGTGCGGTCGATTCGGTGGCGGCCGCCTGGCTGCGGGTGCGGGCGATGTCTGACTCCAGCCGCTTGCGGTAGCGCTCCTGGGCGCGGTGCTCCTCCTGGCGCCGTTCGAACAGCCGCTGCTTCTCGGCGCGGAACGCCGTATAGCCGCCCTCGTAGACGGCCAGTGCGCGTGTCACCGGATCCAGCTCGAGGATGCGCGAGACGGTCTCGTCGAGGAAGCGGCGGTCGTGGGTCACCACCAGCACGGCGCCGGGGAAGCTCGACAGGTACCGCTCCAGCCAGCGGATACCATCCAGGTCGAGGTGGTTGGTGGGCTCGTCCAGCAGCAGGACGGTGGGGCGGGACAACAGCACCCCGGCCAGCATCACGCGGGCGGCCTGCCCGCCCGACAGCTCGCGGAAGCGCGCATTGTCTGACAGGCCGGTGATGCCGATGTGGCGGCGCACCTGGTCGATCGTGTCGCGGAAGCGCCATCCGTCCAGCACCTCGTAGCGGTGCTGGAGCGCTCCGTACGCGGCCACCACAGCCTCGTCGCCCGTCGCCATCGCGGCCTCCAGCGCCCGCATCTCGCGGTCGACGGCGTAGACCTCGCCGGCCGACCGGCGCAGGTGCTCGCCCAGCGTCAGATCCGGATCGGGAGGCTGCTGTTCGAGGTAGGAGACGCGGTCTGAGTCGCCGACGCTGACGATGCCGGCGTCGGGCTTGGCCCGGCCCGCGAGCAGGCGCAGCAGCGTCGACTTGCCGACGCCGTTGGGTCCGACCAGACCTACCCGGTCGCCGTCAGCGAGGACGAAGGAGACGTCGTCGAAGAGAGGTTCGGCGTCGTGCGCCGCCCGCAGAGCGTCTGCTTTCAACACGGACCGTCATACCTCTCTGTGCCCAGCATAGCGGGTGCCGGAGGCCGCGTCGCTGTCCGACCCGCTTCCTAGCATGAGAGCTGTGGATGAACGCGCTCCCCGATGGTTGATCGATCCCTGCTCGGAGCCGGCCGCCCTGGATCTGGCCGGGCAGCTGGGCGTCAGCCGCACCATGGCCGAGGTGCTGCTGCGCCGCGGCCACGGCGATGCCGCCTCCGCCCGCGCCTTCCTCGAGGCGGACGGCCCGCGTCACGACCCGCTGCTGCTGGGTGACATGAGCGCTGGCTGCGACCGCATCCTGGCCGCGATCGAGGGCGGCGAGCGGATCTGCGTGCACGGCGACTACGACGCCGACGGCATCTGCGCGACGGCGCTGGCCGTCCTGGTGCTGCGATCGCTGGGCGCCGAGGTCGGCTGGCACCTGCCCAGCCGCTTCGAAGAGGGCTACGGCGTCGGCGCCCAGGCGCTGGAGCGGTTGGCCGGCGAGGGCGTGAAGCTGGTCGTCACGGTCGACTGCGGCATCACGGCCACCGCCGAGGTGGCGAGAGCCCGCGAGCTCGGCATGGACGTGATCGTGACCGACCACCATCGCCCGGCCGAGCAGCTGCCCGACTGCCTGCGGGTCTGCACCCGGCCGTCGGACTATCCGTTCCCGGAGCTGTGCGGCACCGGCGTGGTGCTGAAGCTGGCCGAGGCGCTGTACGCGCGCAGCGGACGGGAGCGCGACCAGCTCGACCAGCACCTCGACCTGGTGGCGCTGGCCACCGTCGCCGACGTGGTGCCGCTGCTCGACGAGAATCGTGGGCTGGTCAGGGCCGGCCTGCGCCGCATGGCGCGCACGGCCAAGCCGGGGCTGCGTGCGCTGATGGCGGCCGCCCGCATCGACCGGACACGCGTCGCGGCCGGTGATCTCGGCTTCCGGCTCGGCCCTCGCATCAACGCGGCCGGGCGGCTGGGACACCCCGGCGTCGCGCTTGACCTGCTGCTGACCGATGACGACGATCGTGCCCGCGAGCTGGCCGCGAAGCTCGAGAGCCTGAACCGCCGCCGCCAGTCGGTCGAGGAGGAGATCCTGGAGCTGGCCGCAGAGCAGGTGGAGGCCCGCGACGCCGCATGGCGCGAGCGGCGTGCCTACGTGCTGGCGTCGCCCGATTGGCACGAGGGCGTGATCGGGATCGTGGCGTCGCGCCTGGTCGAGCGCTACGGCCGGCCGGTGGTGCTGATCGCGATCGGCGAGGAGGGCGCCAAGGGGTCGGGGCGCAGCATCCCCGCCTACGACCTGCACGCCGGGCTGAGCGCCTGTGCCGGGGAGCTGGAGAAGTTCGGCGGCCATCGCGCCGCCGCCGGCCTGTCGATCGACCCGCTCCGCATCGAACGGTTCGCCGAGCTGCTGGCGGAGCATGCCGCTGCGGCTCTGGACGGGCAGGACCTGGGCCGGGCCGTGCACGTCGACGCCGTGGTGGCTCCTTCCGAGCTGTCACTGGAGCTGGCCGATGAGTTGGCCCGCCTCGAACCCTGCGGGCTGGGAAACCCGGGCGTGATGCTGCTGGCACCGGCCACGACGCTGACCTCGGTAGAGACGATGAGCGAGGGCAAGCATGTCCGCATGGCGGTCGAGCTGGGCGGCTTCCACTGCCGCGCGGTCGGGTTCGGGATGGGACGTGACGCGCCCGTGCTGCGCCAGTCGGGACGCCACGACGTGGCCTTCCGGCTCCAGCGCAACCAGTGGAACGGCACCGTCACCCCGCAGATGCTCGTGCGTGCGGTGCGCACGCTGGACGCGCAGGCGCCCGCGGCCGACCCCAGGCCGTCGCTCGCCGGCCGCTCAGGCTGCCTGGTCGACGCGCGCGGCCAGGGCACGCAGATCGCGACCATCGCGCGCCTGCTGGCCGGCGGCGACGACGTGCTGGTGGTGGTCGCCGAGCGCGCCCGCCGCCAGGCGATGCTGACCGGCGTGCTGCACCCGGCGCGATTCGGCGCGGCCGGCATCGCGCTGGCCGAGTGGGACGAGCTGCCCGGAGCAGCGGACGGGTTCGGCGCGCTGGTGCTGCTCGATCCGCCCCAGGACGAGCGGCTGCTGCCGCTGGTCGGCGAGCTGGCCGAGCGCGCGGCGGTGCACGTCGTCTGGGGCGGGGCCGAGATCGCCTTTGCACGGTCGGTGGCCGCGGAGCGCGAGCCGCTGCGGCCGGCCCTGGCCGCGGTCTGGCGAGCGGCCCGCGACGGCGTCACCCCGCTGCTGCCGGCCCGCACCGTCGCCGCCTGCCTGCGGGTGCTGGAGGAGCTGGGTCTCGATCCGTCCGCACCCCCGGCGGACCGGGTCGACCTCGAAGCCTCCGCCAGCTTCCGGGCGGCGCAGGCGCGCCTGCGCGAGTCGCTGGAGTTCCTCGGCCGGCTGGAAAGCGGCGGGCTGACGCTGGACGTTGTGCCGGAGCCGGTGGCCGCCGCTGTCTGATCCGCAGATTGGTCCTGCCATGGGCGCCGGGGGGTCCGTTCACTACACTGTGTACATGGCAACGGTGCAGCGCAGCCCGGAGGCCGTTCGGCACGATCACCTGCTCCAGGAGTTGCTCGGCCAGGTCTCCTCGTACAACCCAAAGCTCGACGTCGACCTGATCCGCAGGGCGTTCGACTTCGCCTGCGACCAGCACGCGGGCCAGCTGCGCAAGAGCGGGGAGGACTTCATCCACCATCCCTGGAGCACCGCCCAGGTGTGCGCGGGGATGAAGCTCGACTCCTCCACCATCGCGGCGGCGCTGATGCACGACGTGATCGAAGACACCGACGCCGACCTCGAACAGGTGCGCGAGCTGTTCCGCGACGAGGTGGCGCTGCTGGTCGAGGGCGTGACGAAGCTGTCCAAGATCAGCTTCGCCAGCCGTGAGCAGGCCCAGGCCGAGAACTACCGCAAGATGGTCATGGCGATGGCCCAGGACGTGCGCGTGGTGCTGATCAAGCTGGCCGACCGGCTCCACAACATGCGCACGATCGAGGCCCTGCCGAAGCAGAAGCAGACCAACAAGGCCCGCGAGACGCTGGAGATCTACGCGCCGCTGGCCCACCGGCTGGGCATCCACTCCATCAAGTGGGAGCTCGAGGATCGCGCGTTCCAGACGCTGCACCCGCGCCGGTACACCGAGATCGAGTCGATGGTCAACCAGCGCCGCGCCGACCGCGAGCGCTACGTCGAGGAGGCATCGACCATCCTCTCGCGCGAGCTCGACGAGACCGGCGTCGAGGCCGACATCTCCGGTCGCGCCAAGCACTACTACTCGATCTACTCGAAGATGGCGCAGGGCGGCAAGGAGTTCAACGAGATCTACGACCTCACCGCGATGCGGGTGCTGGTCGACTCGGTGAAGGACTGCTACGGCGCGATCGGCGTGATCCACTCGCTGTGGAAGCCGATGCCGGG
Source organism: Gaiellales bacterium (assembly GCA_035473255.1). GTDB lineage: Bacteria > Actinomycetota > Thermoleophilia > Gaiellales > JAICJC01 > JAICYJ01. The sequence continues at coordinate 47,118 of DATIOK010000068.1, forward strand.
CCGCTTCAAGGACTACGTGGCCATGCCCAAGTTCAACATGTACCAGTCACTGCACACGACGGTGATCGGGCCCGAGGGCAAGCCGCTGGAGATCCAGGTGCGGACGCAGCTGATGCACCAGACCGCCGAGTACGGCATCGCCGCGCACTGGCTCTACAAGGACAAGCACGGCGCCGCGAAGGACGGCTCGCTGACGCCGTGGCTGACGCAGCTGATGGACTGGCAGAACGATGCCTCCGACCCCAAGGAGTTCATGGAGACGCTGCGCGTCGACCTGTTCTCGGACGAGGTCTACGTGTTCACGCCCAAGGGCGAGGTGAAGAGCCTGCCGGCCGGGTCGACGCCGCTCGACTTCGCCTACGCGGTGCACACCGACGTCGGGCACCGCTGTGTCGGCGCCAAGGTCAACGGCCGCATCGTGCCGCTGCACTACGCCCTGCACTCAGGCGACTTCGTCGAGGTGCTGACCTCCAAGCAGGAGCGGGGGCCGTCCCGCGACTGGCTGAACCTGGTGCAGAGCTCGCGGGCGCGCAACAAGATCCGCCAGTGGTTCAGCCAGCAGGCGCGCGAGGATCTCGAGCACAAGGGCCGCGAGTCGCTGCACCAGGCGCTGAAGTCGAACGGGCTGCCGCACCAGAAGGTGTCGGCGTCGCCGCTTCTGGCCGGGATCATCCGCGACATGGGCTTCAAGAAGGCCGACGACTTCTACGTCGCGATCGGCGCCGGCAAGGTTCCGGTGGGGCAGATCGTGTCGAAGGTGCTGGGCAAGCTGAAGACCTCCGAGGTGGTGGTGCCCGAGGCCGATCTCACGATCACGCGGCGCGCCCAGAAGCGGCCGGCCGTCTCGTCCAGCTTCGGCATCACGGTCGAGGGCGCGGTCGACAGCGATGTGCTGGTGCGGATGGCCAAGTGCTGCACCCCGGTGCCCGGAGACTCCGTGGTCGGCTACATCTCGCTGGGCCGCGGCATCACCGTGCACCGCGACGACTGCCCCAACGTGCGGGCTCTGCGACGCAACCCGGAGCGCTTCACGGCGGTCAGCTGGGACGACAGCGAAAACGCCACCCGGTCGTTCCGGGTGACGCTGGCCCTGCAGTCCTGGGACCGGCCGCGCCTGCTCGAGGACGTGGCCCGCACGTTCGCCGAGTTCGGCTGCAACATCGTCGAATACGGCGGCCACGTGTCCGATCAGATGGCCCGCAACTGGTACACCGTCGAGGTCGGCGACGTGAAGACGCTGCGCAGCCTGATCTCGGCGCTGAAGAACCTGGAGGCCGTGTTCGACGCCTACCGGGTCACCCCCGGCAGTAGCTGACCGGACCCTGAGATACACTCGCCGCGTGGACGTGCTGCAGGGCGAAGAGCTGATCTGGACCGGGCATCCCAGCTGGCGAATGCTGATGATCTACTACGTCAAGTACACGATCGTCTCGCTGATCCCGGCGGCGATCTGGGTGTTCCTGAACGCCGTCATGAACAACCCGCCCAGCTCGGCGATCTTCTTCGGCGCGACGGTGGTGGCGCTGATCTGCACCTACGTGATCGGGTGGCTGCGGCTGCGCACTACCGCGTACACCCTGACCAGCACGCGCATCCACGTACGCACGGGCATCGTCTCGCGGCAGGAGCACTCCGCGCAGCTCACCCGCGTGCAGAACGTGAACGTCTCGCAGACGATGTTCCAGCGCCTGCTCGGCATCGGCGACGTGGACTGGGACACGGCCGGCACCGAGGAGGCCAGCTCCGAGTTCCGGTTCCGCGGCGTCGACGACCCCAGCCGGCTGTCGCGGATCGTGGACGAGCGGCTGCACGACGCCGAGACCCGGGCCTGACCGCCCACCGGCGGCGAGGCCGCCGATAGACTGGGGCGATGAGCGCCGCCCGGCATGCAGCAGCCATCCGAGCGCTGGCGCTGTCGTTTCCCACAGCCCGTGAGGATCATCCGTGGGGGCCGGAGGCGCACGTCTTCAAGGTCGGCGGAGGCAGCACCATGTTCGCGATCATGGGCGATGGGCCGCCGGTGACGGTGACCATGAAGCTGACCAGGGAGGAGCGCGAGGTCGCCCTGACGCTGCCGTACGTGTCGCACGCCAAGTACGTGGGACGCTACGGCTGGGTGACGGCCAGGGTGGAGGACGCCGACTGCCTCAGCGCGACGCTGGAGTGGATCCGGGAGAGTTACTGGCTGAAGGCGCCGGCCAACGTGCGCGAGGCCGCCTGGGCAGAGTCGTAGCTGCCCGATCAACCATCTAGGGCTCCCAGGGCTCGCCGCCGGTGTCCCAGCCCACCAGGCAGTAGGGGCTGAGCAGCTCGGCGACGCGCTCCAGGAAGCGGCGGTCGCCGTCGCCGAACGCGGCCGGCCGGTCGGAGTCGATGTCGATCTCGGCCACCACCAGCCCGTCGTAGCTGATCGGCACCACGATCTCCGACCTGGTCGATGCGAAGCAGGCCAGGTAGCGGGAGTCGGCGTTGACGTCGTCCACGATCTCGGTCTGGCCGCTGGCGGCCGCCGACCCGCAGACGCCCTGGCCGATCGGGATGCGCACGTGCTCCGTCGCCTCCGGGCCGTTCCACGGCCCCAGCGCCAGCTCCTCGCCCTCGACGAAGTACACGCCCACCCACGAGTAGCTGTCGAAGCCGTCGTGCAACAGGTCGACCGCGCGGCGCAGGATCTCGTCCGACTCCGTCTCGTCGGCGATCACCTGCTCGATCGCGCGCAGCGACTGCTCGTACGCCTCCCCGCTCACAGCTCCAGCTCCGCCTCGAATCCGGCGATCGCGTCGCGCAGACGCCACTCGACCGGCACCGGCTGGCGTTCGGCCAGATCGACCGAAACCAGCGTCTGGTTGGCGGCCACCAGCCGGTCGCCGCCGGACACCTTGTAGGCCTCGAACTCCCACGACAGGCTGGTGGTGCCGATCCGCCGCACGCGCACGAACACCTCCAGCTCGTCGTCGAAGCTGGCCGGCGCGAGGTACTCGACGTGCTGGGCCCGCATCACGAACTCCGGGTCGCTGGGCTCGCGCACCAGCACCCCCAGCTCCCGCAGGTACTCGACCCGCGCCCGGTCGAAGTAGGGCATGTAGCGCCCGTAGTAGACGATCCCCTGGGCGTCGGTCTCGTCGAAGCCGACACGCGTGCGGTACGAGAAACGGAACGGCGGTCGGCGGTCGGTGGCCGGCATCAGGAGGTGATCAGCGCGAGCACCTCGTCCCGCCGCCGCTCCATCGTCTCGGCCGACAACGCCTCCAGGTTCAGCCGCAGCAGCGGCTCCGTGTTCGACGGCCGTACGTTGAAGTGCCAGTCGGGGTACTCGAACGAGATGCCGTCCAGGTGCGACACTCGCTCCGCCGACGGGCCGAACCGGTCCTTCAGCTCCTGCAGCTTCAACGGCACGTCGGCCACCGTCGAGTTGATCTCGCCGGAGATGTGGTACCGCTGCCGGAACGGCGCCAGCAGCTGCGACAGCTTCTGCCCGCTGCGCGAGATCAGCTCCAGCATCACCAGCGCCGGCACGATACCGGTGTCGCAGTAGTAGAAGTCCTTGAAGTAGTAATGACCCGACACCTCGCCGGCGAACACCGCCTCCTCCTTGCGCAGGCGGGCTTTCATGAAGGCGTGGCCGACGCGGTTCTCGAGCGCCGTTCCGCCCGCGGCCGCGACCGTGTCGCGCACCGCCCACGATGCGCGCAGGTCATAGATAATCGTCGCACCGGGGTGCCGTTCCAGCATCGAGCGCGCGATCAGGGCGGTGATCAGGTCGCCGGGCACGAACTCGCCGGTGTCGTCGATGAAGAAGCACCGGTCGGCGTCGCCGTCCCAGGCGATGCCCAGGTCGGCACCCTCAGCGACCACCTGCTCCACGATGAAGTGGCGGTTCTCCTCGAGCAGTGGGTTGGGCTCCCCGTTGGGAAAGCTGCCGTCCGGGTCGAGATGGTGGGGGAACGCCGTGATCGGCAGGCGCTCGAGCAGCGGCCCGATCATGGGGCCGGCCATCCCGTTGGTGCCGTCCAGCACCACGCGCAGCGGTTGGATCGCTGCGGGATCGATGAAGCGCAGCACCCGCTCGTGGAAGCCCTCGTAGATGTCGCGCTGAGTGATCGTGCCGGGCTGGTCGGGGCCGTCGGGAGTGCCCTGCTCGGCGAAGCGCTTGATCTTGTCGAGCCCGGTGTCGCCGCCAACCGGCCGGGCGCCGCGCCGCACGATCTTCATGCCGTTGTAGGCGCGCGGGTTGTGCGAGGCGGTGACCTGGATGCCGCCCTCGTAGCCGTGCTCGCCGACCGCGTAGTAGAGCATCTCTGTGCCGATCTCGCCCAGCGCCACGACGTCGGCGCCCTGCTCGGAGGCGCCGCGCGCGGCCGCCTCGGACAGCTCCGGCGAGGTCAGGCGCATGTCGTGGCCGATCGCCATCGTGGCCGGCTCGAAGGCCGCCACGTAGGCGCGACCGAGCCGATAGGCTCCCTCGGCGTCGAGTTCGTCGGGCACGATGCCCCGGACGTCGTAGGCCTTGAACACTGAGGAGTCGAGCATCGGGGCGATGATAGAGCAGGTCGAGTTGCGGCCGGTGCGGCTGGCCGACGTCGACGCGCTGGCGGAGCTGTACGCGTCAGAGCGGGCGTTCCTGGCGCCGTTCGACCCGATCCGCCCCGACGAGTTCTACACGGCCGAGGGGCAGCGGATCGAGGTCGAGCACGCGCTGGCACAGCGGGCGGCCGGCTCGCGCTACAGGTTCGTGATCGAGGCCGACGGGAGGCTGGTGGGGACGCTCGGGATCGGGAACGTGGTGGGCTCCGTATTCCAGTCGGGCAACCTCGGCTACTTCGTCGCCCAGGCGGCCAACGGCCGCGGGGTCGCCACGCGTGCGGTCGGCCTGGCCGCCGAGCAGGCGTTCGGGCCGCTGGGCATGCACCGGCTGGAGGCCGGCACGCTGGTGGACAACGTGGCCTCGCAGCGGGTGCTCGAGAAGAACGGGTTCGAGCGTATCGGCCTGGCCCGCGCGTACCTGCGGATCGCAGGCACATGGCGTGACCACATCCTGTTCCAGCGGGTTGCGGAATGAGCGTGACGCTGCGGCCGATGCGGCCGGACGAGTACCCAGCATGGGCGGAGGAGGGGGAACGGGGCTACGTCTACCAGATGGTCGAGTTCGGCGGCATGGAGCGTGAGCACGCGACGGCGAAGGCCGTGCGTGACTTCGCAGCGGTGCTGCCAGAGGGCCTCCAGACCGAGAACCACTGGGTGAACGTGATCGAGGCGGATGGCCAGCCGGTCGGCTCCCTGTGGTTCGCGGAGCGCGACATGGATGGCCGCCCGTCGGCGTTCCTCTACGACATCCACATCCACGAGCACGCCCGCGGCCACGGGTACGGCAGGGCGGCGATGCTGGAGTTCGAGCGGGAGGCGGCCCGCCGGGGCCTGCATCACCTGTCGCTGAACGTGTTTGGCGGAAACGCGCCCGCGCGCGGGCTCTACAGCTCGCTGGGCTGGGCCGAGATGGCGATCACGATGACGAAGCAGCTGGAGGCGTAGTTAGCCCGGCCAGGCGGCCCGCAGCTTCTCCAGGGTGCGCGACAGGTGCTCCGGCATGACACGCGTGTCGGCCAGCACCGGCATGAAGTTGGTGTCGCCGCTCCAGCGCGGCACCACGTGGAGGTGCAGGTGGCCCTCGACGCCGGCGCCCGCCACCCGGCCCAGGTTCATGCCGCAGTTGAAGCCGTGCGGCGCCATCGCCGCTGTCAGCGCGGTGATGCCGTCGTCGGCGAGCTGCCAGAGCTCGGCTCGCTCATCGTCGTTCAGGTCGCCGGGCATGGGCAGGTGGCGGTAGGGGGCGACCATCAGGTGGCCGTTCGCGTAGGGGTAGAGGTTCAGCACCGCGAACGCGTGGGTACCGCGGTGCAGGATCAGCGCATCTTCGTCGGAGAGCGCCGGCTTGTCGCAGAAGATGCAGCCGCCGGCGTCATCGGCGCCGGCCACGTACTCCAGGCGCCAGGGCGCCCAGAGCCGCTCGCTCATAGCCACCGCTGGCGACGGAAGAACGAGAGCATCGCGATCGCGAGCAGCAGCGTGCCGCCCTCGATGATCCAGAACGCGTGGTGTGACTGCTGGAATGGCAGTGGCACGTTCATGCCGTAGATGCCGGCGATCAGGGTCGGCGGCAGCAGGATCACGGTAAAGATCGTGAGCAGCCGCAGGATGTCGTTCTGCTTGTGGGCGATCACCGTCTCGTTGGTCTGCTCCAGCGCCTCGACAACCTCCTTGTAGTTGTCGAGCTGGTCCCAGATCCGCTCCGCCGAGTCGACGATGTCGTCGAAGTACACCTCCAGGTCCTCCGACAGGTAGCGGGTGCGGGCGCGCTCCAGCAGTCGCAGCGTCGAGCGCTCCGGCTTGATGATCTTGCGGTACGCGATCACCTCCTGCTTGACGTTGGAGATGTCGCGGGCCACGTCCTCGCTGCGCTCGTCCCAGATCGCGTTCTGCAGGCGGTCGAGCTTGAACCCGATCTTGTCCAGGATCGGGAAGCAGTAGTCGAACGACTCCGACAGGATCTCGTACAGCAGGTAGCCCGATCCCTTCGAGAAGTACTCCTCGCGCAGCTCCGTGTTGTTCGACAGGCGCGTGAACAGCCGGCCCACGGGCTTCAGCGGGTGGTTGGGCAGGGTGATCACGTAGTCCGGGCCCACGAACACGTTCAGCTCGGCGGCGTTCAGCCGGCCGATCGACTTGTCGAAGCGCGGCAGGTGCAGCACCATGAACAGGTACTCGTCGTACTCGTCGATCTTGGGCCGCTGGCGGGTGGACAGCACGTCCTCGAGATCCAGCTCATGGAAGTCGAAGTGCTCCGCCAGGTACGCGGTCTCGACCGCCGTGGGGGCCTCGATGTTCAGCCAGCGGACGCCGCCGAGCTCGAGCTCAGCAACCTGTGGTTCGGTCCGCGCGACGTCCTGCCGCTGCGAAACTCGCGGCCGCCTGCGGACTGTCCTCGGGATCCGGCGCAGGTTCGGCATCAGCAGTCATGGTCGTCAACACGGGCATACGGCAAGTGTACCTGTCAGCTGGTATTCCGCGCGGGAGGCGCGGCCCCTTGTGGGGCTTTCACCATGCGTATCGGCAGAACACCGTCCCCGCCTGTAATCTGAGCCGCGATGACGGACTCCCCCCGCGTCGGCGGCACGGCCGACGAGCACCTGCTGCAGCGCCACGACGCGACCTTTCTGCACACCGACCCGTGGCGGATCCTGCGCATCACCGGGGAGTTCGTGGAGGGCTTCGACCAGCTCGCCGACGTCGGCGCGGCCGTTGCCGTGTTCGGATCAGCCCGCACGCCCGCGGACGATCCCGCATACGTCGCCGCCCGCGAGACCGCCCGGCTGCTGGTGGCCGACGGCTTCGGTGTCATCACCGGCGGCGGCCCCGGCATCATGGAGGCCGCCAACATGGGTGCGGCGGAAGCCGGCGGCGTGTCGATCGGCTGCAACATCGAGCTGCCCCACGAACAGCACGGCAACAGCTACGCGAACCTGTCGATGGAGTTCCGCTACTTCTTCGTGCGAAAGACCATGTTCGTGAAGTACTCCGAGGCGTTCGTGGTATTCCCGGGCGGCTTCGGGACGCTCGACGAGCTGTTCGAGGCGGTCACACTCGTGCAGACCGGCAAGATCCACCGCTTCCCGGTGGTGCTGTACGACAGCGCGTATTGGAATGGCCTGCTGGAGTGGCTGCGCGAGCGGGTCGTCGGGGAGGCCAAGTTGAGAGAGGCCGAGCTGGAGCTGCTGCAGGTAGTGGACACCCCCGCCGAGGCGGCTGGGATCGTGCGCGACTGCACGTCCGGGGCGTGCGGCCACGAGCATCACCCGCCGGCTGAGACGCCCACGCGCACCGCCCCCACGTAGTTGTCGGCGTACCAGCCGTCCAGCTCCGCGATCTGCACCACCGTCCCGGTGTGAGGCGCGTGCACGAAGCGTCCGCGGCCGAGGTAGATGCCGACATGGCCGAGGTTCTCGAAGAACACCAGATCCCCCGGCTCGAGCTGGGAGAACGGCACGTGCACGCCGGCGTGATACTGGTCGCGGGCGACCCGGGGCAGGGCGAGGCCGAGGCGCCCGTACACGTACTGGACCAGCCCTGAGCAGTCGAAGCCGCTCGGATCCTCACCGCCCCAGACGTAGGGACGGCCGAGAAACTGCAGGCTGAGTGCGGCGGCGCGCCGGCCCAGGTCGGCGGTCGTGGTGTCGACGGGAAGCGAGTGCTCGACCGCGGCGTCGGGGTGCGGGCGCCGGCGCCTGGGATGACCGAAGCTGCCCTCCGGCAGGATCCCCTCGTCGACCAGCGCCTGCTGGGTGCGAGGGCCGGCCTCGCCGTCGACCACCAGCCCGTGGCTGCGCTGGAAGCGGCGTACCGCCGCCCGCGTGGCCAGTCCGTAGCGGCCGGTGGCAGGGAGGCCCAGCGCCCACTGCAGCGACGAGATCACGTGACCGCGGTCGCCGTGGCGGAACACCCGGGCTCCTGGTGTGCCCGCGTACTCCGCGTCAAGCGCCGCCCAGGTCAGCGGGCCCGGGACGCCGTCCACCTCGAGGCCGTGAGCCGACTGAAAGGCGCGCACGGCCCGCACGGTGCGCCGGTCGAGGAGGCCGCTGGGCGGCAGGCCGAGCAGCGTCTGCAGCCGCTGGAGCGAGCCGGCCGCCGTCGGCTGATCGGCGGTCGCGGGCGGCGTGCCGGCCGCCCGTGCCGCCGTGCCGCCGGCCACCGAGGGGGCCGTTACCACGACCCAGGCCAGGGCTGCGCGCGCAAGCAGCCGCTTCATCCCACACCCCTGTCTGACTCGAACGCGTCGAACAGGAGCACGCCTCTGGCGCCGGGCTGCAGGCCGCCCGACGGTCCCAGCATCACCCGCTCCAGGCGCCGCTCCCCGTTTCCGAGGTCGCCGACCGAGCCGGCAGGAGTGCCGTCGACCGCCAGCGTCACCGAACCGGGGCTGCCCGCCTGCCAGGTCAGATCGAGCACGTGGACGTCGTCGCTGACCCGCGTCCAGCGCGTCGACTCCCACCCCGATATCCCAATAGCGGAGGCGCGCAGGAAGACCCTGTGCACGACCGTCCGGTAGCGCAGCAGGAACACCCGGCCGCCACCGTCCCATCCGGCGAACACGACCCAGGCCCGGCCGCCGGTCGATGTGCCGGACGGATCGAAGCTGAACCGGGCGTGGTAGCCGGACTCTGCGGCCGGCGACTGGTCGACGACGCCCGTGACAGCGCTGCCGGTCACCTTGGCGCGCAATCCATAGCCGTCACCGTCGAGCGCGGCCCACGGAGTGACCGCGAGCATGCCCGCGCCGCGGCGACCGGACCAGGCGCTGAGGTCGCCGCTGGCGAAGCTGTCCGTGAACAGGCCGGGGGAGTCCACGGTGACGGTGACCGTCTGCACCGCCCCCCAGTTGCCGGCGGAGTCGCGGGCGCGCACCGAGATCGTGTGCGTGCCGGGTGAGAGCGTGCCGACGTCCGCCGTCACGTCCTCGACCGGGGAGTCGAAGGCGCCGTCGGCCGGCAGAGCGGCGGTGGCCAGTCCCTGGCCGGGGTCGGCGCCGTCGAACCACTCAGCCCCGGTCACCGCCGACAGCCCATCGGTGGCGGTCGCGCCCAGCGTGGTTCCGGTAACCGACAACCCGCTCACGACCGGGCCGGCGACATCTCCGCCCAGGGACGCGATTGCCGCCGGCACGTCGATGCGCCCATCTCCGAACACGTTGTCGGGGCCGGGATCGCCCAGATCGGCTGCGCTCCGGCGCAGCGCAGTCTCCTGCTCGGCGGCGGTCAGACTCGGGTCGGCGCTCAGCAGCAGCGCCAGTGCGCCGGCGGCATGCGGGGCTGCCAGTGAGGTGCCTGTGGCGGTGGTGGTGCCGACCGGATCCAGCACGGGGACGTCCACGCCGGGAGCGGTCACGGCCGGATACGTGACCGCGGTGCCGCCGCAGGTGGTCGGCCCGCGGCTCGAGTCGGCTGCGATCTGATCGCCGGCGGTGGTGGCACCTACGGCCAGGGCTCCCGGATTGTTGGCCGGGCTGTAGTCGCTGGGCGATCCCGGGCCGGAGTTGCCGGCGGCGAACACGGGCAGGATCCGTGCCGCGCGCAGGGCGGTGATGTCGGGTTCGAACTCGAGGTTGCACCCCGCGGTCATCGACCAGGAGTTGTTCACGACCTGCGGGGCGTCAGTGGTGGCGGGGTCGTGGTCGGGGTCGAGCAGCCACTGGAAGGCGAGGTGGATGGCGCTGGTGGTGGCCTGGCCGCGGTCGTCGAAGATGCGGGCCGCGATCCAGCGGCTGGCCGGCGCCACCCCCAGCGCCGTCCCGGTGGCACCGCCGGCCACCATGACGCTCATCGTATGGGTGCCGTGACCGGAAAGGTCGACCGGGGCTGCCGTGTGCTGCCCGTAGGGGTCAAACCAGCTGTTGGACCCGCCCCGCCATGCGGCCGCCAGCTCGGGGATGGTCATGTCCACGCCCGTGTCGAGCGAGGCAACCACCACGCCCTGCCCGCGGTCACCGAGCGCCCAGGCCCCGGGCGCCCCGATCGCGGTCAGGTTCGAGGCGGCGGCGCCGCCGCCCGCGTCTCCGGCGGCGTGCACGGTGATCGCGTCGTCATGCACCGAGGCGACGTCGGGACGGGCGGCCAGCTTCGCGATGACGTCGTCGCTGGCGGTCACAGCGATCGCGTTCACGATCCACAGTGGCCGCACGGCCGATACCGTGCCGGCTCGGCGGCCGGCCGCCAGCTGGTCGAGGATCGGCTGCTGCGACGCGTCGGCGGTGCTCTGCAGTGCCTGCTCCAACGCGCGCAGGCGCGCGCCTCGGGCGCGAGGCAGCCCACCGAAGTCGGCACGCTCGGTGAGCGTCACGATCACGCGGCGCATTGGCACCGGGCCGGCGGCGGCATTCCGGGCGGTGCCGGCGCCGGCCGCAGCGGTTCCCAGCAATGCCGCGGTCACCGCGAGCACGACCACGCGTCTCACGGCAGTCACTCCGAGGCGGGCAGTTCGGCCGGCGCCAGGGCCGGCGGCTGCCCGAGCATCGGCCTCAGCGCCCGCCACAGCAACGCGGCTGCGGCCAGCGCGAGCAGCACCTCGGCCAGCAGCGTCAGCAGCGGTGCCAGTGGCCGGTCGGACACCCAGGGCCGCCGCGGCGCCGGCCCGCCGGGGTGGTCCACGGGCCAGCGCAGCAAGGCGGTGGCGTCGGGCACACCCGCCCGGTGAACGACCACCTGCAGCGGCATCACGCCGGAGCGCGACAGGCGATGCGCCGGCACTCGCCAGATGCCGCCTGTCCGGACGGCGTCGACGATGTCACCCGCTGCCCGCCCGTCGGGCCAGCGGATGCCGACCCCGGTGACCGGGCCGGGCGCCGGCAGCCGCGTCTCGAGCACCTTCACCGATGCGAAGTTCGCACCCGGCCGGTTCGGCTTTACGGACACGCCCAGGATCAGGTCGTCGACCGCTGCGTAGCGGAGCGCCGGCGACCGGGCGACCTTCGCGGCGGGAGCGTACTGCGGCTCCCGCGCGGGGGCCGAGGCGGTCAGCATCGCCGCCGGCACCAGCACGGCCAACGCGATCGTTGTCTCCAGCGTCACCGCCAGCCGCAGCCTGCGGCCGCCGGCGCGGCGGCGCAGCAGCAGCAGGTTGGTCAGTCCCAGGACACCGACCGCCAGGAACAGCGCCGACTTCACCACCAGCGTGCGGCCGTAGACGCTCTGCAGCAGGGCGTCGGCGGAAGCGACCTGCACGCCGGCGCTGTACAGCCCGGTGATGGCGATCAGCGCCACGCAGCCCGCGGCGAGGTTCCCGAAGCAGCGCAGGACGATGCGCCCCGACCGGGTGTCACGGACGAGCAGCGGCGCCAGGCAGATCGCCGCCGCGGCCAGGCCTCCTGTCCAGACCGCGGCGGTCAGCAGGTGCGCGGTCATTGCCAGCACGGCCACGCTGAGGTCGCCGCGTGCCGCCGGAGCATGGCCGGTCAGCGCCAGCGTGCCGCACAGCGCCACCGCCATCGCAATCCCCGGCCATCGCAACCACGATCGCCGCCCGGCCCGCGGCAGCGCCACCAGCGTCGCCAGCAGGCCGATCAGCAGCAGCTCGCGCAGCGCCCAGCGCGGGCCATAGGTCGTGCCGGTGAGCAGCGTCCAGCCGGCCGGCGCAAGCGCCCGGGGGAATGACGATGCCTGCACCAGCAGCAGCGCAATCCCGGTCACGAGTGCGGCCGCAGCCGCCAGCAGCGCCATCATCCGCAGCCGCCGCTCCAGCCCATCCAGGCCGCGGGCGCCGCGACCGGCGGCGGCCGGCAGCACCAGCAGCATCATCGCCAGCGGGCCCAGCAGCGCGGCCACGGCGGCGAAGTCCAGCCAGCGCACCAGCACGCTGCCGGTGGCGGGCGTCGGGTCCGGAGGCAGCCCGGCTGAGGGCGCCACGTGGACGTTCCCGACGCCGAAGACCGTCTCCCCGCGGGTCGCGTGCAGGTCGTCGGTGGAGACGGTCTGCCAGACGATCCGGTAGACCCCGCTGGGCAGTTTCGGCAGGGCCAGGGTGAGGACGGCACTGTCGTGCCCGGGCACCACCCGGGCCGGGATCACACGACCCGATGCGCCGACCAGCTCGACCCGGCTGAGACCGGGGCTGACCTGTTCGCTGAACAGCAGTCGCATGGTGGGCGGCGAATGGGCGAGCGAGCTGCCGTCGGCCGGGTCAGAGCGCACCAGGTAGGCATGGGCGGACGCGGCTGCGGGCAGCGCCAGTGCGACCGCCGCGGCCACGGCCGCGACCGCTGCGCCGCGACGGATCATCGCACGACGACGTGGCGCAGCCACAGCGAGCCCATCTTCACCGACACCTTGTCCCCGGTGCGCACGGTGCCACCGTCGTTGCGGTACAGCAGGTAGTACTGGCGTCCCGCCTGCATGTGGTGCGGGAACATGGACATCGCCAGGCCGCCCAGCGTGCGCCCGGTGCGCTCGTCCACCAGCACCGGGAACGTCGACCGTGTGTGGCCGAAGGCGACGGCGCGGTCGGGATCGAGCGCGATGTAGCGCACGTCGACCATGCCGCCTGCGGCGGTCACGGCGATCTGCGAGACGCGGATGCCGTATCGGAGCTCAACCGTCGGGTTGTGCGGAACCGGCGGGTAGACGGTGGGGGCCTCTGCGCCGCGGCTGTCGTGGGCAACCAGAAACCCACCCACGACAACCGCGGTCAGGAGGGGCGCCAGCAACTGCCGGCGCATGAGGCCGCGCACCCCCGGGCGAGGGGTGCGCGGTGCGACCGGGGCGGGAGCGGTTTCAGCCGTCATGGCCCGATCGTGCCTCCTCTGGTGGAGACGAAGTCGTCGAAGTAGAGGACGCCCGAGATCTTGGCGGCCAGCGTGTCCGACGGGCCCAGCTTCACCTTGTCGATTCGCTGAGAGCCGTTCACGAGCGAGCCCAGCGTCTGCTTCAGCGCTCCGTCCACCAGCAGCTTCAGAGATCCGCTGCCGGCTCCTGCCTTCCAGTCGACCTCGACCGCATGGGCGGCGTTCGAGATCGTGTACCAGGAGGTGTTTTTCCAGCTGCCGCCCGAGAGGGCGCCCGCGCGGATCCGGTAGACACCGGCACCGGTGCGGCTGTACTGGACGCGCGTGACCGTGCCGCCGCCGCCCTTGATGGCTGCGAGGATGGTGGGCGACGAGCTGCCGGGCAGCGCGCCGTGCGGATTGAAGTAGAACCGTGCGCTGTACTGCGACTCCAGCGCCGGCGAGTTGTCAAGTACGAACCGCGACGCGGTTCCCGACTGGGACGCCTGCAGGCCGTACTGGTCAGCCCCGTGCAGCTTGGCGGCAGCGGTCGCCGAGATCGCCGATCCACCCGTCGCCGACGACCAGGCACTCAGGTTGCCGGCCGCGAACGAGTTGGCGAACACGACCGGGTTGGAGATGGTGACCGTCACCTGTGCGACCGGTCCCCAGTTTCCCGCGGCATCGAGCGCGCGCACCGACAGTGTGTGGGTTCCGTTGGACAGGGTCGGCAGCGTCGCCCGGATGGCCTCGCTGTTCGAGTTGAAGCTGCCGTCCGTGGCGGTCATCGGCGTTGCCAGTCCCTGACCGGGGTCGGCTCCGTCGTACCATTCAGCGCCCACGATGACGCTGCCCGGGGTCGGTCCGGGCAAGCCCGGATCCGTGGCGGTGGCGGTCAGCGTGCCGGCCGCGACCGCCGGGCCGGCCGTGATGGCCGGGCCTGTCTTGTCCACGATCAGCGTGGCCGTGACCATCGCGCCCCAGTTACCGGCCGCATCCCTGGCGTGTGACGAAAACACGTGCGGGCCCTGGCTGAGCGCATTGATCTGGGCCAGCGGGAAGCGCATGTAGGCCGTCTCGGTGGGCGAGTCGAACGCGCCGTCGGTGGGCAGCAGCACCAGCCCGCTGCCGTTAGCGCCGACGGTATCGAGGAAGCCCTCGGCCCGCGTGATCGGCGAGTTGACGCCGCCCACCACCGGGTCGGCGAAGTCCGCCTCGACCTGCAGCTCGAACGAGTTGGGATCGATCGAGATGGTGCCGTTGTTGGGCGACGGGCCGATGCTCGCATTGCTGCCCGTCGGGCCGTTCTTGTCGACGACCAGCGGTGTCGAGGCAAACGCACCCCAGTTGTTGAAGGCGTCGCGGGAGCGCACGTAGATCGTGTGTGCACCCACACCCAGCCCGGAGACGGTGGCCTGCGGGATCGTGCCCGTGATCTCGGAGATCGCGTTGGTGGGCGTCGTCACGGTCATGGCGGTGGGGGCGGCGCCGGTGCTGTCGATCCGGAACTCGGCGGCGCTGATGTTCTGGTCGCCGTTCAGCAGATCGGTGGCCGTGCCTGTGACGGCCACGCCGCTGGTGCCGTTGGTGTACGCGGGCGTCAGGGCCAGCGCGATGCTGTCCGGGCCGATCTCGTCGACGAAGAACGTCTCAGCGTCGAACCCGCCCCACGTGCCCGCGCTGTCGCGGGCGTGGATGAACACCGTGTGCGGGCCGGCGGCAAGCGGCGGTGAGCTGGGATCGATGGTGGCGCCGGTGACGACCGTCGAGGCCGGCGAACCGATCGTGATCGCCGTCCCGGAACCGTCGGCGCCCAGCGTGTCGACGAAGTACTCGGCGTCGGTCACGGTCTTGGGCGAGCCGGCGCTGGCCGGCGTGCAGGCGGAGAAGGTGGCCGAGATGGCGACCGGGGTGGTGCCGTCCGTCACGTCCGGCGTGGCGCTGCCGGAGACCGGCGATGGCCCGGCGCAGGTGTCGAGCGTGTCGGGGGTCTGGATGAACGTCATCATGCCGCCCGCGGTGACCGGTGCAGAGGCGGAGCTGGACCAGCCAGCTCCGGCCAGGTCGAGGTGCTGCCCCTGGTCGCTGACCGGGTAGGAGACAGCGCTGCCGGTGCCGCTCGGCATCGTCACCAGCGTGTCCATGGTGGCACCCGCGCCGACGGTTTCTGCGACCGCCTGATACGAGTACGTCAGTGGCAGCGCATCGTTGGCGATCACGCGCTGGTGCAGGCCGAGCGTGCTCATGGAGTGCTCGTCCAGCCCGGCGTTGACGTAGCGCAGCAGCACCGTGTCGCCACGCGCGGCGTTGATCACGTCGGTGGACGGGATGCTGCCGCCGTCGTGGTAGGTGCGCCCGTTGATCAGCCAGTAGCTGGCCTTGTAGCCCTTCATGTCGAAGCCGGACGGGTCGGCGGCGTTGTTGAGGGCGGGATCGATCTCGCCCAGCACCAGCAGCGCCTCGGCGTCGAACGCCGTCGACGTGCCGTAGGCGCCGCTCTGCCCGCCGGCCAGGTTGGCCGGGCCCAGCGGGCTGACCACGCCGCTGCCGTCGGAGCCGCCGGCCAGCGTCACCGTCACCAGCGCCGAAGCGGCCGGGTCGGCATTGATCGCAGCCATCACCTCGCTCGCCGTCGACACCGGCGCGCCGGTGCCGTCGGTGGCAAGGCTGACGGAGATGTCGGTTCCCGTCACCGACACGCTCAGCGGCGAGTTGGAGGCGGCGGGATCGACGTAGGTGATGCTGATCGCGTTGCCATCGACGCCGGAGTCGCCGGCCGTGAAGACGAGGTCGGCGTTGGGGCCGATGGCCGTGGTCAGCGTTGCGGCCGACAGGCCGGGCGGGCGCACGACCAGCGCGCCGTAGAGACCCATCGCCACCTGGTGGCGGGCGTTCTCGGTCGGCCCGGCCTCGTAGATGGTGGTGCCGGGGGTGGTTGCGGTGAACGTGTAGGTGCTTGAGTTGCCCTGCGTGACACCGGTGGTGTCGGGCACCAGAGGCGCCTCGGGAAGCATCAGCGACAACGCCTCGTTACCGCCGTTGACGGCGTTGGGGAGGGCGTTGTGCATGGTGATCGTGACCTGGTCGCCCTGGTCGACGACCAGCGTCGGGCCGCCCGGCTTGACCACGGAGTCGCCGGAGCTGGGCACGAAGCCCCACGTGGGCAGGGTGACGCCGCCGGGCAGGTCGGTGGTACCGGCCTTTGCCCACAGATCACAGGCCGGGTGTCCCGGGTTGGAGACGTCGCACGTGGTCGCGGGCAGCGCCGAAGCGATCGCCGCATCCGCGTGTACGACCTGCCGGTTGACGGGCGATCCCGCCGGAGCGGCAGCGGCCGCTGCCGGCAGCGTCACGGCTGCCAGCAGCGCGAGCGCCAGCGCTCGCTGAGTTCGCGTGAACCTGCGCGTCACCTCAGCACCCCCCTGGTGGATCGACCCGCATCAAGGTCAGCATGCCGCCACCTGCGATCCCGAAGTTCGTGATCTGGTAAAGGGCGTGGCTATGCATCATGAAGTAGTACTCACCGCATTCGTTGTAACTGGTCACGCCGACGGGCAGCGGGCCCTTGTAGCCGAGGTAGGGGCTGCCGCTGTACCAGGTCGCGTTGTCCTTGAACAGCAGGTTGGCGAGCGGCGGGATGGCCACCGGGATCGGCTTGGTGTCCGGGTTCCATCCGTCCACGTCCGTCCACGTGTAGGTGGCGTCGGCGGTCTGCCCGGGGCCCACGGCCACCGTGTACTTCTCGTAGCTCAGGTCCTGCCCAGCCGGCCCCTGCAGCGCCTGGCCGTCGCGTGCGATCACGCGGCCGTGGTTGCCGTGGGGATGGAACGGGTAGGTGACCGGCCCGGTGCTCAGGTAACGCA
Source organism: Gaiellales bacterium (assembly GCA_035473255.1). Taxonomy (GTDB): domain Bacteria; phylum Actinomycetota; class Thermoleophilia; order Gaiellales; family JAICJC01; genus JAICYJ01. The sequence continues at coordinate 64,284 of DATIOK010000068.1, forward strand.
CCAGCGAGGGCTTGTTGAACGGGTTGCCGGGATCGCTCGAGTGCGGCTGGAACTCGACCAGCGAGCTGTAGGGCTGGGTCGGCAGCCAGGCCGCGTTGTTCGGCGCGATCGTGTCGGGGAAGCTGCGACCGTTCACGAACCAGTAGTGCGGGTGGTAGGCCTTCATGTCGAAGGGCTGGTTCCGCTCGACGGCGCGGTGCAGGGCCGGATCCGACTGCGACAGCAGCATCACGTACTCGGTGTCGGGGTTGAAGGCCGAGTCGGAGCGGTTGTAGGCGAATGCCGCTCCCATCGAGGGCCGCACCACCATCGCGCCCACCAGTCCCATGTCCAGCTGCTTGTCCTGGTCGGTGCCGCTCTCGTAGATGTAGGTGCCGGGCTGGCCGGCGGTGAACGTGTAGCTGACGCTGCCGCCGTTGGCCTTGGCGGTCTGGGCCAGCGAGACGAGGTTCCCGCCCTGGTATACCGGGGAGACCGGCACCCCGCTGGAGGTGACATTGTCTTGCCCCGGAAACACGATCGAGGTGTCCTCGGGGAGGGTGTTCTTGAGCACGATCGTGACGGTCTGCCCCTGGTTCAGGCACAGCACCGGGCCCGGGTACTGGAAGCCGCCGCCAGTCGGCGCGAAGCTCCACATGTAGACCAGGTTGTCGTCGGGGGTGGAGATCTGGCCGTCCCGTGCCGTCAGCTTGAAAACGTTGTTCGAGTCCGGATGGCTGCAGACGATGCCGGTCGCGGGCACGCTCACCCCGGACGCCTTGGGCGCACCGGTGGTCTCGATCCCGGCGATCAGGGCCAGCCCCAGCAGCGGCGCGATCCACCAGCGGAGCAGTCTCTTGCGTGCGTGTGTGAGAGTCTTCGTCACGTCTGCCTCACGCGTTCGGGGTGGTTTGGGCCGGGAGCGTTCCGGCCGGGTACGCGCGCAGCTCTGTGCGCAGCCCGGCATGGGCGCCTGATTTCGTCAGATAGCCGTCGGCGTAGTTGCGGTCGAACAGCGGGTATACGTCGTACGGCGAGCCGCTCGGCTCGGGCATGGTGATGATCACGTCGGTCGCCTCCCCGGGGCCGATGTCGAGCGTCTCGGCCAGGTAGCTGGTGTCGGTCCCGTCGCGGCCGCGCATCAGCGTGGCGTCCTTGCCGACCACCTTCATGGGCAGTCCCGGCAGGGTGATCGAGTGCTGCTGGTAGCCGATGTTGACGACCCGCACCAGCACGCGCTCGCCGGCGTTGCCCTTGATCAGGGCCGAGATCGGCTGGTATGCCAGCCGCGGATCGGCGAACCCGATCGGGTTGCCGTTGGCGTCGTAGCCGCTGCTGGCCTGGAGCGTGTCCGGGTAGGAGCGACCGTTGAAGAACCAGGCGTCGGCCTTGAACTCCGACCAGTCCGGCTGCTGGATGTGCGCGTCCTCCCAGTGCGACTGCAGGTACCACTCGGTGATCAGCAGCGCGTACTCGCGGTCGTAGGCGGTCGAGCCGTCGCCGTCGTTGTAGGCGTAGGGGCCGGGGTGGCCGGCGATCGGCGCCTTGTTCTGGGCCGGCCGCACGAACACCACGCCGGTCATTCCCATCTGCACGTGCTCGACGTCCTCGAAGTGGCAGTGGTAGATGTAGGTGCCGGGGTTGTGCGGCTTGTAGAAGTAGGGGAAGGTGCGGCCGATCGGAACCGAGATCGACATCTCCGGTATGCCGTCGAACAGCGACAGCGCGTTGCGGAAGCCATGCCAGTGGATGGTGTGGCCGTCGGTCAGGTCGGGGCGCTGCTGGAACCCGAGGTTGCTGAGCGAGATCGTGACGTCGTCGTTCTCGTCGACGTAGATCAGCGGCGCGCTCGCCTGGATCTTGCCCTTCTGGGCGCGGATCGCCGCCACGTCGGTGGCGATCAGCTGCGGGTTGCCGGTGGCGGTGCGGGCCGCCTGCACCATACTGGTCACGTCCCGGAAGCCGAACAGGTAGGTGGTGCGGTTGTTCGGGGCGTAGCCGTCGGGGAAGTACTTGGTCGGGTTCCTGGGATCGGGCAGCGAAATCCAGCCGTCGGTCGCGATCAGGTTGATCTCACCCTTGACGCCGGTGTAGCCGTTGCCGGCGGCGCGGGCGCTACCGCCCGTGCGGAGGATGCCCATGCCCCCGGCCGCCAGCACGGCGCCGGCTCCGGCTCCGGCCTTGAGCGCTGCGCGCCGCGTGAATCGGCGGTCGTTCCAGTTGCCTGTCATCGCTCGTCAGCCCCCAGGTCCTTCCCGGACGACGGCCGGGTTTGGTTGTCGATGTCGAAGGTCGGCGCGTTCACGCCCGACTGCGAGTTGACCGCCAGGTTCAGCGCCTGGGATCCGGCCGCGAGGTGGTAGTTGCCCGCCAGCAGCTCGGCCACCGACTGGGCGATCGTGATGGCGGCGATGAAGTGCGGGTCGCCGCGCCACGGGAACGGCGAGATCAGCGTGTCGTACGGATTCACAACGATGCTGCCGGGAGCTCCCGCCACCAGCGTGTTGGTGCCGTCGTTTGCGGCCGGCACCGCGCCCGCCACCGGCTGGCTGGGGCCGTAGCCCTGCAGCAGCGTGTGGTGCGGGTGCAACGGGCCGAGGCCGTCGGCGACGCCCATGTCCCAGTAGCGGATCGGTGCCGGGTCGCCGGTCTGGCCGATGCCGGACACGGTGCCCGAGCTGAGATCCCAGGCGCCGGCGCGGTTGTCGTCGAACACGTTGTTGAACATCAGCGGGTCGCTGTAGTGGGCGTGGGAGGCGGGCAGCTTGGCCTGCAGCAGCGTGCTGTTGCCGGTGTCCGATAGGCCCGCCGGAGCCGGTTGGCCGTTGCTGGTGGCTGCCGTCGCCGTGGTGATGTTCTTCATCACCGTGTTGTTGTAGAAGCGCGTGTTGGTGGCGTCGTCGAGGGCCACGCCGCCGCCCTCGTGGGTCGACACGTTGTTCACGATCATGTTGTTGAAGATCGAGATCTGCGAGTCGTTGAGGGTGCCGTTGGCGTTCGCGCCGCTGGTCATCAGCAGCCGCAGCCCGCCGCCGTCGTCGTTGGCCACGTTCTCCTGGATCAGGTTGTTGAAGACGCTGACCGAGCCGGAGCCGCGCGTCAGCGTGGTCTTGGGATTGGCGGGCAGCTCGCCGGCGATCATCACGCCGGCGCCCTCGTCGTACGAGCCGTTCAGGTAGATCTGGTTGTCGTGGATCTGCCCGCCGGGGCTGAGGCCGAAGTGGCTGATGCCGCCGCCGTACTCCGACGAGAAGTTGCCGCAGACGTCGTTGAAGCTGAGGTCGTAGTTGTTGGCACCGGTGAACAGCGCCACCGCGCCGGCCAGGTTGGAGCCGCCGTTGTGGAGGATCCGGTTGTGCGAGATCAGCAGGTTGTTGTTGTTGTTCGAGCCGATGTTGGGAGTGCCGACGCGGATCGCGCCGCCGTAGGAACCGCCGTTACCGTCGATCACGTTGTTGGTGACGTGCATGAAGTGGGCCTGCGCGTTCACGTACACGCCGCCGCCCTGCGTCACCGCGGCCTCCTGGGTGGGATCGCCGACCGGGTTGGGCACCGGGCCGCCGCCGTTGTCGAACAGGCTGCCGGGGAAGTCGATCTGGTCGCCGCCCATCAGCGTGAACCCGTCGATCGATCCGGGGAAGGCGCTCGTGAACTGGCCGGTCGTGCGCGGGTACACCGACACCACCGGGCCCTCGTAGATGTTCTGGTTGCCGGTCCGGGTGAGGCCGCTGACCAGCGTCGTCCAGTCGGTGGCGTAGTTGTTGTCACCGTCGGCAGCGAAGCCGCCCTGGGTGTAGAAGTACCGGCCGTTCAGGATCGAGCCGGGCACTGCGTGCTGCGTGCCGCCGGCGGTGTAGATGCCGCCCGGGCCGACGCCCTGGAGCTTGATCGGCTTGTTCATGACCACGTTTTCGAAGTAGCTGCCGAGCGGGTTGCCGTTGCTCGGCGTATCCGGGTACACGACCACCAGTCGCCTGCCGGTGCCGGGGTTGGCGGCGTTGATCGCGTCCTGCACCGTGGCCGGTGTGGTGGCCTGGGTGTCGAACTGCTTGCCGGGACCGACCTCGATCACGGTCGGGGTGTAGTTCCCGCCCAGGATGTGGTACGTGATTCCGTCGATGGTCGACTGTGCGCCGGCTCCCGCTGTCCTGATGATGAGCTGATGCGGCGCGCCGATCCGCGAGGCCGCGGACGAGGCCGTCGACGACGACCGGGACGGCATCTGCGCCACGATCTGGTTGTCCGTCCAGGAGGTGATCGAGCCGGAGGTGCTGCCGGTAACCGCGGAGGTGATCGACACGCCGTCCAGCAGCACGTTTCCGGTCGCGTTGCCGAAGTTCTTGCCGGTGATCGTGATCGTGCGCTGAGCAGTGGTGGCGTTGTTCACCTGGTACGGGCGGCTGACCGAGAACATCTGCGGTATGGCCGTGGGCAACGTGCAGTCGGCCGGGTGCAGCGTCTGCGTGCCCGGGCCTTCGACCAGCTGTGCGATCGGCACCGGCGCCAGGTCGGCAGGCAGCGTCAGGTTCGGCCACAGCTGGAAGTTGGTGGCAGCCGTCCGGTAGTTCGGGTTGAAGTCGGCGTTGGGATGCTCGGGCGTGCCGGGGTCGTTTGCCACGAACCGATACACGTTCGGGCAGGGCCCGGCCGGCAGCGGGCAGTTGTACGAGCTGACCGACGGCAGGATGTCCTCGAACACGCCGTTGGCGTCGGTGTGCATGGTGTCGACCAGGCGGCCGGTGTAGTCGTACAGGCCGACCGGCATGTTCGGGATGCCCAGCTTCTCGCCGTAGAACAGCTCCTTGGGATTGCTGGAGAGCGTCAGGTCGTCGGTCACCAGGCCGTGGAAGCGCCCGGGCACCGGCACGTCGGTGAAGAAGTGGAAGTTGGGCGTCGCCGAGTACTGATCCTTGAGGGTGACCAGCTGGGTGTCGCAGATCGGCTTCTGCTCGCCCTCGTACGGGCTGCCGCCGATGTCCGCGAACCCGGGGTTCGCAGTCGGCGTCGAGGCCGGCACCGTGACGGTGCCGCCGTCGAGGCTGACCGGGCCGTAGCTGTCCTGCCCAGAGCCGGCCACGTCCACCGTGTGCAGGGCGCCGGCGCACGGATAGGGAGGCTCCTGTGGCGTGTAGGAGTCACCGGTGGCGATGTTGATGTCCTCCTCGCGCACCGGCTTGTAGACGGGCTGGTGCGTGATCGGGTCGTTCGGCACCTCGACCCGCACCAGGTAGTCGCCCGGCCCCAGGGGGTCCTGGCAGTCGTCCGGGTTCCCGCTGAAGGTGCTGTTGCCGTTGGCATCGGGTGTGCACTGGGTGCCGAACCCGTAGTTGCCGTTGACGAGTGAGAACTGATCGCTCTGGTTGCCCCAGAATCCGACCTGGTTCTGCATGGCGAAGCCCTCGAGGCAGTCCTTGTTGGTGGCGTTCACGGACGGGAAGTCGGGCATGAAGTCCCAGGACACGGGGTCGCCGTTGACGTCGCGGGACGTGCAGCCGGTGGGCCGCTGCCACTGCTCCGTGGTGTACTGGTTCAGCTTGGGGCCGAGCTGGTAGGAGCCGTCGGCCGCCTTCAGGTACTGCCCCGGGTTGTTCGGGTCGGGGACGGGGGCGTAGAGGTCGACTTTGAGGCCGGAGATGCCGCCCTCGTAGTCCTCGGTGGCCATGAAGCGCGGGTCGAGCTCGTTGCGGGTCGTTTCGTACACGACCTCGCCCACGATGCCGCCGTTGGTGCCGCGGTCATAGGGCCTGATGCCCCAGTCGATGCGGTTGGACAGGCCGACCAGGTGGAAGGTGTTGAGATCGACGCCGGCGCCCAGGATGGTGGTGGGGCTGGGCTGGTTGTCGGTCTGATAGGTGACGCCCGTCGTGTAGTACCGCGGGTCGTACATCTCCTCGACCACCCACTGGCCCAGCGGATAGGCCTCGCGGAAGATGTAGTGGCCGTTCGAGTCGGTCGTGTAGGAGGCGGTGCCCTGATCCTGCAGCGAGTTGTCGCGCGACTTCAGGGTGACCGTCAGGTTGGGGACGCCCGGCTCGCCGGGATCTTGCTTGCCGTTGCTGTTGTAGTCGTTGAAGACCGTGCCCTTGACGATGCCGAACCAGTGCGCCAGATACAGCGTTTTCATCTTGGTCAGCTGGCCGTTTCGCACCGTCGCCTGGTTGGTCTCCACCAGGTAGTCCTGGTTCTCGTCCCAGGTCACGAGCTCGTAGTCGCCGTTCGGCACGTGCTTGATGTCGAAGCGGCCCTGCGTGTCGGCGCGCTTCACGTAGACGGCCGTGTCGCCGGCGTCGATCGAGACCAGCGACACCCAGCCGTCGCTGACCGGCGGGTCGATGGCGTTGCCGGCCTCGCCGCCGAACACCAGGCCCTTGGCGGGCGGGGTGTAGGCGCGGATGCCGTTCAGCTGGCCGGTGATCTCACCCGTGACGTTGGTGTTGGTGAGCGTGTTCTGCTCGGCCACGAAGCCCGCGATCGTCTCGGGCACGCCCTCGCCGCCGCGGATCAGCTCGCCGTCGAACCCGTTCGACCCCTCCTGGTGCCAGGTGTCCCAGTCGTGCCCGCCTTCGAGGGTCGTCGTCTGCAGCCAGTGGCTCGATGCATTGGGACCCGAGGTGGGCGGGGTGACGGTGACCGTGTAGCGGTTGGAGCCGAGGTTGCCGATCTCGATCAGGCCAGTCGAGTCGGACAGGCACTTGCCGCCGATCGTGTCGATCACCGGCTTGCCGTTGGCATCCATCTCGTAGGGGCCGACGAAGGGGTCGCTGCTCGGGTTCGGATCGCTGGGATCCTTCTTGTAGATCGTGCACAGCGGGTTGCCGTACCAGTCGGTCGTGACCTCGGCCAGCACGTCGTTGATGTGTCCGACGAAGTTGCTGAGGCCGGGTTCTGCGGGAATGTCCCACTGGCCGTTGGTAGCGGTGTCGTTGAAGACCTGCACGCGCATCGTGGCCAGCGGCAGGTCGTACGCGTCGACCTGCACCGTCACGTTCAGGTCGCCGCTCGCGGGGACCGTGAAGTGGGTGCCGTCGATCTTCGCGGTCTGGGCGCCGGTGGCGTCGTAGGCCTGCACCGAGATCACGTACTTGCCCGGGTCGAGCGCGATGCCGTTGCTCGGGCCCATCACGGTCTCGTCGCCCTGCGTGACGATCTGGTTGACCCCAGCCGTGCCGCCCGGCGTGGAGTGGATCGAGGGCCAGTTGCACCCGTCCGGGTAGCTCGGGTTGCTGCCGCCCGCGCCGCTTGGCAGGCAGGCGGACTGCGGCTGTGAAGGATCGCCGGCGTCGTCGCGGACGATCAGATACTTGTAGTGGTCGACGGCCTGGGGTGCCGGGCCTGCGGTGACGACGTTGAGCGTGACGCCTCCGGCGGCAGCGGCGCTGGGTGCGCCGGACAGCAGCAGGCAGAGCGCGACGGCGGCAGCGCAGACGGCCGCACCGGTGGCGAACCTCCCGCGGGTGACGCGGGTCGTGCGCTGATGCCGCAATGCTGTTCTCACCGAGCTCCTCCTCGTCACAGGCAATCGAGCCTGGTGACCGTAAGGTCGGAGGAGAAGCGCAAGCAAGGATTGTTACAACCGTGTCACGCTTTCGTCATGCGACTGTTTTCTGCCGGGACGAGCGGCGGTCCTCGCGGATCGCGCCCAGCAGAGAGTCGGATGCACCCGGTTCGAACCCCGGCAGCGTGATCCGGAACAGCGCCCCACCCATCGGCGAATCGCCGACCTCGGCGGTTCCGCCGTGGGCCTCGGCGATCGCCTTCACCAGCGGCAGGCCGAGGCCCGCGCCACCCCCGCCGGCTGCGCGGCCGGCGCGGGTGAAGCGCTCGAACACCTCCGGGCGGCGGTCGGGATCGATGCCGCAGCCCGAGTCGGCAACCTCGATCACGGCTCGCGTACCCTCGGCGCGCGCCGTGATCGAGATCGCGTCGCCCTCCGCGGTGAACCGCAGGGCGTTCTCGACCAGCGCATCCAGCGCCTGGCCGATCTGCTCGACGTCGACCGTGACCGTCCCTTCGGCCTCGATGTCGACGCGCCAGCGCCGGTCGGCCGTGGCGCCCCAGCGGCGGGCGCTGTCGACCACCAGCTCCTCGAGCTCGATCTGCTCGGGGCGCAGGAACCCGGTATGGCCGGCCGCGGCGAGCACCAGCAGGCGATGCGAAATCCGTGACAGCTGCTCCAGCTCGTGCAGCACGATGGCGGCGTCATCACCGGTCTCGGTGCCGATGTGCGACTCGCGGATCAGATCGGCGTGGCCGCGTGCGACGGCGATCGGCGTCCGCAGCAGGTGCGACGCGTCACGCGCGAAGCTGCGCTCGGTCTCGGCAGCTCGTCGCACCTCGACCAGCGCCGCCTCGCGGCGGCGCGCGTGCCACACCATCGCAAGGAACATCGCCGACATCAACGGGATCTCCGTCAGCTCGTCGATGCCGGGGCCGCCGGTGGCCTCCGCCGCGTGCACCAGCCCGACGCCCGTAATCAGACAGACGACCGACAGCACCACGGCGGTCAGCCGCAGCCCCCACACGCGGAACCCGTAGAACAGCGTCAGGCTCACCCAGATGAAGTGGAACGGGACGGTCGTCCAGCTGGTCAGGTGCCAGAGTACGAGGACGTTGGCTGCCCAGAATGCCCCCAGGCCGACGTCCTGCCAGTACCTACGAACCAATGAAGCTGTATCCGACACCACGCACCGTTTCGATCGCTCGTGTTCCCACCTTGGCCCGCAACCGGGCCACGTACACGTCGACCACGTTCGTGCCGGGGTCGAACGTGTAGCCCCAGACCCGCTCCAGCAGCTCGTCGCGCGTGCACACCTCGGTCGGGTGTCGCATCAGATGCTCCAGCAACACGAACTCCCGGGTCGAGAGGCTGCATCGGCCGAGGCCGGTGTCGACCACGCGCCGGGCGAGGTCGAGCTCGACCGAGCCGACCCGAAGCGTCCGCTCCGGCTGGAGCGCGGAGGTGGCCTGACGCAGACGGGAGCGGATCCGCGCCACCAGCTCGCCCAGCTGAATCGGCTTGACCAGGTAGTCGAGCGCGCCCATCTCGAGGCAGCGCACCTTGGTATCGACGTCGGCGATCGCCGACATCACGATCATCCGCTGGTTGGGCTCGCGACGCAGCGTCTCGCGCATCAGCGTGACGCCGTCCACCGTCGGCAGCAGCAGGTCCACCAGCATCAGGTCGTAGTTGCCCTGCTCCGCCATCTGCAGCCCGCGCAGACCGTCGCCGGCGGTGTCAACGCCGAACCCATGCCGCGTCAGTGCGCGTGAGACGAACCTGACCATGTTTGGTTCGTCGTCGATCACCAATATACGAGCCACTTGCGGAGCCCCCCCAACGTTCTGGCGCAACGGTACGTGACCGATTGTTTGATGTCAACGTTGCGTCCGGTCGCGTCGACCAGCCTGACTTGGCGCATGTTGACCTGAAAGAGAACTGTTTGCTAGCGGAGGGATGCGACGGCTGTGCGAAGCGCCGTCGTCAGCGGCTGCACGGAGGCCACCCGGCCCTCGATCTCCTCGAGGTCTTCGACGTCGTACTGGTCCTCCCACACGTATGCCAGCGAGCCGCGCTCGTACTGGAACGTGGTCTGGGGGAACTCGTTGTTGATCAGGCGCACCAGCAGCGCCGGCGTGAAGATGCGCAGCACCGCCGCCTGGTCGGCACCGTCGTTGACCATCAGCGAGAACCGCTTGTTGAACTCGACGCTCTCGGTCTCGACCTGGCGGCTCGGCCCGAAGGCGGCCGCCAGCTTGTTCAGGAACCCGATCCCGCGGTCGGCCAGCTGCACGGTGTCAACGCCGGCAACGGCGCCGACCTCCAGGCGCAGTACCGTGTGGCGGTGCTTCACCTCCTCCGTGTACGTCTCCGTGGTCATGTGACCCTGAGCGTCGGTCGCGGTGCGCGTGCGAGTCTCGAACGTGGAGTAGGTGAAGTTGAAGATCAGCCCGGGCACGTCGCACATCGGGCCCGAGAAGCCGTCGGACGCTTCCATCCGCTGCTTGTCCCGGCAGAAGGCGACGTCGGTCGGCAGCGGCGGTGAGGGCTGGTACTCCCAGCCGTGCTCCTTCGCCCATTGGTGCATGACCTGGTCCTTGGCGGCGCTCGACGCCTGCGACCGCAGCACCAAGTGGTAGATGACCGGCCCGGCCAGCGCCCCGACCAGGCCGACCACGATCAGCAACGGCACGGTGAAGATCCCGATCATGGCCACGACAACGCCGGGCACGGTGCAGAGGCCGAGCGTGCGATGGTAGGTGGGCCGCCCCGTCAGCTCAGCCATGCGGGCATCGCGCGCGGCCCGGTATCGCTCGCGGCTGGTCGCCATCAGCCGGCTCCCGCAATGGCCGGCTGCAGGTGCAGCTGCTCGTGTGCGCCCAGGTAGCGTCGGGAGGGGATGGTCACATCGGCTTCCCACACCGCCTTCGCGTCGGCCAGCACCTCGCGGGCCTGGTAGCGCACCATCTTTGCCGCCGGCACGCGGCCCCAGTCGGGCACGGTCAACGCGTCTGCGTCGACGCCCACCGACCGGCACAGGTAGACGGCGCGCGGGGCGTGGTAGCTCTGCGTCACCACGACGGCGCTCTGCACTCCGAAGATGTGGCGTGCCCGGTGGCAGGAGTCGTACGTGTCGAAGCCGGCGTAGTCGAGGGTGATGGCGGCCGCCGGCACGCCGTGGGCGATGGCGTAGGCCCGCATGGCGGTGGGCTCATCGTGGCCGGCGACGTGGTTGTCCCCGGACATCAGCAGGCCGTCGACCCTGCCCATGCGGTACAGGCGAATGGCCGCGTCCAGGCGATCGGCGAGAAACCAGCTGGGCGTCCCTTTGGCGGTGAGGCCGGCGCCCAGCACCAGCGCGACCTGGTGGTGTGAGACGTCGGCCGCGTCGGACGTGAGGCCCGCGCCGGTGCCGACCCGGATCAGGAGCACCGGCACGAACAGCAGGGCGACGGCCGCCACCAGCAGTCCAGCTGCTATCAGCATCCGACGGCGTCGTAACATTGGCGGAGACCCTACCGGTGCGGCAGGCTGACGTCCGCGGTTTCGACGCCGTTTCGTTACGTTGCGACGCGGCCGCGCCGCGACAGCGCGTCGATGATGACCGCGGCCAGCAGCACCAGGGCGGTCACCATGTACTGGGCCGAGGCGGTGAAGCCAACCAGCCCCATGCCGTTGTCGATGGCGGCGATCACGATGCCGCCCAGCACCCCGTGCACAGCCTTGCCGCGTCCGCCGAACAGGCTGGTGCCGCCGATCACAGCAGCAGCCACGGCGTACAGCACCAGCGTGCCGCCGTTCACCGCGGTGGAGATCGACTGCAGCCGTGACGCGTAGACGATGCCGGCGATGCCGGCCGTGAACGAGCACAGCACGAACGCGAGCGTGCGGACCCACATCACGTCGACGCCGGCGCGGCGGGCGGCCTCGGCGTTGCCGCCGATGGCATAGATGTAGCGGCCCAGCTTGGTGCGCCCGAGCAGGAACGTCCAGATCACGAGCACTCCCAGCACCAGCAGCACCACCCACGGGACGCCCCTGATCGGTACGAGTATGCCGCGATTGGTATTGCAGAGCAGCACCAGCGCGACGCCTGCCGCCAGCGCTCCCGCGATCTTGAGCAGCGTCACCCGCGGCGGTGGCGCCACCAGCCCGGCCTTGCGGCGCTTCGACTCTCGCCGCCAGACCAAACCGCCGTAGAGCCCGACCAGCACTAGCATCAGGATCCAGCCGACGGTCGGGGTGAACGCGCGGCTGGCGATGTCGTTGACGGCCTGGTTGTTGATCGGCTGGCTACCCCCCGATCCGAGGATCCGCAAGAGCTCGCCCTGCCAGAACAGGTAGCCGGCCAGCGTCACCACGAACGAGGGCAGACCAAGGCGGGTGATGAGCGTGCCCTGAAGCAGGCCGATGCCGGCGCATATCAGCAGCGCCACCGCAACGGCCAGCGGCCACGCCCAGTCATGCGCGGGGCTGATTCTGGTCGCCATGAACGCCCCTGCGATGCCGGCCACGAAGCCGACCGACAGGTCGATCTCGCCCAGCAGCAGCACGAACACTTCGGCCATCGCCAGCAGGCTGAACACGGCCGCCTGCACCAGCAGGTTGACCAGGTTGCCTGCGGTCAGGAAGTTGCTGTTCAACGACTGGAACAGGATCGAGATCACCAGCAGCCCACCAATGACCGGCAGCACGCCGCTCTCGCCGGCCCTGACCCGTGCCAGCGAGGTCCGCAGGTAGCCCGAGATGGAATCGGCGGCGATGTCGGGCGGGAGCGCCAGCTCGGCCTTGCGGGCCGCGGCGGCGGTCATCGGCTCGTCGTGCTCGCCGGTGTCGGTCTTGGCGGGTGTCGGATCCTCGACTTCGCTCATGCGCGATCCGGCTCCTTCGCAGGGTGGCCGTTCGTCGACAGGCGCGCCGATTGGCCGGTAGTCATGAGGTCGACCGCAATCTGGCGGTCGAGGTCGGCGGCCGGTCGTACCGCCACCACGCGGCCCAGGAATAGCACGGCGATCCGGTCGGCCACCTCGAAGACGTCGTTCATGTTGTGGGAGACCAGCATCACGGCGTGGCCGCGCTCGGCCAAGCGCTTGACGAGGGCGAGCACCATCGCCGTCTGGGCCACGCCCAGGGCGGCAGTGGGCTCGTCCATGATCACGAGCTTGGTGTTCCAGAGCACCGCCTTGGCGATCGCCACCGACTGGCGCTGGCCGCCGGAGAGGGACGCAACCGGCTGGCGGATCGAGCGCACCGTTGTGACTGCGAGACTAGCCAGCGTCTCCGCCGCCGACTTCTCCATCGCCTCCTCGTCCAGCGTGATGCCGTGGTTGGTGCGCTCGCGGCCCAGGAACAGGTTCTGAACGATGTCGAGGTTGTTACAGAGCGCCAGATCCTGGAATACCGTCTCGATGCCGAGCGCCGCCGCCTCGCGCGGCGTGCGGATCCTGACCGGCCGGCCCTCCCAGTAGATCTGGCCGCCGTCGGGGCCGTGGATGCCCGAGATGGTCTTGATGGTGACCGACTTGCCGGCGCCGTTGTCGCCGATCAGCGCCGTCACCTCGCCGGCGCGCAGATCAAGATTGATGTCGGAGAGCGCCTGAACCGGCCCGAAGTTCTTGGAGACGTGCTCGAGCCGCAGCAGCGGCTGGGTCTCTGTCTCTGTGCTCAAACCGTTGTATCCATGACCGTTGGTGCCGATGGTACCCGCCCCGGGGCCGCCGCGTCAGGCGACGGCTCCGGGGCGGGAGTGGTGCTATTGGATCCCTGCAGCGCTACAGGCGCTCTGGAGACCGCCCGAGCACAGTTGCTTCACCGTCACGTCACCCGTCAGCTTGCCGTCCTTGACGACGGTGTCGTTCATGTTGTCGATGGTCACCCAGGTCGGCGGGGTGTAGACCGTCTTGACGTCGGCGCCGATCGTGGAGTCCTTGGTGGTCGAGTTGACCAGCGTCGACGGCGGCGTTTGGCCGGCCCGCAGGTACAGGGCCAGCGCTGCCGCGGCCTGCGCCTCGAGGAAGTACGGCTTGTAGACGGTGCCGCA
>DATIOK010000069.1:0-21295 GCA_035473255.1 Gaiellales bacterium
CGGGCCGAGCCGGCGCTCCCGCAGACGCCGGTCTCGGTCGCCCGTGCGCCGACCGGGCTGTTCAGCCTGTGGGTGGCGCTGGCCTGCCTGCTCCTGGCCGGCTCGACGGTGATCTACGTGATGGGCGGCTCGGGCGGCGGCCACGCTGCGCCGCCCCCGCCGACCACGCATCCACCCGCCACGCAACCCGTCACCGACTCGACGACCAGCGCCACCCAGTCGCCCCCCTCGGGTCAGCCGGCGGGCGTGCGGATGACCGTGACCGCTACGCAGGGCAGCTGCTGGCTGGAGGCGCGCCGCGGCTCCGCGAGCGGGGCGCTGCTGGCCGAGCGGACGCTGGCGCCCGGCCAGGCCGTGCACCTGCACGGCCGCCGCGTCTGGCTGCGGCTGGGCGATCCGACCAGCGTCCGGCTGCGGGTGAACGGGACGGCGCTTGAGAACGCCTATCCGGCCCAGCCGATCAACCTGCTGGTGACTCCACACGGAGCCACGCAGCTGTAGGTCAGGCCGAAGCCAGCCCCGCGTCCTTATGGGTTGCCTTCGTCGCGCCCGCGATCGGCAGCACGATTGTGAACGCCGCCCCCTCGCCCTCGACGCTGGCCACCCCGACCGATCCGCCATGGGCCTCGGCGATGGCCTGCACGATCGCGAGCCCCAACCCGCTGCCGCCGCTGCGGCGGGCGCGCGAGGCGTCCACGCGGTAGAAGCGCTCGAACAGGTGCGGCAGGTCGTCGGCGGCGATGCCCGGCCCGTTGTCGCTCACCTCGACCGTGCGGTCGTCGCCCGCCGTCGACAGCGTCACGGCGATGCTGGTGCCGGGCGGCGTGTGGGCGCGGGCGTTGGCCAGCAGGTTCGCGACCGCCTGGCGGATCCGCAGCTCGTCGCCGACCAGGTCGGAGCCGCCGCTCGACCCGAAGCTGATCGGCCAGTCGGCGTGAAGCATCGCGTGGTCGGCCACCATCTCGGCCAGTACCGCGTCCAGGTCGAACTGCTCCTGCTCCAGCGGCCGTCCCTGGTCGAGGTTTGCCAGCAGCAGCAGGTCCTCCACGATCACGCCCATCCGCTCGGCCTCCGACTCGATCCGGCTCATTGCAAGCGCCAGGTCGTCGGGCCGGCTGGCCGCGCCGCGGTGAAACAGCTCGGCGAAGCCGCGCACCGATGTCAGCGGCGTTCGCAGCTCGTGCGATGCGTCGGACACGAACCGGCGCAGCCGCTCCTCCGACTGCCGCCGCTGCTCGAAGGCCTGCTCGATCTGGGCCAGCATCAGGTTCAGGGATCGGGCCAAGTCACCGACCTCGGTGCCGGGCGCCTCCTCTGGCACGCGCTGTGTGAGGTCGCCGCCGGCGATCGCCGCGGCCGTGTCCTCGATCCGCACCAGCGGCCGCAGCTCGCGGCGTACCAGCCAGAACGCGATCGCTGCCACCACCGCCAGCACGATCAGGCCGACCAGCAGCTCCAGCATGGCCAGCCGGTTGAGCGTCGAGTTGACGTCGTGAAGCGGCGTCGCGATCGCGAGCCGGACCGGGGCGGAGCCGCCATTGGCCTGGCCGGGTATCACGTACACGCGGTAGCCGTCCTGGGTGGACGTCCCCAGCGGCGCCTGGGTCGCCTCGTGCTTCAGATTCGCGGGCACGCTACCGTCGTCGAAGTAGAGAGATGCCAGCACCGAGCCGTTTGAGGCGACCACGGCCGTGTAGCTGCCACGTGGCAAGGCGTTCTGCACCTGCCCCTGCGCACCGGGGTCGGTGTCGCCTCGCAGGAAGTAGAGCGAGACCGGGTTCGCGGCCGATTTCAGCTGGGAGTCGACCCGGTCGATCAGGAAGCCGCGAAGCTCGTAACGGGTGGCGATCCCCGCCGCCAGCAGGCCGGCCGCGACCAGCACCACCGCCAGCATCGACAGCCGCAGCCGCAGCGTCATGCGCCGGGGCGAGAGCACGTCAGCCGGCCCGCAGCCGGATCGCGTAGCCGAAGCCGCGCACCGTCTGGATCAGGCGCGGCTCGCCCGGCTGGTCGATCTTCTTGCGCAGGTAGCTGATGTAGGTCTCGACCACGCTCGAGTCGCCGCCGAAGTCGTAGCGCCAGACGTGGTCGAGGATCTGCGCCTTGCTGACGACGCGGCCGGCGTTCACCAGCAGGTAGCGCAGCAGGTTGTACTCGGTCGGCGTCAGCTGCACCAGCCGGTCGCCGCGGCGCACCTCGTGCGCGTCGTCGTCGATCGACAGGTCGTGGTAGGCGACCCGTGCCTCCGAACCGTTGGCCGCGTCCGGCTGGGTGCGGCGCAGAATCGCCCGCACGCGCGCGACCAGCTCCTCCAGGCTGAACGGCTTGCCGACGTAGTCGTCGGCGCCCAGGGTGAGTCCGTGCACGCGGTCGGCTGGCTGATCCTTCGCGGTCAGGAACAGCACCGGCACGCGCGGCTCGGTCGCCGACAGCCGCCGGTAGACCTCGAAGCCGTCCAGGTCGGGCAGCATCACGTCCAGCACGATCAGGTCGGGGCGGAAGCGGTCGGTCAGCTTCATGGCGGCGCGGCCGCTGGCGGCGCACTCGACCTCGAAGCCCTCGTAGCGCAGCACGGTCGAGACCAGCTGGGTGATCGATTCCTCGTCGTCGACCACCAGTATGCGGGGCGCCTCGTTCTGCATCGTCTCTCAGGCTATGAGCCGAACCTTAGGGTTTCCTGGGAACCGCCTGGGGGCGACCGAGGAGTCGCCTACCGCAGGGCGGCCCGACGAGATGGAGAGCCGATGCGGGGGCCGGCCGGCTCCGGACGGTCAGCAGAACTCGTCGGCGCTGTCGCCCGGCCGCCGCGTCAGCGTGCCGCCGTCGTCCAGCTCGTAGAAGCCCATCTCGCCCAGCGGCGGCGAGTACGCGTGCAGCGACGCGGCCGGATCGCCGGCGGCGTGCTGGACGTCGTGGATGTGCGACGCGCCGAACGAGAAGCAGTCGCCACGCCGGTACAGCGCGCGCGGGTGCTCCCCGCCGATGCTGGGCAGCGTCTCGGAGAGCATGCCCTGCAGCACGGCCACCGCTCCGCGGCTGCCGCCGTGGTCGTGGAGGCCGGTCTCCTGGGTGGGACACCAGCAGATCAGCCAGACCTCGACGTGCGCGTCCACCAGCATCCGCACGTGGTGGCGCTCGTCCGGCGACCGATGCAGCAGGTGCCGCCACAGCTCCGGGTGTGCCGCCATGTCCTCCACCAGCAGCTCCAGCTCGGCCCGCGCCAGCGTGCGGCCGCGGTCGTGCAGCCGGAACCAGCGCCGCAGCATCAGCTCGTCGGCGTGAACGACGGGGGGCTGGCCGAGCTCGGACTCGGGGTTGCGGCCGAAGCGGAAGCGGGCGGGGACGACGTGGGGGGAGCTCGACATCGGATGCCTCCTGGTAGGTGCCTCGTACCAGAATATCCATGGTTGTCTGTAGGTTTAGTTAAGAACTGTTCAGGCGCGATGTGGCACGAGGGCGAAGCGATGGCCAAACTGGGCTGTCGCCAGATTCGTTTGGGCCAGCCCGTGGTATGGGCAGGTGAGGACGATCAAAAGCCATAAAGGAGCACAACACATGATGAGCACGCACATCACCACCCAGGGGGCTCGGCTCGTGCGGCGCCACCCGCGTCGCGCGGTGAGCATCGGCCTGCTGACGGTGTCGGCACTTCGCAGCATCAATGCTGCAGATGCCAGGCGCCGAGCACAGCATCTGGCCGAGCCGGTCACGCGCGCCGTGAGTGACCGCAAGGTGCATGCGGAAACCCGCCGAGCCAAGGCCGACGCGCTGCATGCGGCTCAGCGTGTGCAGCGGATCGGCGTGGCGAGCGCACTCACCGACAAACGAGTGGCACGCAAGCTCCGGCATGCGACCCATCACGCATCCCGGGCCGCCAGTCTCTCGATCGGCTCACCCCGCCGCCACCGCGTCCGAAACTCGACCATCGCGGTGGTCGCGGCGAGCGCGCTCGCGGGAGCCGCGTATGTCGTGCGGCCCAAGATCGCGATGGTGATCCGCACCGCCGAGGCGCCGATCGGGAGCGACCAGAGCGCCTTGGACGCCGAGGCTGCGGCGGCTGCCGCCCCGACCGAAACCCAGACGGCAGCGCACTGATCGAGGGCGGTCAGCGGTGACGATGCAGCGGACGCACGTCACCGCGACCGCGACTCGCTGAGCGAGCGCGCGGGCGCACTCACCGGCTCCCGCGCCGGCGCCGGCGCCGGCTGATCGGCCCGGCCGGGGACGCCGCCGCGGGCCAGCGACGCCGCCGCCGCCACCAGGCAGGCCGCGATCGCGAACGTGAACGCCGCGTGCAGGCCGTCGCGGAACGGTCCCGAGATCAGGTCCGGGAAGAACGAGTGGCCGACCAGCACCGCCTTGTCGTGCGGCGACAGCGCGGCCAGAGCGTGCGGACCCAGCAGGTGCTGGATCGGGTTGTATCCAAGAAACGCTGCGAACAGGATCGAGACCGGCGGCAGGTGCGCGATCCGCTCAGCCGTGGCGTGCGGGACGCCGTGCACCTGCAGGCCGCCCAGCATCGTCTCGGGCAGCGTGGAGGCCAGGCCCAGGATCATGAGCGTGAAGAAGATGCCGATCGACAGCACCTGCGCCGAGTTCTGGAAGGTCTGGTTCATGCCGCCGCCGGCGCCGCGGTCGCTGGCGGGCAGGCTGTTCATCACGGCGGCCCGGTTGGGCGAGGCGAACATGCCCATCGAGAGGCCGTTCAGCAGCAGGATGCCGGCGAACGTGGGGTAGGAGAAGTTGGTCGGGAGCAGCATCAGCAGGCCGAAGCTGATGGCCGCGCCGATCATGCCGGCGGTTGCGAACGGGCGCGCGCCGAAGCGGTCGGAGAGGAACCCCGAGGTCGGCCCCGCGATCAGGAACCCGGCCGTCAGTGGCAGCATGAAGATGCCGGCCCAAAGCGGCGTCTGCTCGAAGCTGTAGCCATGCTGCGGCAGCCAGATGCCCTGCAGCCAGATGATCAGCATGAACATCAGGCCGCCGCGCGCGACCGCCGACAGGAACGTCGAGAGCGTGCCGAACGTGAACGCCCGGATCCGGAACAGTTGCAGCCGGAACATGGGGTGGGCGACGCGCCGTTCGATGATTGCGAAGGCGATCAGGCTGATCGTCGCGCCGGCCATCAGCGCCACCAGCTTGGGGCTCGTCCATCCGGTGGGGTGGCCGTTGGCCGGGCGGATGCCGTACGTGACCGCCACCATCACCAGCACCAGTCCCAGCGCGAACGTGACGTTGCCCCACCAGTCGATCGGGGCCCGCCGCGGCGCGCTTCGCTCCTCCAGCTTGAGGTAGGCCCAGACGGTGCCGAACAGTCCGATCGGCACCGAGATCAGGAACACCAGGCGCCAGTCGATCGGCGCCAGCAGCCCTCCCAGCACCAGCCCCACGAACATGCCGCTGACGCCGACGACGTTGTTGATGCCGAGCGCCAGGCCGCGCTGGTTGGAGGGGAAGGCGTCGGTGATGATCGCGGCCGCGTTGGCCAGCAGGCAGGCGCCGCCGATGCCCTGCACGATCCGAAAGCCGATCAGGTAGGTGGCGCCGGAGGTGCCGGTCATCCAGTCGATCGCGAGCAGCAGCGAGGCCACCGTGTAGATCACGAAGCCGAGGTTGTAGATGCGCACGCGGCCGTACATGTCGCCCAGCCGCCCCAGGCTGACGATCAGGACGCTGGTCACGACCAGGTAGCCGAGGATCATCCACAACAGGTAGAAGCTGTTTCCCGGCACCAGCGGATCGAGCTTGATGCCGCGGAAGATGTTCGGCATGGCGATCAGGATGATGGAGGCATCCAGGGTCGCCAGCAGAACACCGAGCGTGGTGTTGGACAGCGCGATCCACTTGTAACGATCGGAATCCATGCGTCAAAGTCTACAGGTAAACTGTTAAGATAGGCTGTAGTGATGATCGAGCCATCGACGCTGGCAAGCGACCTGCGGGTCGTGATCGGCCAGCTGATCCGCCGCCTACGCGAGGAGCGGCGCGACCTCACGCTGAGCCAGGTGACGGTGCTCGGCCGGCTCGACCGGCTGGGTCCGGCGTCGATCAGCGACCTGGCGGCCGACGAGCGCGTGCGGCCCCAGTCGATGGCAAGCACCGTTGCCTGGCTGGCCGACCGCGGGCTGGTCGAGCGCGGCCCGCACGCCGTCGACCGGCGCCTGGTCGTGGTCACGCTGACCGAGGCCGGCCGCAAGGCCGTGGCGGACGATCGCCGCCGCCGCGAGGGCTGGCTGGCCAACGCCATCGAGCTCGACCTGACGGAGCGCGAGCGGCGGCTGCTGGCCGAGGCGACGCTGCTGCTCGCGCGGCTGGCGGAGAGCGATCAGCGGCGGCCGCGGTCGTGATCGATTTGGTATCGGTGGGCCAGCCGGCTTTGTGCCGGTCGATACTGCCGGTACTCTATGGCGCGTGGCCCGCATGACCAGCAGACTTCGCGCCCCCGCCGCAGCCGTTGTCATGGCGGGCATGGTGGCCGTTACGGGGGCGTGCAGCAGCATGTCGGCAGGCGCGCCGTCCCAAGCCGGGGGCGTGTCGGCGCCACCGGCGACCCCGGCCGTGCACTTCTCGATCAAGCCGTCCAACGGCCACCGGCGGGTGCCTCCAGGCAAGACGGTGATGGTCAGCGTCACCAACGGCAAGCTCACCGGCGTCACGGCCGGCGCTCCCGGCGACCCGCTGACCGGGAAGCTGAAGCAGGGCCACACGGTCTGGATCAGCCGAACCACGCTGCACACCGCCACCCGCTACACGGTGCACGCGACGGCGGTTGACGCCGCCGGCCACACGGTCACCGCGACCAGTCGGTTCCGCACGCTGGCGCCGTCTCAGGTCGAGAACACCACCATCTTCGAGGGCGCCCACGGCACCTACGGCGTGGGCATGCCGATCACGCTCACGTTCGACCACCCGGTCACGAACCGGCGAGCGGTCGAGCGGGCGCTGCACGTGAGCGCATCCAAGCCCGTCACCGGCGCCTGGTACTGGGACGGCAACAGCACCGTCTACTTCCGGCCCCGGAACTACTGGCCGGAGCACACGACTGTGCACTTCGAGGGCGACCTGGACGGCGTCGAGGCGGCACCCGGCGTCTACGGCACGCACACGCTGAAGCAGGTGTTCACGATCGGCGACTCGCTGATCGCGGTCGCCAGCACCACGGAGCACCACGTCCAGATCTACCGGCACAAGAAGCTGTACGCGACCTGGCCGATCAGCACCGGCAAGCCCGGAGACGACACGCCCAACGGCACGTACCTGACCATCGAGAAGGCCAACCCGGTGGAGATGAAGGGGCCGGGCTACGACCTGATGGTGCCATTCTCGGTCAGGTTCACGTGGTCGGGCGACTACATGCACGACGCGTACTGGTCGGTGGGCGAGCAGGGCTTCACGAACGTCAGCCACGGCTGCGTGAACCTGTCGCCGGCCAACGCCGAGACCTACTACAACTGGGCGGTGCCGGGCGATCCGGTGACGGTCACCGGCAGCCCCCGCGGCGGCGCCTGGGGCAACGGCTGGACGGTCTGGTTCCTGACCTGGAACCAGCTCGTGAAGGGCAGCGCGCTGCACCGGGCGATCCGGGTGGGGAAGCACGGCGACCGGCCGGTCGACCCATCCACGCTGAAGAAGAAGACGCTCACGTCGCCGGTGCTGACGTCGCAGCCGGGCAACGCCGACCCGGCCTGAGCTCGCGATCGTGCCCCGCTTCGCGTAGCCTGGGAACGAGGTTCACGGTCACAGCCCGCGCCGGCGTCCTGACGGTCGGTGAACTCGAACGAAACGGGGCTCAGAGATGGAGATCGTCGTCGCCGTGGTGGCACTCGTCATCGGTGTTGGAATCGGGCGCTGGACAACGAAGAGCCGGAGTCTCGACGAGGAGGCCCAGAGTCTCCAGGACGCCAGGATGTCCCTGAGGGCGAACCCCGCGAACATCGAGCCGAGTGATCCGCGGAGCGGTCGGCCGCCGGACCACTGGAGCAGCCCCTCGTGAGGTGACGTTCTCTAGCTGCCGCAGATCCAGCGTCGCAGTGCGCGCGGCTCGGCCAGCTCCCGGTTGCGGCCCAATGTGCGTCGATCGGCGGATTGGCGCATCGGTTGCGATGCCGTAGCATCACGCCGGTGAGCGACAAGCGCGGTCGCATCGGGATTGATGTCGGAGGAACATTCACCGACGCCGTAATCGTGGTCGACGACGGCCACGTTCGCATCGCCAAGGTGCGTTCGACGCCAGAGCGGATCGAGGCCGGCTTCATGGACGGCCTGCGCCAGCTGCTGGAGCGAGCCGGCGCCGAGGCCGCCGACGTCGGCTACCTCGCCCACGGCTCCACCGTCGCCACCAACGCGATCGTCCAGCGCCGCCTTGCCCGCACCGCCCTGATTACGAACGAGGGCTTCCGCGACGTGCTCGCCATCGGCACCCAGATGCGGGCCCACGTCTACGACCTCTGGACGCCGGAGCCCGAGCCGATCGTTCCTCGCGACCTGTGCCTGGGCGTTCGCGGCCGCCTCGACGCCGCCGGTGAGGAGGTGGAGCCGCTGGACGCCGACAGCGTCCGCGCCGCCGCAGCCGCGTTGCGCGACCGCGACGTCGAGGCGGTGGCCGTGATGCTGCTGTTCTCCTTCATCAACGACGACCACGAGCGGCGCGTTGCTGAGATCCTGGCGGAGGAGCTACCGGGCACCGTCGTGTCGCTGTCGTCGCGGGTGGTGCCCGAGTTCCGCGAATACGTGCGGGCCTCGACCACCGCCCTCAATGCCTCGCTGCTGCCGCTGATGGGCGCCTACCTGGGCGCAGTCACCGACGAGGTGGCCGGCGAGGGCGTGTCGGTGCCGCTGCACATGATGCAGACCAACGGGGGCGTCGCCCCGGCCGCCCGTGCCCGCGAGCTGCCGATCGCCCTGTCCGCTTCCGGCCCTGCGGCCGGCGTGATCGGCGGGGCCCGCCTGGCCGAGCTGGTCGGAGAGAGCGCGGCGCTGACGTTCGACATGGGCGGCACTACAGCCGACATCGGCCTCGTCATCGACGGCAGCCCGCAACGCCGGTTCTCAGGCGAGGCCGCCGGGATGCCCATCAACTTGCCCCAGATCGACGTGCTCTGCATCGGCTCCGGCGGTGGCTCGATCGCCCGCGTCGACCAGTTCGGCTCGCTCACCGTCGGCCCGGCCAGCGCCGGCGCCGAGCCGGGACCCGCCGCCTATGGCCTGGGCGGCGAGGATGCGACGGTCACCGACGCCCACGTGGTGCTCGGAAATCTCTCGCCCGAGAGCGCGCTGGCCGACGGCGTGCCGCTCGATCGTGAGCTGGCCGAGAGGGCCGTGGCGGCCGCCGTGGGCGAGCCGCTAGGCCTGGGTGTGGAAGAAGCGGCCGCCGCAATCCTGCGCATCGCCAACGCCAACATGGCCAACGCGCTGCGCGTGATGACGATCGCCCGCGGCCACGACCCGCGCCGCTTCGCGCTGGTTGCCATCGGCGGGGCCGGGCCCATGCACGCCTGCGACCTGGCCGACGAGCTCGGCATCCCGCGGGTCGTGATACCGCGCTACCCCGGCGTCGCGGCGGCGCTGGGACTGCTCGCCACAGACATCCGCCACGACCTGCGCCGCAGCTGGCTGCAGCCGACCGCCGCCATCGTCCCCGCGGACCTCGATGTGGAGTTTGCACGCCTCGAGGCCGAAGCGGCCGACCTGCTGAACACGTCGGCGTCGGTCACCCGCAGCTTCGAGTTCTCCCACGAGCTGGACATGCGCTACCGCGGCCAGGCCTACAACCTGACCGTGCCGTTCGCGCCGCGGCCGGTCACGGCCGAGGCGATCGCCGCCGCCGAAGAGGCGTTCGAGGAGGAGCACCGGCGCCTCTACGACTACACGCCGACTGTCACCGAGACCGACATCGTGACTCTGCGCCTGCGCGCGCTGGCGCGGATCCCCGACATCGACTGGACGGTCGCCGAGGACGGCCGGCGGCCCGCAGTCGCGGGTACCCGCCGCGTCTACCACGGCGGCTGGCGCCGGTGGACGGCTGCCGGCCGCGAGCAGCTCGCGCAGGACGATACGATCGCCGCCGAGACGATCATCGAGCAGGAGGACACGACAGTGGTGATCCCACCCGGCTGGAGCGGACGCGTCGGCGCCGCGGGCACCCTAGTGCTGCAGCGAGGGGCGGACTGATGTCTGCTGCGACAACGATCGATCCGATCACAATGGAGATCCTGGCCAGCGGCTTCCACCACATCGCCGAGGAGATGGCCGTGGTCGAGTACCGCTCCTCCTACTCGCCCATCATCCGCGAGATGCTCGATTTCAACTGCGGCCTGTTCACGGGCGACGGGCGCATGGTGGCCAACTCGGAGCAGATCCCGGCCCAGCTCGGCCTGATGCAGTTCGCGCTGGAGGCGGCGCGCGAGAAGTGGAGCGACGACATCGCCGAAGGTGACGCCGTGCTCACGAACCACCCCTACATGGGCGGCACCCACACTCCCGACCTGCAGGTGTTCACGCCGCTTTACCGCGACGGCCGCATCATCGCCTGGGCGGGGTCGATCGCTCACCACATCGACATCGGCGGCCGCTTCCCGGGCACCGAGAGCGCCCAGTGCACGGAGCTGTTCCAGGAGGGGCTGATCTTCCCGGCCGTGAAGCTGGTCGAGCGCGGCACCCGCGTCCGGGCGCTCTACGACCTGATCGGCGCCAACGTGCGCGACCCGGCATCGACGCTGGGCGACCTCGACGCGCAGCTTGCCGCGTGCCGCCGCGGCATAGCAAGGGTCGGCGAACTCGCCGACGCCCACGGCACCGACACCGTGCTTCAGGGCATGGAGACGCTGCTGCACACGACCGCTCTGCGCGCCGAGGCCGCCTTCCGCTCCTGGCCCGGCCGCACCGTGGCGGCCGAGGGCTTCCTCGACGACGAGGGCTTCGAGGGCACCTCCCCGGTGCGCGTGCACGCCGCCGTGCACGTCGACGACGGCACGCTGGTGGTCGACCTGTCCGGCTCCAGCCAGCAGATCACGTCGGGCATGAACGTCCCAATATCGAGCGCTCACGCCGGCACCTACTTCGCGGTGCGCGCGTTCCTGGGGCCGGAGGTACCGCAGAACGCCGGCCTCACCAGCCGCGTGCGCGTGATCGCACCCGAGGGCACCGTGTTCAACCCGATCTTCCCGGCGGCTCTGAGCGCGCGGCATCTGGCGGTGCAGCGGCTCAGCGACGTCCTGATCGAGGCGCTCTGCGAGCTGCTGCCGGAGCGGTCGGTGGCGGCCAGCCACGTCTCCTTCCCGGCGCTGGTGTTCCAGGCCGTCGACTCCCGCTCCGGCCGGCTGACGCTGCTCGCGGACATCCTCGGCGGTGGCGGCGGCGCCCGCCGCGACGCGCCCGGCGATGACGGTATCGACCCCTACTGCTCAAACTGCGCGATTCTCCCGGCCGAGATCGCCGAGCTCGAGTACCCGTGGCGGATCGAGCGCACCGAACTGGTCGAGGGATCGGGCGGTGCCGGCCGCATGCGCGGGGGAATGGGCTTGCGGCGCGACTATCGGCTGCTGGCCGACGTCTCAGATGGCATGTACTACGTCGAGCAGACCGTCCCCGAGTTCGCGGCCAGGGGCCGCGAGGGCGGGGGAGCCGGTTCGCCAGGAAAGGCCACGGTGCAGCGGGCGGGCTCCGCAGAGCCCGCACCGGTCACCGGCAAGGGATACATCCACCTGTACCGAGGCGACGTGCTGTCGCTGGTGGGTGCGGGCGGAGGAGGGTTCGGCGCGGCTCCGTCGGGAGATGCGCCGGCGCAGAGTGCCACGATCGAGGAGGAACCATGAGTGACGCAACGCCAGAAGACGGCGGCGGAACAGCGCCCGGAGGCGACGCGGCCCCTGCGGCCGGTAGCGCGGCCGCAGGCGGTGGAGGTGGCGGCGGTCGCAAGGGCATGAGCCGCAAGAACTTCCTGCAGGGAACCGTGGGAGCCGGCGCGGCCGGCCTGGTGGTCGGCGGCGGCATCGGCTACGCCGTCGGTAACTCGGGGTCGTCATCCTCCTCCAGCGGGGGTGGCGGCAGCACCGGCGGCAGCAGCTCCAAGGGCACGATCAAGGTCGGCGCTGCGGTACCGGTCACCGGTCCCTACGCGGGTGACGGCCAGCAGATGTCCCGCGGCCAGGAGTTGGCGGTCGAAGAGATCAACGCCGCCGGCGGCGTGGCCGGCTACCAGCTCCAGCTCGTCAAGGTCGACACGCAGGCGCAGCAGCCCGACGTGATGAAGACGGTGCTGCAGAACCTGGTATCGCAGAACGTCGCGGCGGTGTTCATGCCGTTCTGCTCCTACACATCGGTCGAGTTCCCGATCGTGGCCGACAAGAAGATCCCCACGTTCCACGTGAACACCTGGCACGGCAACGTCGACTGGGTCGCACAGAACAGTGCGACGAACATCTTCCAGGGCGATCCCAGCGAGCTCTCCTACGGCTCCGGCATCGTCTCGGTGATGAACTCGCTGATCGCCGACGGCAGCTGGACGCCGTCCAAGAAGACCGCCTACGTGGTCACCTCCAACGACCCCTACAGCCTGAACATCGCAAAGAGCTTCCAGACCTCGGTGCAGAAGCAGGGCTGGCAGGTGGTCGGGTTCGACCAGTTCACGGCGCCGCAGGCCAACTGGGGCGGGGTGCTGGTCAAGATCCGCGACGTGAACCCGGGCATGATCGTGTTCTCGGACTACGCGGCGGGCGACGAGGCGGCGTTCATCAAGCAGTTCGCCCAGCAGCCGACCAAGTCGCTGGTCTACCAGCAGTACGCGCCGTCGATCCCGCAGTACATTCAGCTGGCCGGTAGCTCCGCCAACGGTGTGATCTGGTCGACGGTGGTCGGGATCCTGCAGAACGACCCGGTTGCGCAGCCGTTCATCGACAAGTTCACCGCCAAGTACGGATCCGGCCCCGGCTTCTCAAATGCCGGCGACCAGTACGACCTGATGAAGATCTGGGCGCAGGCGGTGGGCGTGGCCGGGAATCCCTACGACTTCGCGAAGGTCAACGCCTACATCAAGTCGACGCCCTACCGCGGTGTCTGCGGGGCATACACGTTCAACCGCACCGGGCTGACCTGCATCCCGTACCCCGACGACACGCCGGATCCCTCGATCGGGATGGCACATCTCACGTTCCAGATCCAGAACGGGCAGCAGGTCGCCATCTCACCGACCCCCTACACCACCGGGAAGTTCCAGCTTCCCTCGTGGCTGCAGTGACCGAGACGGCGGCGCGCAGCCCGCAGGCGACCCTCGAAGCTCGAGGCATCTCGAAGCTGTACGGGGGGCTGCGCGCCGTCGACGACCTGTCCTTCAGCGTCAAGGGCGGGGAGGTGCTGGGCATCGCCGGGCCCAACGGTGCGGGCAAGACCACGCTGTTTGACACCATCACCGGGCACACGATCGCAACCGCGGGCGAGATCGAGCTTGGCGGCAGCTCGATACTGGGCACCAAGATCCATGCCCGCTGCCGGATGGGCCTTGCCCGCACGTTCCAGCAGCCGGTGGCGGCGGACACGCTGACCGTGCTCGAGAACGCGTACCTGGCCGCCAGCTTCCGCCGCAGCCGCACCGGGCGCCGCTCCCGCCGCGATGACGTCGCCGCCGGCGAGGCGGCACTGAAGCTGGTGGGGCTCGAGCACCGCGCGACGGCGGCGGCGTCGCAGCTGCCGGTGTACGACAAGAAGCGCCTGATGATCGCGACGGCGCTCGCCACGGAGCCGCTGGTGCTGCTGCTGGACGAGCCGTTCGGCGGTCTCAACCCGCGCGAGATCGACGACACGCTGGCGTTGCTGCGGCGCGTCCGCGAGACCGGCGTTGCGATCGTCTGCATTGAGCACGTGATGCGGGCCCTGGTGGCGCTGGCCGACCGCGTGCTGGTGATGCACCACGGCGCTGAGCTGTTCGTGGGCACGCCGGCCGAGATGATGCGCGACCAGCGGGTGATCGACGTGTACCTGGGCGCCAGCGGGTCGGGTGCCGAATGACCGCGGCGCTCGACGTCCGCGGGCTGGTGGCCGGCTACGACCGCACCGTGGTGGTGCGCGACCTCAGCCTCTCGGTCGGGGCCGGCACGACGGCGGTCGTGATCGGCCCCAACGGCCATGGCAAGACCACCATGCTGCTGGCGATATCCGGCCTGGTCAAACCGATGTCGGGCACCATCACGCTGGGCGACGAGCGTATCGACAGCAGCTCGGCCGAGTCGATCGCGAAAAGCGGCGTCGTCCACATCATGCAGGGCGACGGCCTGTTCGCCGACATGACGGTCGAAGAGAACCTGCTGATGGGCGCGTTCGTGTCCAGCTCCTGGCGTGGCCGTCGCGAGACGCTGAGACGGGTGTACGCCGACCTGCCGGTGGTCGAGTCGAAGCGCGACCAGAAGGCGCGCACGCTGTCGGGCGGCGAGCGACGGCTGGTGGGCCTCGGCCGCGGCATGATGCGACCGGCCCGGGTGATGCTGATCGACGAGCCCTCGCTGGGGCTGGCGCCGGTCGCCATCGAAGCCGTCTACGCGGCTATCGCGAAGCTGCGCGCCGAATCGGGTGCGACGGTGGTGCTGGTCGAGGAGAACTTCACCCACATCGGCGGTGTTGCGGACGTGGTGCACATCCTGGAGACGGGCAGCATCGTGCGCAGCGGCAGCTTCAACGAGCTCTCGAACGACCGCACGGTCGTAGAGACATACCTGGGATCGATCACGGATGTGACCACATGACTGACGTAGTTGCCATCATTGTAAACGGACTCGTGTACGGCTCGATTTACGGGCTGGTCGCGATCGGGATGACCCTGATCTACGGCACCCTGCGGATCCTGGACATGTCGCAGGGCTCGATGGTGATGATCGGCGGCTACGTCGGCTGGTGGGCGCTGGCGACCCACGGCGTGAACCCGCTGCTGGCGCTGGTGCTGGCCTTCATCGTCACCTTCGTGGTCGGCACCTTGACCGAGTTGGTGTCGGTGCAGCCGCTGATCGGACGTCGCGGCGAGGTCGACTTCGAGATGGTCACGTTCATCACCACGTTCGCGGTGGGAATCCTCCTGACAAACGTGGCACTGCAGCACTTCGGACCGTTCCAGAAGAACGTGCCGCCGATCGTGAGCGGCAACCTCGACGTCTACCACGGCGTCTCGATCAGCTACCACGAGCTGACCATGGCCGGCGTCTCAGTGCTGCTGATGGGGGCGCTGGGCCTGTTCCTGGCGCGCACCCGCTGGGGCTTCGCCGTGCGAGCGGTCGCCCAGGACCTGGACGCCGCGCGCTCGCTGGGGGTGCCGGTCAGCCGCCTCTACCCCGCCACGATGGGCCTGGCCTCGGCACTGGCCGGCGTCGGCGGCGTGTTCCTCGGCGCGCTCTACTTCGCATCGCCCACGGCCGGTGACCTGCCGCTTCTGCAGGCGCTGATCGTGGTGGTGCTGGGCGGCCTGGGCAGCCTCACGGGCACCCTCTACGCCGCCTACCTGGTGGGGCTGATGCAGGCCTTCTGCGAGGTCAAGATCGGCACCACCTGGACGCTTCCGATCCTGTACACCGCGATCCTGATCATCCTGGTCATCCGGCCCTACGGCCTGAAGGGCAGCCCCTCGGAGGCGCGGCTGTGACCGGGACGTTCTCCGGTCTGTCAACGACCCGCTGGATGATGATCGGCTGCGCGATCGTGCTGGTCGCGCTGTTCCCGCTGGTCTACACCGACCCCTACTACATGACCATCATCGTCACCGCCGAGGTGGTGCTGATCCTGAACATCTCCTGGAACTTCGTGCTGGGGATGGCGGGCGTCTGGAACTTCGGCCAGCTGGCGATCTATGCCCTGGGCGCCTACGGCGCCGGCTGGCTGATGCTGCACCAGACCTGGATGCCGGCCATGATCGCGATCATCTGCGGCGGGCTGTTCTCGGCGGTGATTTCGGTGCTGCTGGCCTTCCCGACGCTGCGCCTGTTCGGCATCTACACGTCGCTCCTGACGTTCTCGTTCGCCCAGGTGGTGCAGTACGTCGCCCTCAACGACCCGCGCGGCCTGACCGGTGGCTCCTACGGCTACCCGACGGTGCCCGGCCTGTTCCCGAACATGTCCCAGACCAGCTACCTGCGCGCCTACTACTGGGTGTTCGCCGCCGTGATCGTGGCGTCGTGCCTGGTGGTGGCCTGGCTGCGCCAATCGCACCTGGGAATCGCGCTGCGCTCGATCCGCGACTCCCCCGGCTACACGGCTGCGCGCGGGGTCAACCCGCGCATGACACGCGTGATCGCGTTCGGCCTGTCCGGGTTCCTGGCAGGCGTGGCGGGGGGCTTCTACCTGTCGTTCGAGCAGTCGTTTACGACCAGCCAGATGGGCCTCACGCCGATGTCGATCGACGTGACGATGCTCGTGATCGGCGGGCTCGGCACCGTCATGGGGCCGCTGATCGGCACCGCCATCGTCACGGTCATCCAGACCATCCTGATCGACTATCCGGGCTGGCAGCTGACGATCCTGGGCGCGACGCTGCTGGTGATCGTGATCTTCGTCCCGGGCGGCGTGGTGGGGCTGATCTCGCGCACCTCCAAGCGGGTGGGCGCCTGGGTCGAAGAGGACTCGGAAGCCGTGGAGCCGGCAGAGACGTAGCGCACGAGGCCGCTTTCGGATGCAGAGAGGCGCCGCCCGGCGACCATCGGCGGCGAGGCTGGCGGTGTGTGCTCGAAGGGCCTGTCAGGCGGAGGCGCCCGCCGGCTTGGGTAGCGGCTCGATCGCCCGCAGCGCCCGCTGGATCTCCTCCTCGGGCAGCTCGAAGTCCTCGAGGCTGCCGTGCAGGTACGACTCGTAGGCGGCCATGTCGAAGTGCCCGTGCCCGGACAGGTTGAACAGGATCGCCTGCGAGGTGCCCGACTCGTCGGCCCGCTTGGCTGCGTCGATCGCGCCCTTGATCGCGTGTGAGCTCTCCGGCGCCGGGATGATGCCCTCGCTACGAGCGAACCGCAGGGCGGCGGCGAAGCAGTCGTTCTGGGTGTATGCCTCGGCCCGGATCAGGTCGTCCAGCAGCAGCTGCGAGACGATCGGCGCCACGCCGTGGTAGCGCAGCCCGCCGGCGTGGATGCCGGGCGGGACGAAGTCGTGCCCCAGCGTGTGCATCGGCACCAGCGGTGTCAGCTGGGCGGTGTCGCCGAAGTCGTAGGCGAACGGGCCGCGCGTCAGCGTCGGGCAGGCGGCGGGCTCGGTGGCGATGATCTCGATGTCGGCACCCGCGATCTTGTCGGCCACGAACGGCAGCGCGAGGCCACCGAAGTTGGACCCCCCGCCGACGCATCCCACCACCACGTCGACGCCGGTCTCGCCGGCCAGCGCCAGCTGCCGCTGCGCCTCCTGGCCGATCACGGTCTGGTGCAGCAGCACGTGGTTCAACACCGAGCCCAGGGAGTAGCTGGTGTCCTCGCGGGTGGCCGCGTCCTCGACCGCCTCCGAGATGGCGATGCCGAGGCTGCCCAGCGAATCGGGGTCGCGCTCGCGGATGCTGCGCCCGGCGTTGGTGTCGGGCGACGGGCTGGCGACCACCTGCGCGCCCCAGGTCTCCATCATCACCCGCCGGTAGGGCTTCTGCTGGTAGGAGATGTTGACCATGTAGACCTTGCACTCGAGGCCGAAGGCCTGGCAGGCGAAGGCCAGCGCGCTGCCCCACTGGCCGGCGCCGGTCTCGGTGGCGAGGCGCGTGCGGCCGGCGCGGGCGTTGTAGAAGGCCTGCGCGACGGCGGTGTTGGGCTTGTGCGACCCGGCCGGCGACCCGCCCTCGTACTTGTAGTAGATGCGCGACGCGGTGCCGATCTCCCGCTCCAGCCGCTTCGCACGATGCAGCGGCGTCGGGCGCCACAGCGACAGCACGTCCAGCACCTCGTCGGGGATCGGGATCTCGCGGTCGGTGGAGACCTCCTGCAGGATCAGATCCATGGGGAACAGCGGCGCCAGGTCGTCGGGCCCGATCGGCTGACCGGTGCCCGGGTGCAGCGGCGGCTGCGGCGGGTGGGGGGCGTCCGCGAGGATGTTGTACCAGCTGCGCGGTATCTCGCTGTCGGGCAGAACGATCTTCGTGTCGGCCACGAGATGCATCCTTTCGAAGAGGCTACGGGCCGCCAAGGATATCGCGGCGCGTGGTACAAACCGGTTTGCACCGGCGAGCGCCGGCCCAATACCTAAAGGAGCGTGTGCATGATCCTGAGCCTCGGAGATTTTCTCTGGTCGCTGCTTGTGATCTTCTTCATGGTGATCTATTTCATGATGCTGTTCCAGGTGATCGTGGACATCTTCCGCCGGCATGACGCCTCGGGAGGCAAGAAGGCGCTGTGGCTGCTCTTCCTGCTGTGCGTCCCGCTGGTCGGCCTGCTGGCCTACATGATCACCAACTCGGAGTCGATGGCCGAGCGAAACGTGCAGAGCGTGAAGCAGTCGCAGGCCGAGTTCGACAGCTACGTCCAGACCGTGGCCGGATCGGGCGGCTCGGCCGCCGAGATCGCCAAGGCCAAGCAGCTGCTGGACAGCGGCGCCATCAACCAGTCGGAGTTCGACGCCCTCAAGGCCAAGGCGCTGGCCTGAGGTTGCGGGGGCGCCGCCACCCGGCGGCGCCCCCGTGGTTCGCTCGTCAGCCGGACGCGCCCGCGCCCTGCATACGCTTCGCGGCATCGGTCATGTGCCGCGACACGTGTTCCAGCTGCTCCGTGGGGCTGAACTGGACGAACTCCGTGCCGGCCGTGACCTTGGGGATGTGCCCGGGCGGCAGGTAGAAGGCGTCGCCCGCCTCGACAACGTGCTCGCACCCGTCGGTCACGTAGGTCATGCGGCCCGAGATCACATAGCCCCAGTGCGGACAGGAGCAGTTGTCCCCGGGCAGCCCCTTCAGCAGCGGCGTACCGTCGATATCCGCTTTGAATGTTACGAAGTTGATGGTATAGCCGTCGCCGTCCTGGTGGCGGTCCTCGACCGGGCCGTGGTCCTCGACGTGCTCCGCGCTCTGTCGTGACACCTTCAGCATCTCGACCTCCTGAGACTGGACTGAATCCAGTCTAGGTCCGGCCGGCGCGGCCCGCCTGAGGCGTTTGCCCCATCTTCCCGGCGCCGACGTGGGGTGGCGTCCGCTCTTCGGGCAGCAGCCCGTGCCGCATCGCGAACAGGCCGGCCCGGGCCCGGTTGGTCGCGCCGATCTTGGCGTAGATATGCTCCGCGTGGTTGCCCACCGTCTTCGGTGAGATCACGAGTTGGGCCGCGATCTGCTTGTTTGTGAAGCCACGCGCCAGCAGTCGCAGCACCTCGACCTCGCGCGGGGTAAGACCGGCCGCGCCGCTGCGGCGTCTGGGAACGCGATGGCCGGCCGTTGCCAGTACGGCGTCCACCGCTTCGGCGTCCAGCCGCCCCGCCCTGACCTCGGTCCGCAGCTCGGAGGCGGCCAGGTCTGCCGGCAGCGTCGGCCGGTACGGGCGGGGCTCGCGCATCGCCTGGTAGGCGTCGGCCGCGCCCAGCACCCGCGCCGGCTGCGAGATCGCGGCGCCCGACAGGCCGCGCGGGTAGCCGGAGCCGTCCAGCCGCTCGCGCAGCTGCACGGCGATCGCACCCAGCGGCGCGAGCGACCGCGACTGCTGCAGCATGCGCTCGGTCAGATAGGGGTGCAGGCGCACCCGCTCCCACTCGCCGGCGCCCAGTGCGGTTGGCTTGTCCCAGATCGCGTTGGAGATGCCAAGCCGCCCCAGCCCGTGCACCAGGCCGGCCCGCCGCAGCGTGGTCACGTCAACCTCCGACATGCCCAGCCGCCGGCCGGCCTCGCCTGCCAGGTCGGCCACGGCTCCGGCATGCCCGAGGCTGTAGGGCGATTTCAGGTCGACGAAGTTCGCGACCGCCAGCAGCGCCTCGTCGAGCTGGTCTGCGCCGACCGCCACCGCCAGCGCGGGCTCGGCGTCGATCACCGCGTCCCAGGTGCCGACGTCGTCCAGCCCTGACAGGATCATCTCGCCCTCGTCGGAGATCACCTCCGACAGCGCGGGGTCGAACTGCTTGCCCTGCCGGCTGCGTGCGACATCACGGGCGGCGTCCACCCCGCCCATGCGATATGCCACCTCGACGTAGTCGGCGATGCCGGACAGGCGTGCCGCCACCGGCACATCCGTGCCGGCCCGGCCACCGGGCCAGCCATGGCCGTCCCACTGCTCGTAGGCGCACCCGACCGCCTCCTGCACGGCGTCCGACAGCCCCAGCTGCTGGGCCAGCGAGACGGCCAGGGCGGCGTGGTGGTTGATCATGTCGTTCACCTCGCGGCGGCCTGACAACGCGAACTCGAGCCCGATCCGGAAGCGGTGCAGCGGCGGGTTTCCGGAGCCGATCATGCGCATGCTGGCGGCGACCATGGGACGCCCCGGGCCGTGCTCGTACTTGATCGCCTTGAGGGCGATGTCGTCGCCGAACCACTTGGCCTGCTCGTGGGCGTCGGTGTGGCAGCCGACGCCAACCAGCAGCGCCGTGTAGTAGACGACCGCGCGCGTTTCCTCGTCCAGGCCGACCCGCTCTGCCAGCCGCAAGGCGATCAGGCACTGGCGCAGGACGTGCTCCATCGGCTGGCCGAAGCCGAGGTCGATGCCCAGCGAGAGCGCGGCCACCAGCTCCGCCAGGCGCACCGGTTGGCGATCTGCATGGGACGCCATGCGACCGATTCTATGGCTCAGCTGCCGCGGCCGGCCAGCGACGCGAGGTCGGTGACCTGCGAGGCGGGCGGCGGCTTGATGTGCACGGGAGCGCCGAAGTGCGACAGCTTCATGGTCATGTCCAACGACGACTGCGCCACCGGCATCGGCACCGACATATGCATCTGGCGGACGAAGCCGTCCGCGTCCACCCACACGTCCACCGGGTAGCTGGTGGTGCCGCTCTCCTGGAGCAGGGTGCGGTACGTCGAGCGCACGGCCTTGCGCTGGCCGGCCGGGGCGCGCGCGACCATCACCCTCATCGCCTTGGAGAGGTCGATATCGGCGTGGTAACGGGTGGTGGCGACGCCGTCGACCGTGGCATGGCCCAGGTTCACGACGGTGTCGGACGTGGCGTCGAGATAGGTCAGCACCTGCGTCGGATCGCTGTTCCCGGAGTCCATCAGCGCCGCGAAGTCGATGCCCTGCTGCTTGCCGATCCGCTCGAGATCGAGCTTCAGCCACGGGCGCGAGTTCTGGATCGACCGCGACAGCAGCGGGCTGCGCATGTAGGTGGTGGTGCCGAGGATGCGTTCGTCCATTCCGATCGTGGTTCCGGCCGTCGGCACCGTCATCGACAGGTG
>DATIOK010000070.1:0-4109 GCA_035473255.1 Gaiellales bacterium
TCAACGGCAAGACCGGCACCGCGGAGCTTGGTCCCGGCATCAAGACCGACGCCTGGTTCGTCGGCTACGCGCCGGCCGAGGCGCCGCGGGTGGTGGTTTCGGTGCTGATCGTCCACGGCGGCGTGGGTGGTGAGACCGCTGCGCCGATCGCGCGGCAGATGATCGAGGACGCCCTGCAGTGAGCGGTGTGCGCGGCATCGTCCTTGATATGGAGGGTGTGCTGCACGTTGACTGGTCGCCGATTCCGGGGTCGGCGGCGGCCGTCGCCGAGCTGGCGGCCGACGGTATCGAGCTGGGCGTGCTCACGAACACCACGGGCAGGACGCGGGCGGCGATCGCGGACCGGCTCGCGGGGATCGGCTACGAGCTGCCGGTCGAGCGGATCACGACGGCCGCATCGGCCGCCGCCGAACACCTCCGCTCCCAGCACGCGGGTAAGCGCGTGTATGCGCTGGTCGAGCCGGGTGTGGTCGGCGAGCTGGACGGGGTCGAGCTGGTCGATGACCCGGGCACCGCCGAGGTGGTGCTGCTGGGCGGGCCCGACGAGAGCTGGACCTACCCACGATTGAACGCGGTCTTCAGGACGCTGCTCGGCGGTGTGCCGCTGGTGGCGATGCAGCAGAACCGCTGGTGGCCGACCGCCGACGGCCCGGCGCTTGACGCGGGCATGTTCGTGGTCGGCCTGAGCTACGCGGCGGCGACCGAAGCGGTGGTGGTGGGCAAGCCCTCCACCGAGATCTACCGCAGCGCCTGCCGTCTGCTGGGTGTCGCTCCGGCGGAGGCGATGATGGTCGGCGACGACGCGGAGTCGGACCTGGCGCCGGCGGCCGGGATCGGCATGCGCACCTGCCTGGTGCGCACCGGCAAGGGCTCGTCGTTCGGAGAGGTCGAGGTCGACCTCGATCTGGCCGACCTGGCGGCGCTGCCGGCGGCGCTGGGCGGGCCGGCGTAGCGCCTGGGTGCTTCGGCAGGTCAGGCGGAAGCCAGACCCGTATCGCTGATATCCTGCTCGCCGATGCAGCACCGCAGCCCCAACATCGAGTTCGTCACGTCGGTGGTCCGCCGGCTGCGCTTCAGCATCTCGCGCGTCTCGCACTGACGGGGCCGGGTCCCAGGGAGTGGTGCGCCCAAAATCGGCGTGCCGCTCAGCTGATCAGTCCGGCTTTCCGATCACTCGAGGAGTTTCATGCACGCGCGCACGGTTAGGACCTTCAGGCTCTACCAGCTCTTCAACGGCATCATCTTCACCGGCCCGGTGTGGGCGGTATACCTGCTCTCGCGAGGGCTGACGCTGACCCAGTTCGGGCTGGTCGAGGCTGCGCTGCACGTCGGCATGCTGGTGGCGCAGGTGCCGACCGGCGCGCTGGCCGACGCGCTCGGCCGCCGCCGGCTGTTGGTGGCCGCCGGTTTCTTCACCGCGGCCGGCGAGCTCGGCTACGTCTACGCGCCCGGGTTCGGGCTGATCTGCCTGGCCGGCGCCATCCACGGCGTGGCATTCGCGCTGCGCACCGGTGCCGACGAGGCCTACCTGTTCGACGCGCTCGCGCACGACGACGCCCAGGCGCAGTTTCCCCGCATGCTGGGCGGCCTGTGGGCCGTGTTCCAGTTCGCGAGTGCGATCTCGTTCCTGGCGGGCGGCCTGATCGCGACCTGGTCGCGGCCGGCCGCGTTCTGGCTGACCGCGATCTGCGCGCTGATCGCGAGCGGGATCGCCAGCCGGTTGCCTGACGATGCCCGCGGCACTGCCGGCCAGGGTCTCTCGGTCGCGCGCAGTGGTCTGTCAGCGCTTCGCCGCTCGCCGCGGCTGGCGGTGCTGACGATCGCCTGGAGCATCTACTGGGCGGCCTTCACCAGCGCCTGGTTTTACGCCGCGCCGCTGTTCGCTGAGCGCGGCGCCTCCGATGCCATGCTCGGGTTCGCCCTGGGCGGCGGGATGCTGGTTGGTGCGCTGTTCAGCTGGGTGGGAGGCCGCATGCACGACCGCGCGTCGCTCACCGCCACCGTCGGTGGCACATCGCTGGTGGCTGCGGCGGCGCTGGTGCTGGGCCCGGCGCTACCCGGCCTGGCGCTGCCGGTACTGATGCTGCTGGTGGTTGCGGGCCTGCCGGAGCTGGTCTACGTCACGCTCTCCACCTACCTGCAGCACAACACCCGTTCCGAGTTCCGAGCCACGTCGATGTCGATCGCCGAGGGCTTCTTCTCGATCCAGATGCTGTGGCTGTTTCCGCTGGTCGGCTACATGATCACCCGCAACGGTTACGTCACCGGCTACGCGGTCTGCGCCGCCATGTCGCTGCTGGCGGCGGGCCTGTTCATCGGCTCGCAGCGACTGGCCGGCCTCGATCAGGCGACCGAGCCGGAGGCGGCGACCGCGTAAAGTCCACCTGATGTCCGCGCCCGCCCGCAAGATGATCGCCGAGAACCGCAAGGCCCGCCACGATTTCCACATCGTCGAGCGGGTCGAGGCCGGCATCGCGCTGACCGGCACCGAGGTGAAGTCGCTCCGCGACGGCGGCGGCAACATCCGCGAGAGCTACGCCCAGCTGCGAAACGGCGAGGTGTTCCTGGTCGGGGCGAACATCGCCCCCTACCGGCAGGGCAACCTCCAAAACCACGAGCCGGTGCGCGACCGCAAGCTGCTGCTGCACCGCCGCGAGATCCACCAGCTGGGCGTGAAGGTGGCGCAGCGGGGCATGACGCTGGTGCCGCTGGCGCTGTACCTGACGAACGGCAAGGTCAAGCTCGAGCTGGGCCTGGCGCGGGGCAAGGAGGGCGTGGACAAGCGCCACTCGATCGCCGAGCGCGACGCCCGCCGCCAGATGGAGCGGGCGATCAAGGAGCGCAACAGCCGCTGATCAGTGGACGCGGACTCGGGCCGGCCGCGGCCGGTCGTGAGGCCGCGCCTCTGGCGGGTTGCGGCGATCACGGGCACCGGTCGGGTGCGGTCGCGGGGCCGGTGGGGCCGGCCGTCGCCACCATCCGCCGCCGCCACCACCGCCGCCGTCCGATGGGCCCTCATCGGACGATCCGCGATCAGTCAGCTCGACCACCCGGGCCAGCAGCGCCGTCAGTACGCCCGCCACACCCAGGTCGACCAGGAAGTGCACCAGCGTCACACGCGGAATCTACCTCTGATTGCTCGCCGGTATGCTCGGCCGATGCGAGCTGTGCGCACCATCACCGTCGTCAGCTGCCATGCGGGCGGCGAGATCGGAAACGTGGTGGTGGGCGGTGTGCTGCCGCCGCCGGGCGCAACCGTGTTCGACCAGATGCGCCATCTGCAGCAGCACGGCGACGGCCTTCGCAAGCTGCTTTTGCGCGAGCCTCGCGGCAGCGTCGCCTGCCACGCCAACCTGGTGGTGCCGGCCACGCAGCCGGGCTGTGACGCCGGCTTCATCATCATGGAGCCGACCGAGTACCCGCCGATGTCGGGCTCCAACACGATCTGCACGGCCACGGTGCTGCTGGAGACGGGTGCCGTGCAGATGCGCGAGCCGGAGACGGTGCTGCGGCTGGAGGCGCCGGGCGGCGTGATCGAGGTGCGCGCCGCCTGCAGGGACGGCCGCTGCGAGAGCGTCGAGTTCAGCAACGTGCCGTGCTTCGCCGACCGCCTCGACGCGCTGCTGGAGGTGGATGGGCTGGGCACGCTCACCGTCGACGTCGCCTACGGCGGCATGTGGTACGCGATCGCCGACGCGCGCGCCCTGGGGTTCGCGATCGAGCCGTCGGAGGCGCGCGAGCTGTCGCTGGCGGGCGAGCGAATCCGCGCGGCCGCCCGCGAGCAGCTGCCCTGCACGCACCCCGAGAACCCGGAGATCTCGGGCGTCAGCATCGTCCAGATCGCCGAACCCTGGCGGGGGGTGGGGGAGGTCACTCGCAATGCCGTGGTCGTGTCGCCGGGGCGGCTCGACCGCTCGGCGACCGGCACCGGCCTGTCGGCGCGGATGGCGGCGCTGCACGCGCGCGGCCAGATGCGCGTGGGCGACACGATGTCCCACGCCTCCGCGATCGGCACGGCGTTCGAGGGCCGGATCGTGTCCGAGACCAGCGTCGGAGACCGCCCTGCGATCGTGCCCGCGATCCGCGGCAGCGCCTGGATCACCGGTGTC
>DATIOK010000071.1:0-11448 GCA_035473255.1 Gaiellales bacterium
CAGGCTGTCGTCACCGGCCCAGGCACTGCGCTTCCCGGCCCGACCGTGCCGGATCAGCAGGATCACGACCAGGCGGCCCGGCCGCGTTTGCGTACCGCCTTCCACGCCCGCGGATAGGCGGCGCGCGCGACGCGGCGCCGCGCGCGCTGGCGTTCGGCCAGCAGGCCGGCGGCGTATGCGGCTTCGGACGCGGCGTGCTCGGCCAACTCGCGGATCGTGCGCTCGGCGACCGCGGCGTCCTGGTGGTCGCCGAGCACGTCCTGCAGTCGCTTGGTTGCGGCGATGAACCGCGTGGCCTTGCGCCCCCGTGCCCGCTCGGCCAGCTCGGCCGCGTAGCGGGCGCGCTTGGTGGTCTTGCGGGCTTCGTGCAGCGCCGTGTCGGCGGGATCGGGGCCCAGCTCAGCCATCTCGCGCGCCAGCCGCTCGAACTCGTCGCCCGCGATCCGCTCCAGCGACGGCTGCTCCTCGCCGGTTGGGGGCGCGGCCAGCTCGCCCTCGAGGCGGTCGAGCAGGCGCATGTAGCGCTGCGCGCGGAGCGTCTTCAGCATCCGTTTGCGCGCCTCCTCACGCTGCGCGGTGAGGGCCACGGTCAGCGCGTCGAATGCGTGCCGCTGCTCGACCGGGAGGTGCTGAGCATCCTGGTCGAGGTGCCCCAGCAGCACATCCAGGTCGCGGACCTCGCCGAGCGCGCGGCCGGCCCAGGCCAGCTCTCGGCGCACGTCCTTGACCCAATCGGCGTCGAGCATCGGCTTCGCTGCCTGCAGGAGGGCGCGCAGCCGGCGGATGGCGACGCGGTGCTGGTGCAGCTCCTCGGGGTCGCTGCCCAGCCGTGTGCCCGGGTCGTGCTGCAAGATCGCCCGGTACTGCGCCTCCAGCATCGCTGTCAGGTGCGTCATCGGCTTCGCCTTGCGACGGGGCGGCTTGCCCTCGGGGCGGACGAGGCCGAGCGCGCGGAACAGCTTGGGGCGCTCATCGGCGTCGAGTGCGCCGGCGGCACGCAGCGCCCGCTCGATCCGCTGCAGCGACGCGTCGTCGCCGTCGACCAGCTCCACCTCGAGCTCGTCGATACGCGATACGCGCCGGCCGCTGCGGGACACCACCACCTCGTCGATAACCACTTCGGCCAGATCGCGGCCGCTGTCGCGGACGATTATCCCCTGCCGGGTCGTGTCGAGCGTCGCCACCGGAGCCAGCGGCCGGCCGCGGGTGGTCGCCGCCAGCAGATCTCCGAACGGCGGCGGCACCGACTCCGGCGAGCCCGGCAGCTCCAGCTCCAGCCGGTCACCGTTGCGCGGCAGCTTCAGCTGCCAGGCGCCGGAGCCGTGCTCGGCCCGGTAGCGGAGGGTGAACCCCGACGCCGCCAGGCGATGGTCGGAGGTGTCGTGATAGGTCGAGGAGAAGGTCCGCGGGGCCAGCGGATCGCCCAGCTCGCGAGGCAGCGCGAACCCGGCGCCGGCCCGCAGCTTGATCTCACGTTCGATGGTGCGCTTCACGGTTCTCTCAGTCTACGGGGCGATGCGATACTGACGCGCATGTCTGTGACACGACAGACCCAGCCCCCGGCGCCCGTATCCGACCTCGACTGGGATTCGGCCCGCATGCGCTCGCTGGCCGACCGCGCGGTGGGGCTCTACGCCGACTTCCTGGACGGCCTCGACGACATGCCGATCTCCCGCTACGCGCCGGCCGCGGAGGTGCGCGCCGCGGTGGTGCGGCCGGTGCCGGAGCACGGCATGAGCGACGACGAGCTGATCGCCCACCTGCGGGACGTGCTGATCGAGTGGGGCGTCCAGTGCGGTCACCCGCGGTTCCTCGCCTACGTGACCGGCAGCGGCACCGTGCCCGGCGCTGTGGTCGACATGCTGGCCTCCGGCGTCAACATGAACGTGGGCGGGTGGCAGCTCTCGCCTTCCGCCAGCGAGATCGAGCAGAACCTGGTGCGGTGGTTCGCCGCCCGGTTCGGCATGGGCGAAGAGGCGGCCGGCCTGCTGGTGTCGGGCGGCGCGATGGCCAACATGGTCGGGCTGAAGGCGGCGCGCGACCACATGGCGGGGTGGAACACCCGCCGCGACGGCGTGGCCGCGGGCCCGCCGCTGGTGATCTATGCGACCGATGAGACGCACGTCGTCACCGACCGGGCGGCGGACGCGCTGGGGCTGGGTACCGCTGCCGTGCGGCGGCTGCCGGTCGACGACCGGCTGCGGATGATGACCGGCGCGCTGCGCGAGCAGATACGCAGCGATCGCGCGGCCGGCCTGCAGCCGATGGCGGTGGTGGCCACCGCGGGCACGACGTCCACCGGCACCATCGACCCGCTGGCGGAGGTGGCCGAGGTCTGCGCCGAGGAGCAGGTCTGGATGCACGTCGACGCGGCCTACGGCGGCCCGGCGGTGCTGGCCGACGACCTGCGGCCGCTGCTGGCCGGGATCGAGCGGGCCGACTCGATCGCGTTCGACCCGCACAAGTGGCTCTACATCGCGCAGTCGGCCGGCTGCGTGCTCGTGCGCGACCCGCAGCACCTGGTGGATGCCTACCAGGTGCACGCGTCGTACGTGTGGCAGGACCGGGAGCGCACCGGCGCGGGTGTCAGCCTGGGCGAGCTGGGGCCGCAGTACAGCCGCGGCTTCCAGGCCCTCAAGCTGTGGGTGTCGCTGCTCGCGCACGGCCACCGGGCCTACGGCGCCCGCATTTCGCACGACGCGGCCCTGGCGCGCTACATGGCGGCACGCGTGCAGGAGCGCGACCGGTTCCAGCTGGCCGCCCCCGTGGGGCTCTCGATCTGCTGCTTCGCGTACGTGCCGGAGCCGGGTCTTGACGCCGGCTACCTGTCACGGCTGAACGAGCGGATCATGACAGAACTGCAGCTGGACGGCCGCGTCTACATCTCGAACGCGCTGCTGGGCGAGCGGTTCGTGCTGCGGGCGTGCATCGTCAACCACCGCACCGAGGCCGATGACATCGACGCCGTGCTCGACGTGGTGGCCGAGCTGGGCGCGCGTCTCGACTCCGAGCTGCGCGGCGACTAAACGTCAGCCGTCTACAGCCAGCGTCGCGTGTCCCGGGTATCGGTGGGCCGCGAGTCGACGCCGAACAGCAGCGCCAGCGGGCCAACCGCCAGGATGAAGATGATCATGAGCGTTGCCATGGTGGAAGTATCGGCCCTGGCGAAGATTCGCTCAAATCCACTAATCGGTGTATA
This sequence comes from Gaiellales bacterium, assembly GCA_035473255.1. Classification (GTDB taxonomy): domain Bacteria; phylum Actinomycetota; class Thermoleophilia; order Gaiellales; family JAICJC01; genus JAICYJ01. Next base: position 3,200 of record DATIOK010000071.1, read on the forward strand.
TGATTAGCCATGCTTATGGAAGATTTCGGCGAGAACGGCCTATTCACGGGCCCGGCAATCTCACGTACACCCACCAGACGGGAAGTTGATCATGGAACCTGATAGTTGGCTCGGGGTCGAGCTGCGGCACCTGGCTGCCCTGCAGGCCGTGGCGGAGGAGGGCAGCTTCGGCCGCGCCGCGATCCGGCTGGGCTACACGCAGTCCGCCGTCAGCCAGCAGATCGCGACGCTCGAGCGCCTGGTCGGAGATCGTCTGGTCGAGCGGCCGGGCGGCCCGCGCCCGGTCTCGATCACCGAGGCGGGAACGGTGCTGCTGCGCCATGCCGACGGGATCGTGGCGCGTCTGCGGGCGGCCCAGGCCGACCTGGCGGCGTTGCATGAGGGCAACGCCGGGTCGCTGCGCGTCGGCACGTACCAGAGCGTGGGCGCGCGCGTGCTGCCCGAAGTGATGCTGCGGTTCTCGGTCGCGCATCCGCACGTCGACGTGCAGCTGTCCGAGAGCGAGGACGGCGCGCTGGTGCGGCAGGTCGAGACCGGCGACCTCGATCTCACGTTCATCCAGCTGCCACTGCCGGACGGCCCGTTCGAGGCGATCGAGATCCTGCGCGATCCGCACATGCTGGTCGTGAAGGCCGGCTCGCCGCTGGCCGCGGGACAGCCCCCGTCGCTGCGCGAGGTCGGCGACCTGCCGCTGATCAGCTACCGCACCTGCACGTCGTCGCACCAGGTCGAGGAGCAGCTGCGCCTGCGCGGCAGCACTCCCGAGATCGTTTTCCGGTCCGACGACAACGGCACCATGCAGGGGATGGTGGCGGCCGGAGTGGGGGTTGCGCTGATGCCGGCGCTGGCGGTCGACCTGGCTGATCCTCGCACCCGCGCCGTCGACATGAGCGGCAAGCTGCCGCCGCGGCTGATCGGGATCGCGTGGCACCGCGACCGCGTGCAGTCGGCCGCGGCCCGCTCGTTCATCGATCTCGCCGCCGAGGTCTGCGCCGAGATCGCGCGGCATCCGTTCGCCGCCACCGCCTGACGCGCTACTCGTAGATGACGACGTTCGGACGCGGGTGTAGGTGCATCACCGCGCGCGGGGACATCATGTGGGTGTCCTCGTGGTAGAACAGCTTGAAGCCGTTGTACCAGGGCGGGTGACGCTTGGCGAAGAGGTCGTACTTGGAGATCTTGTTGGGCGGGTTGCCGAACCCGTCGATGTTGATCACGAGGGCGACGCCTGGGTGCTCGGCCAGGGTGCGCCGGTGCTGGATCATGCCGGGCGTGAACTGGTGCACGATCAACAGCTTCTGGGGCAGGTCGTAGCGCTTGACCAGGGCCGACAGGTACGCCCCGGCCTGGTTCACGATCGATGCGTCGGTGGACCCGATCACCTGGCCCGGGATCTGATGCCTGCGCATGCTCCACTCCGGGTCGAGCGCCAGCCCCACATCCGGCTCGCGTAGGTACGGCTGATAGCCGCGCACCTCGTCCATGAACCGCGCCCGGCCCGGCTGGATGTCGAGAATCAGCAGCGCCTTGGCCCGGCGCGCCTCGGCCAGGTAGCGGTCGATCAGGTCGCTGCTCTGCCGGTAGCGGTACTTGCCGTCGTCGCCGGGCGCGGCCGTGACCAGGGTCGCGATCAGCTCGAGGGCCGGCATCACCGGGCGGCCGGGGCGGGCGTACGGAGCGGCCTGGGTCAGCAGCTTGGCGGTGGCGGAGTGGGGGGAGCCGATGCCGAGCTGACCGAGGCCGGGGTCCTGCGGGGCGCCGTAGTAGGCGACGACTCGGTAGTCCGGCAGAAGCGTGCGGCCGCCGCGCGGCTCCTGCGGGGGCGGGGCAGGCTTTGAGGAACCGTGCTCGGCGGCGCTGGTGTCGATCGCCGAGCCGCCCTGGCTGAGGGCGAAGAACGCGCCCACGACGACCACGCAGCCGAGCGTCACGCCGGCTGCGATTTGCCGCTCTCGGCGAACGCGGCGACGGGCGATGTCGCGGCGCTCCTGGATCGTGCGCGGGCGGCGGGGGGCGGTCTTCATGCGGCCACGCTGCCCTTGTGCCGGGCGTACCAGGCGCTGTATCCGCCCTCCGAGCTGTACACGCGGCCATCCCGCACCTCGAGGATGCGGTCGGAGATACGGTCGAGGAAGTAGCGGTCGTGTGAGACGAAGACGGCGGTGCCGTCGTAGCTCTCGAGCGCGGCCTCGAGCGCCTCCACCGAATCGATGTCCAGGTGGTTGGTGGGCTCGTCCAGTACCAGGCAGTTGGCGCCGCCCCGCATCAGCAGCAGCAGCTCCAGGCGGGTGCGCTCGCCGCCCGACAGCTTCTCGACCGGCTGGCGCACCTGCTCGTAGGTGAACAGGAAGCGCATCAGCGCGTGCACGGCCTCGCCCTCGGTGCAGGGGCGCTGGAGGCGCACGGCTTCGATCGGGGTGGCGGCGCCGAGGGCGGGGTGGTGCTCCTGCACGAGCGTCCCCAGCTCGATCGAGGGGCCGATCCAGCGCTCGCCGGAGGCCGGCTCCAGCTCGCCCGTGATGAGGCGGGTGAGCACGCTCTTGCCGGAGCCGTTGGCGCCGATGATGCCGACCCGCTCGCCGCGCATCACCGTCAGCGAGACGTCGCGCAGGATCGGTTCGCCGTCGTATGCGGCGTCCACGTGGCGCAGCTCGACCACGCGCTGGCCGCCGCGGCGCTCGCTGCGCAGGCGCAGGCCCATCTTGCGACGCTCCAGTACCGGCCGGTCGACCTTTTCCATGGTGTCGATCTGGCGCTGCTTGACGCGCGCGGCGACGATGAAGCGCTCGTTGTCGCCCTGGTTGAACCACTGCTTGAAGCGGCGGATCATCTCCTCCAGCCGCGCGATCTCCTTCTGCTGGGTCTGGTAGTGGTGCTCCTGGCGCTGCAGGGCGAGCTCGCGGGAGACGGCGTACGCCGAGTAGTTGCCGGGCCAGAGCGTGATGGCGCCCCCGTCCAGCTCGGCGATGGTGGTGACGGTCTCGTCCAGCAGGTAGCGGTCGTGGCTGACCATCACCACGGCGCCGTCGAAGCGGCGCACCAGGCGCTCGAGGTCGCTGCGGCGCTCGGCATCGAGGTGCGTCTCGGGCTCGTCCAGCAGCAGCACGTCCGGGTCCTGGGCGAGGCAGGCGGCCAGGGCCACCAGCTTGCGCTGGCCGCCGGAGAGCACGGCCGAGGTCTCATCGAACTGGTCCGGCCGCAGGCCGAGCTCGAGCAGCAGCGTCTCGATGCGGCCCTCGAAGACGTGGCCGCCGGCCCGGTCGAGCTCGTCCAGCAGGCGCTCCTGGCGCCGGAGAACGCGGCTCATCAGGTCGAGGTCGGCGATCACGTCGGGCTCGCCAAGACGGGCGGCGCAATCGGACAGCTCGCGCTCGATCCGCGCGATCTCGGGTCTGGCGCCTCGCACGATCTGGCGTGGCGTGCGTTCTTCGGGCGCGACCTGCTGGGGCAGGAAGGCGGTCACCAACTCGCGGCGGCGGGCGACGTTGCCCGCGTCCGCGTGTTCGCTGCCGGCCAGCAGGCGCAGCATCGTCGACTTGCCACCGCCGTTCGGCCCGATCACGCCCACGCGGGCGCGCTCGTCGACCTCGAAATCGAGGCCGCGCAGGATGGTTCGGGCACCGAAAGTCTTCGATACGCCGGTGAGGCTGATCAGGATGATGAGTTGTCCTCTCTTCCCCGCGGGCGCTGACAGGCGGCGCCGCGATGGATACTGTACGGCCGAATGAGCATCTCAGGCGAACTGCGGCTCGACTTCCGCGAATGCGTGGGGGCGTTCGCCACCGGCGTGACCGTGGTGACGACCCATGCGCAGGGCCAGCCTGCCGGCATGACGCTGAACTCGTTCACGTCGGTTTCGCTGGATCCGTTGCTGGTGCTGGTGTCGCTCGCGCACGCCACACGGACGCTGGAGGCGATCAAGTCGTCGAACCGGTTCACGGTCAACGTGCTGCACCGCAACCAGCGCGACGTGGCCCTGGCGTTCGCGAAGCCGGGAGCGCCGTTCCCGGAGGGCTACACGGTGCAGGACCCGCACGGTTTCGTGGTCGTGCGCCACGCGCTCGCGATCCTGCGCTGCGAGGTGTACGGCACGCACGTCGCCGGCGACCATGATCTGGTCGTGGGCGAGGTGATCGACTTCGAGGGGTCGGGCGGCCAGCCGCTGATCTTCCACCGCGGCGCCTTCGGCGGCCTCGATGCGGACGCGCTGGTGCCCCAGGGCCGCGTGATCGGGATCCACACCGCCTCCGGCTGGTAACCGTCACCGCGCCGTCACGGGTCGATGCTTCGCCGTTGGCAACACCGGTGCCAGGCGCGGGTGTTGCGCGCGGGATTCCGTGAGCGGCGCGTATGAGGTCGTCACCGGCACTTTGGCGCTCGCGGCGCGTCACCCCGACGTGCTGGACGAAGCTGTCACGGTCGGCGGTGCTTCGCGATCGCGCGGCGTAGGCGGCCGTGACGGGTCGTTGCAATGTTGCCGGGGTCAGACACAGGCCGGATCTGGCGGTACCGGCCGGGCGGGGCGTTACCGGGTCGTGCGTGGTTGTGACGGCTCGGGCAGGTCGGCCAGCTTCCGCTGCAGCAGCCGGCGCTCGGCCTCGTTGCCGGCCTGCTCGATCGCGGTGCGGTACGCCGCGGCCGCCTCCTGTGAGCGCCCCAGCCTGCCCAGCATGTCGGCCCGGGTCGCGTGCAGCAGGTGGCTGTGCGCGAGCGAGCCCTCGGCGGCGATCGTCTCCGCCAGCGCCAGCCCGGCCGCAGGCCCCTGTGCCATCGACACGGCGACCGAGCGGCTGAGCGCCGCCATCGGGGACGGCGACACTCCCAGCAGCATCTCGTACAGCGCCGCGATCTGCCACCAGTCGGTGTCCTCCGCCGTGGCCGCCTGGGCGTGCACCGCCGCGATCGCCGCCTCGAGCGCGTAGCGCCCGGGCGTGTGCGTCATGCGCAGCGCCCGCTCCGTCAGCGCGACCCCCTCCGCGATCTCGTCGCTGTGCCACTGCGACCGGTCCTGCGTGCCGATCAGGACCACCTCGCCGGCGGCGTCGGTGCGGGCGTCGCGCCGCGAGTGCTGCAGCAGCATCAGCGCGAGCAGCCCGGCCGCCTCTGGCTCATCCGGCATCAGCGTGCTGATCACGCGCCCCAGCCTGATCGCCTCGCCCGCCAGGTCGTCCCGCCGCAGCTGCGGCCCCGACGTGGCCACGTACCCCTCGTTGAAGATCAGGTAGACCACCGCCAGCGTGCTCGCCAGCCGATCGGTCAGCTGGTCGTCGGGCGGCACCCGCACCGGGATCCCGGCCGCCCGCACCTTGTGCTTGGCCCGCACCAGCCGCTGGGCGATCGTCGGCTCCGCCGCCAGCAGCGCCCGCGCGATCTCCGGCACCGTCAGCCCCGCCACCAGCCGCAGCGTCAGCGCCACCTGCGCCTCGGTCGCCAGCGCCGGGTGGCAGCAGGTGAAGATCAGCCGCAGCCGCTCGTCGGGGATGGTGTCGTCGTCCGCGCTCTCGTCGTACCGGTTCATCTCGTCCTCCGCGCGCCGGGTCAGCTCCTCGGTGTGCCGTTCCAGCACCCGGTCTCGCCGCAGCCGGTCGATCGCCCTGTTCCGGGCCACCGCCACGATCCACGCCCGCGGGTTATCGGGAACCCCGTCGGCCGGCCAGCGGCGCAGCGCGGCCAGGTACGCATCCTGAACCGCGTCCTCGGCGAGCCCGATGTCGCCGAGGACGCGGGCAAGCAGCGCGACGGCACGCCCGAACTCTGACCGGAACACCCGGTCGACTGCCGCCGCCTGCGAGGTCACGCCGTGGCCGGCATCACCATCACGGGCCGCACCTCGACCGAGCCGTAGCGGGCCCCCGGGCAGCGCCCGGCATGCTCCAGCGCCTGGTCCAGCGAGTCGCACTCGAGCACGTAGAACCCGCCCAGCACCTCGCGCGTCTCCGCGAACGGCCCGTCGCTGATCACCTGCTGGCCGTCACGCTGCCGCACCGTGGTCGCCGTCTGCGCCGACTCCAGCGGCTCGCCCGAGACGTACGCGCCCGATCGGCGCAGCCCCTCCGTGTACTCGAAGTACTCGGCCATCATGGCGCGGCCGTCCTCCTCGGACATCCCCTCGGCAGCGGCCGGATCCCCGTAGATCAAGAGCACATACTGCACCGCTTCCTCCATTCGTTCGTTGGCGGCGTGGGTCGCCGCCTCGATCCTATGACGAACGGGCGCGTGCCGAAATCGACATGTGCGATCCTGCCGCGGTGCAGGGCGTCGACGATCGCACGTTGTGGGCCGGAGCCGAGGCCGTCTGCGACGCGTTGGTTGGGCACGACACGGATGCCCTGCGTGCCCTCACAACGGGCGAGTTGTGGCTGCGCGCCGCGGCCGAGGAGTTGGCTCCACTGGCCGAGCACGCGGTTGCCGCACGCCCGCTCGGCCTCCTGGGCCGTCACACGATGTTGCATGCCACCACGCCGGGCGCCGCCTATCCGGCCTACGTCGTCGAGCAGCAGTGGACGCCGTCCGCCGGGCGTCCGCTGGTCGAGGACGAGCGCCTGTTCACGCTGATCGACCGCTCTGCGCTGGAGGCGGCCGGCGATACCGACCGGCTCGCACGCCTCGCCACCAAGCTGGCCGCCCAGGACGCGGCGCGGGGCTACGTCGACGCGCTCAACGCCCACGACGCGGCGGCCGTCAAGGCGCTGTGGACGCCGGACTTCGCCGCCGCGGGCGTCGGTGCCATACCGCGCATCGAGAGGCTGCGGTCGGCCGAGCTGATCGGAAGCGTCGGCCCGCGCACGCTGGTGCTGTATCGCTTCGACGACCATGACGAGACCCAGGAGCTGCTCTGGCGCCCGCTCGACGGGCGCGTACTGGTGCAGGGCCAGCGCAGCTTTCGGCCGCCGCCCGCCTGACTACAGTGCAGGCATGAGCGCGGTCGGCGATGGCCCCGAACTGCAGCTGGACGCGCCTCGCGATGAGGTGCTGCAGCTCGCCGTGACGCTGATCAGCCAGGCCTGGAACAGCTTCGACCAGGCCCGGCCGGGACAGCCCACCGTCGACGACGATCTGCGAGCGGTGCTGCGCGAGCCCCTGCCCGACACGCCTGAGCCCGTCACCCGCGCGCTCGAGGAGGCCGCCCAGATCCTCGACGAGAGCATCGCCCAGCCCCGCCCTCGCTACTTCGCCTTCGTGGGGTCGTCCGGCCTGCCGATCGGCGTCGTCGCCGACGCGCTTGCCTCCTGCTTCGATGCCAACCTGGCGGTCTACGCCGGTGCCGCGTCCGCAATCGAGGAGCAGGCCGTCCGCTGGGTCGGGGAGCTCGTCGGCTACCCCGTCGGCGGCGGCGCGTTCACGAGCGGCGGCACCATCAGCAACCTGACCGCCCTGGCCGCCGCCCGCGAGCGGGCGCTGCCGGGAGCGCGTGCCGCGGGCATGGGCGGCCTGCGGGCGGCGGTGTACTGTTCGGCCGAGGCCCACTACTCGGTGATGCGCGCAGCCGAGCTGCTCGGCATCGGCGCCGCGAACGTGCGGCCGATCGGCCTCGACGGCGACCGCCGCATGGTGCCGGGCGAGCTGGCCGAGGCGCTCGACCGTGACCGCGCCGCGGGCGTCACGCCGGTCGCCGTGATCGCGACGGCCGGCACCACGCTGACCGGCGCGGTCGATCCGATCGGGCCCCTGGCCGCTCTCTGCCAGGAGCGCGGGGTGTGGCTGCACGTGGACGGCGCCTACGGGCTGGCGGCCGCCTGCCTGCCCGAGACCGGCGACCTGTTCGCGGGGCTCGACCAGGCAGATTCGGTATCGCTCGACGCCCACAAGTGGCTCTACCTGCCGAAGGCATGCGGCGTGATCCTGGTGCGCAAGCGCGAAGATCTGCACCACTCGTTCGCGCACGACGAGGGCTACCTGCCGCACGAGCGCCACGAGCCGCACGCCGTCGACGTCACGCTCGAGTACTCGCGCCCGTTCCGCGCGCTGAAGCTGTGGCTGGCCTTCCGTGTGCACGGCGCGGAGGCCTTCCGCCGCGCGGTGCGGCGCAACCTGCGCCAGGCGGCACTGCTCCACGAGCTGGTCACCGCTCAGCCGGATCTGGAGGCGCTGGGCCCGCCGCAGCTCTCGATCGTGCCGTTCCGGCACGTCCCCGCCGGCGTCGCCGACCTGGACGCGCACAACGCGCGGCTGTCCGTCGAGCTGCAGCGCGACGCCCGCGTCTACGTCGCCCCGGCCGCGATCGACGGCCGCGTGTACCTGCGCCCGTG
>DATIOK010000072.1:0-2669 GCA_035473255.1 Gaiellales bacterium
GCCTAACGCAGGCGTCGAAGGCGTCGCGGAAGACGCGAAGGGCCGAGCCAAGGAGGCGTTCGGAGCCGTAACCGGGAACGAGTCGGTGAAGCAGGAAGGCGAGGCCCAGCAGGACAAGGCCGCCGCGCAGCGCGACGTGGCTGCCAAGGAGGCTGAGGCGGAGAAGGCCCGAGCGGAGGCGAGCGCGGCTGAAGCAGAGCAGCGGTCGCATCAGTAGAGCCTGAGCTGAGAAGAGGCTCTCGGACCCGCCCGGGACCGGGAGCTTCTCGCTATGCCAGCGCACGCTATCCTCGGCGACGCGGCCACGGCAAGACCCTCGCTGATCCTTTTCAACCCTGCCGTCCGCGCGCGCAATCGCGGGCGCAGGACCGGACGCGGGCTCGACCGCAGCCCCCAGCGCGCATGGGCGACGCCGCTTGACGTGCTGCTCGTGGCCGAGCGGGCCGCGCTGCTGGCCGGCCGGGACGACGAGTTCACGATGCTGGTCACCATCGGCTACACCCGGGATGCGGTGGGGCGAGACGATCGGCCTGGAACGTTACCTCCTGCTCTCGTCACTGATCAACGTCGAGTGGCAGCTCCGAGAGGTCAGCGGCCGCTTCCACCGGCTCCCGCCGAAGGACGACTCCTTACCGCAGCACGAACGTCGAGCCGCTGACCCCGGTCGACATCCCGCCCTCCTCACCGCCCTGCTGGCCGCCAGGCAGGCAAGCACGCACGGCAGCAGTGCACCTGCGCCGCCGAGCCGATGTTCTCTGCCACGGCGGGTCGCGACCGCTGTCACCCCCCGCCGCCGCCACAGGACCTCAGCCTCACACAATGAGTCCCATGCTGCGGCGCGCCCAAACCCGCCGATGAGCGCAGCCGGCAGGCGAGAACGATGCTGCTCGTCCTTTTGTGGACGTCACTTCCGCGTTTCCGCTGATCGCCTCGGCCAGGTGCGGTCACCCGCTGTGTTGTTCGATGGGTTCGCTCATTTCTTGTCCTCGAGCTCCGAGCGGACTGACTCGGTGAGCTCGTCCCAGGAGCCGGTGAACTTCCGGATTCCCTCGTCCTCGAGGACTGCGAAGACTTCGTCGAGGTCAACGCCGGCATCGGCCACGGCTTTCATGACCTGCGCCGCCTCGTCGTAGGTCTTCTGGATGGGCTTGCCGGGGCTGCCGTGATCGGCGTAGGACCTCAAGGTCTTCTCCGGCATGGTGTTCACCGTGTCCGGCGCGATGAGGTCGCTGACGTAGAGGGTGTCGGGGTAGTCCTGGTTCTTCACGCCGGTTGAGGCCCACAGCGGGCGCTGTGTCCTGGCGCCCTTTGCCTCCAGCGCGCGCCACCGGTCGGAGGAGAAGACTTCCTCGTATGCCCGGTAGGCCAGCTGCGCGTTCGCTAGCGCAGCCTTGCCCTTGAGGGAGGGGTCCGCGCCGGCCTTTTTCAGGCGCCTGTCGATTTCGGTATCCACGCGGGAGATGAAGAAGGACGCCACCGACTCGATCCCTGTCAGCGATCCGCCGTCCTGCACGCGCTGCTCCAGTCCGGACAGGTAGGCGTCCATGACCGCCCGGTACCGCTCGGGACTGAAGATGAGAGTGACGTTGATGCTGATGCCCCGGGCAATGGACGTAGTGATCGCAGCCAGCCCTTCCTGCGTCGCCGGGATCTTGATGAACAGGTTGGGCCGGTCGACCAGCCACCACAGGTGAGCCGCCTCCGCGGCGGTGGCGTCAGTGTCGTGCGCCATCCCGGGGGCCACCTCCAGCGACACCCGGCCGTCGCGGCCGGTGCGCTGCGCCACCGGGGCGAGCAGGTCGCAGGCGTCGCGGACGTCAGCGGCGGTGATGGTCCGCAGCGCCTCCCCGACGCTGATCTTGCGGACGGCCATCGCATGTACCTGGTCGTCGTAGGAGTCAGAGGCGCTGATCGCGGCGGCGAAGATGGTCGGGTTGGTGGTGATGCCCACGACGGAGTAGTCATCGACCAGTGACTGCAGATCGCCGCTGTGGATGCGGTCGCGGGAGAGGTCGTCGAGCCAGACGGCGACCCCGGCTGCGGACAACTCGGTCAGCTTCTCGTTCGGTGCCATGACAGTGCCTTCCGGGCTCGGGGATGGGAAAGGGGGCGGCGGGTCAGCGATCGCCGGTGGGGGTGTGCAGGACGCCGGCGCTGGCCGGGCCGGTCGGGGCGGCCGGCGGCGCCCCGGCGGCGGCAAGGCTTTCCCGCGCCGCGGCGACGACCGCGCCGGCAGTGAGGCCGAACTGCTCGTACAGCACGGTGTAGGCCGCGCTGGCGCCGAAGTGGTCCAGGCCGACGATCCGGCCGGCGTCGCCGACGAACTCCCGCCAGCCCATGGGCACACCGGCCTCGACGCTCACCCGGGCACGCACCGCGGGCGGCAGCACCTGCTCGCGGTAGGCCCGGTCCTGGGCCGCGAACCACTCCCAGCACGGCAGCGACACGACCCTCGTCGGGACGCCGTCGGCCTCCAGCGCCTCTCGGGCGGCGACGGCGATCTGCACCTCGGAGCCGGTGCCCATCACGATGACCTCGGGGGTGCCGCCGGAGGCCTCAGCCAGCACGTACCCGCCCCTGGCGACGCCCTCGGCCGACGCGAACTCCGTGCGGTCGAAGACGGGCAGGTTCTGCCGGGACAGCGAGAGCCCGGCCGGGCGGTCGTTGTG
>DATIOK010000073.1:0-27283 GCA_035473255.1 Gaiellales bacterium
GGATCGCGCCCGACCTGGCACCGTCCATGAACTCGGCGAGCTCAGATCAGCGCAGCTCCAGGACGAGCTCCTCGATCCCGTCGTCGCCCACGTGCGCTGCGACCTGGATGAACCCGCACTTCTCGAGCACGCGGATCGAGGCGACGTTCGTGTTCACGACCTCCGCGCGCAGCGGACGCGCATCGACGATCTCGACGAGCTCGGCGAGGGCCTCCGTCGCGAGCCCGCGGCCCCAGAACTCTCGGCCCATCCAGTAGCCCACGAGCATGCGCCCGTCAGCCTCCCAGCAGCCGATGTTGCCCGCGACCTCGCCGTCGCAGACGATCGTCCACGTCAGCGCGGAGTCGTTCGCGAGCGTCCTCGCCCAGTGCGCCATGAACGCGTCACGGTCGCGCGAAGGAAACGCCGCCATCGCCGTTGCCTCCGGATCGCGCTGGTGCTCGTAGAACACCGGCAGATCCGCCTCGACGACCTCGCGCAGGACACCCATGCCCTGAGAGTACCCGCCGCGAGGCAGCGCCAGGCCGTCGAAGGCGGGTTCGGGGACAGCCGTTCGGCCGAGCGGGGCCTGCTCCCCGCCTCGCTCCAGCCCTGGGGGCACTCGGGCTTGGGGGTAGGCCTGGGACTCGGCCGCGGCCCTCGCGCATCACCGGCTTCTGCAGCGACCCGAACGTTCACGTTGGGGGCGGCTCCTGGGCGTGGTATCGTCGCTGCTGCGTCGACTCGAGCGTCCGGTCGACGAGCTATCTGACCCCAACCTCCGGTCAGGCGTTCACGCCGGACAGTGTCGGCGTGTGCCTACTGATTGCTGGAGGTCAAGATGAGCACATTCACCGCGCGGCTCTCGGCGTCGAGCCATGCCGGGCGCCGGGCTTGCCACAGCCTCGGTCACCGGGATCTCGCGTGCCGCCCCGCCCCCGCCAACCGAACCCAGGAGACCTCATCCAAGGCTGGCTGACCGGCCCGGTGGTGATCACCGGAGCGAGCGGACACGTCGGCCGCGCTATGCGACAGCGGCTCGCCGACCTACCGAACGAGGTGCGATCGGTGGGCCGCGGCGGCGACCTCTCGGCTGCGATGAGCGACGCCGATGCGGTCGTGCACCTGGCCGGCGCGCTCCAGGCGATCCGGGGGAACACCTACGAGGAGGCGAACGTCGGGACGGTGCGTCGCACCATCGCTGCGATGCGCGGCTCATCGGTCAGGCGCGTCGTCTACCTGAGTTACGTCGGCGCCGATCCCGATTCGACGAACGAGTACCTCGCCACCAAAGGGGAGGCCGAGTGCCTCGTCCGCGACTGCGGCGTCGACAGCGTCGTGGTCCGCTCGACGTTCATCTTCGGCCCGCCTGACGACCCTGGTCCGAGTGCAGCCCCGTTCCTGTCAAAGGACGGGAAGGCGGTCTCGGTGATCGGCACGGGTGAGCAGCTCTGGGCGGCGGTGTTCGTCGGTGACGTGGCCGCCGCGCTGACAGGTGCGGCGCTCGATCCCGCGGCGCCGAACGGCACGTTTGCGATCGCCGGACCCGAAACCCTGACCGTCGACGCGTTCATCGACGCGATCAACCACCACCACGTCAAGAAGCGGCATCTGCGCCGCGTGGTGGCGCGGTTGCTCGCTGTCGGCTTGCCGACCCTGACACGGACGATGGTTGACGTCCTGGCCGCGGACTCGCTGGCCGATGGTCCGCTGATCACGGATGTGCTCGGCCTGGATCGCCGACGAGTCGGCCAGGTGCACCAGCAAGCTCGACGCGCCGATCTCCAACCCAGCTAGTAGTCCTCACAAGGCCGGCGACCCAAGAACTGCATGTTTGCACAATCCTCAGAGTGCTACCCTTGGTGTGCGTCGACTCCAGCTTCCTGGTCGACGGGAGCTCTGACCCCAACGCCCGGTCGGGCGTTCACGCCGAAGCATTCGGCACGTGCCTCCGGGCACGGAAGGTCAGCGCTCCCAACGACAAGCCCCATGTCCCGACCGCGGGACGGCCGGGCTCCTTCCAGGAAGGGAAGTCTGAGATGCGCAAGGCATTCGAAATCGGCGGGCTCGTGGCCGGCCTCGTGCTCGTGGTATTCGGCGTGGTCGCGATCGTGATGGGCGTCAACGGCCGCTCGACGGTCACGACCAGCCTCAAGCAGCAGCAGATCGTCGGTACGCCGGATATGACGCCGGCCGGGATCACCGCCGAGGTGCAGAAGGCGGGACTGAAGAACGTCACCATTCCGTCCTGTAGCGTCGCCAACCAGGCCGTGACGAGCGGCGCCAAGGCGCGCTGTTTCGCTCAGTACATGGAGATCCATGCCCTGGAGGCGACTGGCGGCTTCGTGTACGCCCAGATGGGGCAGTACACAGCCAAGCCCGGGACACCCGCCAAGGAACTGGCGCCCGGTGGCGGCACCAGCAACACCGACTTCGCCCTGATCGACTCCACAACCAAGCAGCCGGTGTCGAACGGTGCCCGCAACGTGTGGGTGACCGAGACGGCGCTTGCGACGGCGCTCGACAGCTCCTACATGGCCAGCCAGCTGGCCCTGTTCGGGATCGTCGTGGGCGTGGCGCTGCTGCTCTCGGGCCTCGGCTTCATGATCCTCGCGATCGGTGGCGCGCTGCGCAACCCGCAGAACTCCCTCAACGGCCTGTTCGGCAGAGGCACGCCGAGGGCCGTCGCGCCCACCCCGGTGCCCACGGCATAGCCACCCTGGCGAGGGAGTCGCCTTCGGGGCGGCTTCCTCGCCACCGGCGATTTGGCCCTAACAGACACGGAGGTCCTATCGTGAAAGCGCTCGTGTACCACGGCCCCGACCACCGCAGTTGGGACTCGGTGACGGATCCCACCATCCAGGAACCGTCCGACATCGTCGTCGAGATCGCGACCACCACGATCTGCGGCTCGGATCTGCAGATCCTCAAGGGCGATGTGAGGGAGACCAAGCCGGGGGCGGTGCTCGGGCACGAGGCGATCGGCCGGTTGCTCGAGGTCGGCAGTGGTGTCAGCACCGTCGCCGAGGGCGACCGCGTACTGCTCCGGCTGCTGCGCCTGATCACCGGCGGCCGCCTCGCCCCGACCACCCTCATCACCCACCGCTTCGGGATCACCGACACGATGCAGGCCTACGACAGCTTCGCCGACGCGGCCACGACCGACGCGCTCAAGGTCGTCCTGACCGGCAACACGGTACCGACCGCACGAAGCGAGGAGACGGCTGCAGCCGCGGCGAGCAACGGCGGGTTGCCAAGGCACCTCGTTCATGGCTGACACAATCCCCGCGGTGCCGCCGGGGCTCCACACCGTGCAAGTGCCACCCCTCGTGGACGGCGCGCCTGAGGGTTCGACTGGTCGGCTGACACGTGGCGGCTTCCTTCGCCGAGCCGGTGTGGGCGCCGGCTCCGTGCTGGTCGCCGGCTCCGGCGTGGTGTCCTATCGCGCCTACGACCAGGGCGTGTTCCAGGTTGGTCAGGGGCCGGCGTACGACCCGTGGCGGACGTGGATGGACGGTACAGGATTGGAGCGGCTGGTCGCGGCTGCGCTGCTTGCCCCCAGCCCGCACAACGCACAGGCCTGGATCTTCCACCTCACAGACGATCGCCAGGTCGATGTCTACCTCGACCCGTCACGGTCGATCGGTGCGATCGACCCGTTCGGCCGCGAGCTGCACATCGGAATCGGCGCTGCGCTCGTGAACCTCGTCCTCGCCGGCCAGGCCGACGGCCACCAACCCCACCTCACGCTAGTGCCCTCCAGGCCATCGAGTCCGCACGCGGCTCGCGTTGACCTCACCCCTGGACAGCGCCTGCCAACGGCGCTCTACCGGGCGATCCCCAATCGCCACACCAACCGCTACGCCTACCAGGATCGTGCCATCCCCGCGGGTGCGCTCCATCAGATCAGCAGCCTGGCGGGGGGCCTCACGGACACCGGCCTGCAGTGGTTCACGTCCCCGTCTGACCGGGCACGGATCGGCCGATCACTGGTTTCGGCCACTGAGGCCATCGTCGGCGACCAGGCACAGAGCCAGAGCGACTACGACTGGTTTCGCCAGGACTGGGACACGATCCAAGCCAGCCGCGATGGCATCACGATCGACGCATCTGGACTGAGCAACCTGGTGGCCGCTGCCGCCAAGATCCTGCCTGCCCAGACGCGCCAGGCGACGGACGACGCGTGGTTGAGCGCCACCCGCGACGTCCATACAAAGACGGCCGCCGCCTATGGCATCGTCACAGTTCGCGACGCAACCGACAACGCCCAGCGAATCACCGGCGGCAGGCTGTTCGAGCGGGCACACCTCTGGGCGGCTGCCAACGGGCTCGCATTCCAACCGATGAACCAGCTGACCGAACGCGCCGACCGAGAACGCGAGCTTGGCCTCAGCCCAACCTTCGGCGAGACGCTCACCGAGCTGACCGGGTCAGATCGCCAGGCGCTGGTCACCTTCCGGCTCGGGTATCCGACTCACCCGGCGCACCTCAGCCCACGCCGACCGGTCGAATGGGTGGTGCAGCGATGACCCCTGCGACGGTCGCCCGCCGCGCCTCACTGGCCGGCGCGCTGCTCGGCGTCGTCGCCGGCCTCGTCGAGCTCACCGCCGGTCCGTCCATCCGCAGCTGGGTGGGCGACAAACAGGACACCACGAGGCTTGGCATCACGACCACACTCCTGGCGCTGATCGCACTCACCGCAGCGCTCTACCTGCGGCGCGCCTTGACATCCCCCGGACAAAGGCTGGCGATCGCCACCGGCCTGCTCGTGCCCGGCCTGATCGGTTTCACCACGGTCGGACGCCTGTGGCTGGTCCCAGGCCCGCTGCTCGTCACCGCCGGTGTTCTGGTCGCGTCTTCGCTTCGTACCGAGCTCACCGAGGTTTGCCATGTCCTGGCGGAGAACTGGGGCTTGATCCTGACCGGGGTGCTGGCGGTCGAGTACATCGCGCTCGGCGCCACAGCACTGGGACGAGCCGGCGCACTGGGAATCCTCGGTGGCGCGGCGATCCTGGTGCTACTCGCATCACCATCCCGGATCGGTGCCCGGGGTGCCCTGCTCTGCCTGATCGCCGCGACGCTGCCGTTCGCTGCGCTGACATGGTGAAGCATCGCGACTCCGATCATCGCTCTGCTGCTGCTCGCGATCGGCGCGCCTGCCATCTACCGTCGTGCTAGGACGGCCGCCCTGCCGACAGCCGCAACCAAGGGTGAATCCAACCGGACGCACGAGCTCGTGCGAACTGTGTGAACAACGAAAGGACACGTCATGAAGTCGCTCTCAACAACGGATCGGCCATCACAGACACGCCGCCAGATAGAGCTGGTGGAGAAGGCGTTGACCGAGGAGTTCCCGTCACTGCCCGCGAACGTCGTACATGACGAAGTCGCAGCCGTCTCCAACGACTTCCTCGCCGCAGCCCACTTCACCGACCACGTCGCGGTGCTGACAGGCCGCTATGCCGCCGCACACCTCCAAACTCGAGTCGAGGCCGAGACCGACTCCGTCGCGATGACCTCGTGAGCGGTGGGGACCGATGAGATGTCGATCTGTCGTGAGCCTGCCTGCGATCGGGTGCGCGGCGGCCGCCTACGCCTTTCTCGCGCGGCCCTGGCTTCTCGGCTGGGGCGCAACCGCCGAGGAGGTCGGCGGGTCTCTCCCAGGTGATGAGCTCATTGCGTTCGCCGATTTCACCGCAACTCGCGCGATCACGATTCGCGCCTCCTCCGACCGGATCTGGCCATGGATTGCGCAACTCGGTCAAGGGCGGGGTGGGTTCTACAGCTACGACGTCCTCGAGAATCTCGTCGGCTGCGATATTCACAGCGCGGATCGCGTCGTGCCCGAGTGGCAGGACATCGGTGTCGGGGCCGAGGTCAGGCTCGCTCCACAGGTCGGTCTGTCCGTGGCATCGCTGGAGCCGAGGCGGTCACTCGTACTCCGTGGCGGCGTTCCGATCGGCGACGCTGCACCTCCGTACGACTTCACGTGGGCCTTCGTGGTGCGAGAGCAGCCGGAGCGAACGACACGGCTGCTCGTGCGTGAGCGATACCGGTATACGCGGGTCTGGGCGCGGCTCGTCGTCGAGCCCGCTGCGGCGATCAGCCTTGTTATGACCACGAAGATGCTTCGTGGGATACGGGACCGGGCCGAAGCGAGGCAACCACTGGGCACCGTCAGGGTGTAGGAACGATCGAATGTTGGAGGACATGAAGCTATGGGTGGAGCACGTAAACGGATCATCGGCGGCCTGGCGCTGGCGACTGGCGCTTGGGCTGTGAGCTATCCGGTGCTGCTCAGGCGCCGGTGCCTGACGTGGGGGGCGACGCCCGACGAAGTTGCCCGGGCGCTACCGGGCGACGAACTTCTCGCCACTGCCGACATCGTCTCGACGCGCGCCGTGACGATCGACGCCCCGCCGGACGCAGTCTGGCCCTGGCTGATCCAGATGGGCAGCGGCCGTGGTGGCGCGTACACCTACGACTGGATCGAGAACCTCTTCGGCCTCGGCATGCACAGCGCAAACGAGGTTCTGCCGCAGTTCCAGGACGTGAACGTCGGCGACGAGATGCAGCTGGGACCGAACCGCCCGAAGATGCGTGTAGAGGTCATGGAGACGGCGTCGGTGTTCACGGTCCGGATCGAGGACGGAACGTGGGTGTGGATCTTCGCGCTGCTTCCTGACCACCAAGCGACGAGGCTGGTCAGTAGAAACCGGATCGCGACCCCCAACGCCTCGCTGCCCACGCGGCTCTTCAACCTGCTGTTCATGGAACCCGGCAGCCTCGTCATGGAGCGAAAGATGCTCCTCCAGATCAAGAACCGAGCCGAACGCCTCGCTGTTCGGCGAGAAGCGGAAATGCCGGCGAAGTGACCGAGACGGACAAACGAGAAGCCCCGGCAGATCGAGCAGCGGCGGTGGATCTGTACTGGTTGCCGTTGGGAGCGGGTGGCCGCTCGGTCCGGTGGAACGGGCGGGCGTTCGAGGCGGTGGTGGCGCGGCTCAAGCACCGGTCGGCGCGCGACCTGTACCACTCCGCGCTCGAGGTGCGGCTCCCAGGAACGGGGCGATATGTGATTGAACAGGCTCCCGTCCCGGACGCGCGCGGCAGGGACAGAGGCGTGGTCGCAGAGGGGCCTGTCGGTGTGCGTTGGGCGGCGCGCGCGCGGATTTTCCGCTACGAGGTGCGACGATGGCGTGACGGCGTTATCCCCGACGTTGCCGAGGCCGTCGAAAGTCCGCTCCGACTGACCGACGAACCACGCATCGCTCAGCGGCTGTGGGACTGCGTGCCCGATCTACCCACGCGAGTGTGGGGTCGCGACGAGCTCGACGCCGGCGAGATGTGGAACTCCAACTCGATCGTCTCGTGGCTGATCGTGCGCAGCGGTCTTCCGATCGCGGCGATCCAGCCCCCGACTGGTGCCCGCGCACCCGGGTGGAACGCAGGCATCGTGGTCGCCCAGCGACAGCTCCGGGCCGCTAGTGAGCTACCAGTCGGATCGGCGGCGTGACGGTTGTGACGTTGCGTCGGGAGAGGCATCTTGGTCATCGCACCGGCTGGCTGCGGGCGGCCGTGCTGGGTCAGCTCGCAGGCCGACGCTGAGCGCGCCGACCTACGTCTTGAGAAGCGCGAACTGCTCGACGATCCAGCCGGCGAGCGGGCGGAGCTCGCCGCCATCTACCGAGACCGCGGCCTCTCCGTCCAGCTGGCCGAGAACGTGGCGACTGAACTGAGCACTCGCGACGATGTGCTGGCGGTGCACGCCCGCGACGAACTAGGGATGACCGCGCTGTCGCACGCCCGACCGTTGCAGGCCGCCGCAGCGTCGTCGGCCTCGTTCACCGCAGGCGCGGCGCTGCCCCTGCTGGCGGTGGTGCTCACTCCCTCCTCGCTGCGGATCGAGGTAACGATGGCGGCAACGTTATTGGCGCTGGCGCTGACCGGTTGGGCAGGGGCACGGATGGGCGGCGCACCACCAGCCCGCGGAACCTTGCGCGTTGTCGTCTGGGGCATCGCGGCGATGGTGCTCACGATGGTCGTCGGGCGCGCCGTCGGAACCGCCGTGTAAAGACGGTCGATAGCGCGCGAAGGTATCGACGCGGACATCGCTCCGCCGACAGGCGCCCGACGGACGTCGGGAACAGCGACCGGTCGGTGCAGTGCTAAACTACAAGCCCAAGGGAATGCCCGCCATTTGGCCGCGCAACAGACCCGACGCCTCCAGGTAGCTCGCGGACCCTCCGCTGACGACGATCATGTCGCCGTCCCACGAGGAGGATTCCATGCCCACAGCGCCACCCTTAGCCGAGCCTGTCTCACTGCGGCTCAGCGATAGATCCGAACCGGCGCTTGACCCAGAGGAACCGCTGGTGGATCAGGCGAGCGGGCGCGTCGCCCCGCGCATCACCGCTCGTCAAACGGACGAGCGCGGTCGTCCGTTATCCATCTTCGCAGCTCGCCGCCAGCGCGGGACGGTCGAACATCGCGACCCAGGGCGGCGCGCCGACGAGCTTGAGGCAGCAGTCCGAAGCTGGTCTGCATCGCGGTCCTGAGTATTCAAGCGCAGTGTCAGCTTCTGGCTGGTCATCCAGGCGACGAAACCCTCCCGGTTGGACTGGTTGGTGTCGGATTCCGGGAGGACACCCGGTTTCGGCCCGGTCTTCGAACGGCACCTCCGGTCACGCATCGACCTCGACATCCACTACCCGAGCGAGGCCGTGAGGTGGGTGGCCACTAAGCCCGATGTCCAGCGGCTCGACGGAGCGAACGGGTCAACCATGCCGTGCAGGGCAGCGGAGCGGCGCAGGAGTCGAACCTACCGACCGATGGGCTACATCGGCCTGCCGGTTTTGAAGACAGAGGAGATTTGGCTCTGGGGGAGGGATTGCGGGTGGTGAGTGACCCTCTGAGTGACCATCGACGCTGCGGCCGCAGACCCCAGCCAGCCCCATCCGGCGGCGGCTGCTTGAGCGTCTCACGCGGTTACCTGTGCCGACCACGGGCCCGATCGGAGACGTGCAATAGTGATCTCTCGATCGAGGCGACCGGAGGAGGAGACGAGATGTCCGACAGTGTCTACCGCGTCACGGAAGTGATCGGCGTCAGCAGCGAGTCGTGGGAGGCGGCGGCGCGAAACGCCGTCGAGACGGCTGCGAAGACGATCCGCGACCTTCGGGTGGCAGAGGTCACGCGCACCGATGTAACGGTCGAGAACGGCAAAGTGTCCGATTACCGCGTTCGCCTCAGCATCTCGTTCAAGTACGAGACCCACGACTGAGTCGGGCGACCGCGCCACGCGGGCTTGCGCGCACCCCGTGGACGATGATCGATCGCAAGCGCGATCTAGGACAGCTCCGTACGGCCCGGAACTCGGGCTACGGGGTCGGTGAGTCGTTGGAATCTCAGCCCGTTTGCACGATGCGAGGGCGCTGGCCATCGTTTCCTCCTCGGGACTCGGGTGATCAGCACCCGGGCGGGTGCCTCCCGCTCAGTGTCACTGCAGACAACACCGGCCTGCCGCTGTGAGGCGGTCCCCGCATCGCACGATCATGACGACTCGTGGCCCGCGCTGCCATCGGCGTTGCCGGCGTGGCCTACGGCGTCTGCAGTCCGGGCCGGGCCGCGATCTGGTCTTCAAGCTGACGGGCGACGAGACAGACGGGCTGCTCGAGTACTTCATCGTCGAGGTCGCCCCGCACGGCGGGGCCGCCGCTTCACGTGCACCACTTCTAGCACGAGACGATCCACGTGATCCACGGCACGCTCAAGGTACGGATCGGCGACGATTGCCACCACCTGGAGCAGGGCGCGTTCGCCTTCCTGCCCAGGGATTGCCGCATGCCTTCCTGAACCTGACCGCAGAGCCCGCCGAGGTGCTCGTGACGTACGTGCCCGGTGGGGGACACCGGTTCTACGAGGAGCTCGGTCCGCTCACCCGCAACGGGACGCCCGACCGGGCGGCGGTCGCAGCATGCTTCGAGAGGCACGGCATGTCGCTACTCCCGGGCCGCCGCTCAGCCCGGACTGACTTCAGTAGCCGCCCGACTCGCCGACCGCGTGAATCGATGTCTTCGAGCAGGTGTCGGATCGCCGCATAGCTGTACTGCAGGTGCTCCGGGGTGCCGTGCGGATTCTGGTAACTCGACCAGGCCCACCGTCGAAGGCCATGAACCGCCCAACCATGCTGGATTCGGCCTAGCGGAGCGGCGCAGGAGTCGAACCTACCAACCGATGGGCTACATCGGCCTGCCGGTTTTGAAGACCGGATGGGCCACCGGGCCCCTGCCGCCCCAAGGCGCGCAGTCTACGGCGCCGGGTCGGTTCTCGGCGCGCGAATTGCGCAACTTCGTGCAAGCCATGCCGGCCGGCAGATGCGTATCCTGGAGCCATTCCCGCCGCCACCGCCACGATCCGCATGCTGCTCCGAGACGGCGACCTCGCCGTCGGCGAGTTCGTGTGTCCGCCCGGGGACTGGCGCTGGGATGGAGAGAACGACATCGGCGACGGCTTTCACCTGGTCTTCCCGTGGATGCCGGTGCACATCGCTCGCGCCTCCCTGCCGGGCATGGTCGCCACCCCCAACCACGCCGTGCTGTACCCGCCGGGCCTGCGCTTTCGCCGCCGCAACTTGACCGGCCAGGGTGACCACTGCCTGTTCGCCGTGCTGTCGCCGGCGATGTGCAGCCGGCTGGGCCTGGCCGATCAACCTGAGCACCTGTTCGACCCGGTGCTGGCGCCAACCGTCTGGCTGGGACAGCGACTGCTGGCCGAGTACCTTTCACGCCCCGGCCACGACGCGGAGGTGGCCGGCCAGATCGCGCGCATGACGATCGTTGCCGCTGTTGCCAACAGGCCGGCGAGCTCGGGCCACGCAGCCCGCGGCGCCGTCGACCAGGCCATGGAGCTGATGGCCACCTCACCCGGCCGCCTGCTGCCGCTCGCACAGATCGCCCGCGGCGCCCACTACTCGCGCTTCCACCTGCTGCGGGCCTTCCACGACCGCACCGGCTACACGCTGCACCAGTACCACCTGCAGCTGCGCCTGCGGCGCTCGGTCGACCTGGTGATCGCCGGCGCGCCGCTGGCCGACATCGCCCACAGCTTCGGCTTCCAGGGGCACAGCCATTTCACTGCCCGCTTCCACCGCGCCTTCGGTGAGACGCCTTCGGCGCTGCGTAACGCCGTTGACGCCGGCGATACCGTGCCGGAGCTGATCGGCCGCCTGTTGACCGCCGCCTGACGCTCCGCAAGAACCTCCTATGTGCTCCCCCCTGGCGGTTCGTAGCATGGCCGCGTCCACATGCGTCTCGGGAGGGTTTCGATGTCACGGAGAGTGCCACTACGGGCCGCCGCACTGGCCGGCCTGCTGAGCGTGCTGACGTTCGCCGGCACCGCCGCCGCGTCCGGCACCTTCGTCCAACCGGTGCACGTGTTGGCCGCGTTCCACGGCCCCACCACCGGCCAGGGCGCGTACTTCGGCTGGGCGGTCAGCGGCCTGGATGACATCAACGGCGACGGCGTCACCGACCTGATAATCGGCGAGGTCAACGGCGGCGCCAATCTGCGCGGCCGCGTCTGGGTCTACTCCGGAGCGACCGGTCACCTGATCTACCGCGAGGTAGGCCGCGACAACGACCAGAACGGCTACGCGATCGCCGATGCCGGCGACGTCAACGGTGACGGGGTGCCCGACTTCATCAGCGGCGCCCCGAACGTCGGGTCAGCAGTCGGCCATGCCTACGTCTACTCCGGTGCCACCGGCAAGGTGCTGGCCCGCCTCCACGGGCACCTGCCCGGCGACCAGTTCGGCGCCGCTGTGTCCAGCGCCGGCGATCTGAACCGGGATGGCCACGGCGATCTCCTGGTCGGCGCACCTGGCAGCGGCAACCCCGGCACCGCACCCGGTCGCGTGTATGTCATCTCCGGCCGCACCTTCCATGTGATGCGGGTGCTCTCGGCCGGGCATCCCGGCGATTCGTTCGGCGCCGGCACCGCCAGCACCGGCGACCTGAACGGCGACGGCGTCCCTGACATGGTGATCGGCGCCAACCGCGCCGGGCCCAGCCGCGGTGGCGCCGCCTACGTCTACTCGGGCAAGACCGGCGCTCGGCTGTTCAGGATCCCCGGCGAACGCGGCAGCGTCGAGTTCGGCCGCTTCTTCGTGGCCGGCGTCGGTGACACCAACGGCGACGGGGTTCCCGACATCTACGTCGGCGACTACGCCTCCAACAACCGCGGCGCCGCCGGCGGGTTCGCCGCCGTCTACTCGGGAGTCGACGGCACCCGCCTCCACGCCTGGCGGGGCGCGGCAGGCGATGGACTCGGCCCCGGCCGCGGGGCCGGCGACGTCAACGGCGACGGCAAGACCGACCTGATTATCGGCTCCTACACCAACAGCGACGGCGCCTTGCAGGCCGGCGAGGTGCAGGTCGTGTCCGGTGCAACGGGCCACGTGCTGCGCACCATCACCAGCACCACCCCCAACGAGAACCTGGGCTTCGACGCCGTCGGGGTCGGCGATGTCAACGGCAACGGCAGCATCGACTACCTGCTGTCGGCGGCCAGCCTCGACACGGTCTACCTGGTGGACGGCAGGCGTTGAGGTGACGTCGGGGCGTCGCCGCGACGGCGGCGCCCCGCCTACTCCGCCTCCGTGTCAGCCTCCACGCCGTCCTTGGCGCGCCTCCGGATGCGGTCGCGGGTCTCGTCGATCCGCAGCCGCAGCTCGGCGGTGTCCTCGTCGGCAACCGACGGTTCCGGCTCGGGCGGGTCGTATGTGGCGAAGGCGGCGGCGGGCGCCGGCGGTGCCTGGTAGGCCGGCTCCGGTGCCGGCCCCGGCTCGAGCAGCGGCGGGTCGCCGGCCGCCACCAGTCCGCGCAGCCGCTGGTAGGCGCCGGGCGCAGCCACCAGCGCGCCGGCCGTTGCGGCAGCTCCTACGATGAACCATCGTGCTCGTCCCACCGGGCCTCCCGTTCGAAGGGCGCAAGTATACTGACGCCTCGACAATCGAGAGCTTCCTGCTCCGGTGCGGCGTGACCCTGATCCTGATGGTCGCGCATCTCCCGCCGGGGCTGCACGAGACCAGAGGAGGTGATCAGGATCAACCCATACGAGATCATGCTGCTGATCGAGCCCGATGTGCCGGAGGAACGGCACCGCGAGGTGATCGAGCGAGTCCAGCAGATCGTTGAGAAGGGCAAGGGCAGCTGGGGCGGCGTGGAGCCGTGGGGCCGTCGCAAGCTCGCCTACGAGATCAAGCACACCGGCGAGGCGTGGTACTACGTGCTCACGTTCGACGCGCCCGCGCCGGTGCTGCACGAGGCCACCCGCGTGCTGGCCATCACCGATGGCGTGATGCGCTTCATGGCCACCAACCGCATTCCCGGCAGCTCGCCGGCCAAGCCGGCCGACCGTGCCGAGACCCATGCCGAGGAGCCCGAGACGGAGCCAGAGCCGGTCGAGGCCGGCGCCTGACGCCGTCCGCAACCCCGCCTATCATACCCGAACACACGTTCGTGGTGAAAGGCACTGGAGGAAACACGTGGCAAACATCAACAGAGTCATCCTGACGGGAAACCTGACCAGCGATCCCGAGCTGTCCAGCCTGCCCAGCGGCACCCAGGTGTGCAAGCTGCGGCTGGCCGTGAACCGGCGCTACAAGGATCAGTCCAGCGGAGAGTGGGTCGAGAAGCCCAACTACTTCGACATCAAGGTCTGGGGTGCGCAGGGCGAGAACTGCGCCAACTACCTGTCGAAGGGCCGCGCGATCGCGGTCGATGGCCGGCTCGAGTGGCGTGAGTGGGAGTCGCAGGACGGCTCCAAGCGCCAGGCTGTCGAGGTCGTGGCCGACACGGTCCAGTTCCTGGGCTCGCGTGACGGCGGCGGCGGCGAGGGAGGCGGCCAGGGCCGCAGCTTCGAGCCGCGCGGCGGCGAGCTGAAGCCCGACCCGGTGCCGGCGGCCTTCGGCCCCAGCGGCGGCGACGACGACATTCCGTTCTAGAAGGAGCAGTACATGGCATCAAAGCCCAAGCGGCGCCCGGCCAAGACGCGTGCCGGCGCCGGCGCATCCACTCGACGCAAGTCCTGCTACTTCTGCAAGGACAAGGTCGAGGAGATCGACTACAAGAACTACAACCAGCTTCGACGCTACGTGTCGGAGAAGGGGAAGATCCGGTCGCGACGCATCACCGGCGCTTGCCGGCGGCACCAGCGCCAGGTGGCGGTGGCCGTGAAGCGCGCGCGTGAGGTGGCCCTGCTGCCCTACGCGGTCAACTGAATCCCCGCAAGCAGCGGTGAAATCGGACGCGCCGGGCTGGCATCCGCCGGCGCGTGGGACGATGATCGCGGCCCCGGCCGCGTGACGACGAGGACGTGATGGCACACAAAGGAACACAGGCGATCCTGCTGCAGGACGTCGACAAACTGGGCCGCAAGGGCGACGTCGTGAACGTCGCCGCCGGCTACATGCGCAACTTCCTGGAGCCGCGCAAGCTGGCGCTGGCCGCCGGCGACGGCATGGTCGCACAGGTGCAGCGCCAGGAGGAGATGCGCAAGCGGCACGAGGCGCAGAGCGAGGAGCAGGCGCGCGACATCGCCCACACCCTCAACCGCACCGTGCTCACGATCAAGGCCCGCGCCGGAGTCGAGGACCGGCTGTACGGCTCGGTCACGTCAAGCGACATCGCCGACGCGATCTGGAAGGCCCGCAAGATCCGGGTCGACCGCCGCAAGGTGTCCCTGGACGACGCGATCAAGGCGCTCGGCTCCTATCGCGTCTCGATTGCGGTGTGGGGCGATGTCGAGGCCACCGTCAAGGTGATGGTGGTGCCGGGCGAAGCCGGCGAAGAGGGCAACGTGGAAGCCTTCGAAGCCGAGCCGGACGACTACTGATCCGCCCCGCCTGATGGCCGTAGACCAGCAGCAGCAGCAGCGCGCGCCCACCGTCCCGCCGCACGACCTCGATGCCGAGGAGTCGGTGCTGGGCGCGATGCTGGTATCCGCGAACGCGATCGCGATCGTGTCCGAGGTGCTGCAGCCGGAGGACTTCTACCGGCGATCGCACGCCACCATCTACGAGACGATCCTGCGGGTCTACGCCGAGGGCGGCACCGTCGACTCGATCACGCTGATCAACTCCCTGCAGAACCAGGGGCAGCTGGACGAGGTCGGCGGCAAGGCGGCCGTGCACACGCTGGCGTCGACCGTACCGGCCGTGGCCAACGCGCACCGCTACGCCGAGATCGTGCGCGACGCGAGCACCTACCGCAACCTGATCCGGGCCGGCACCCAGATCGCCCAGCTCGGGTACGAGCGGCTGGGCGAGCCGCAGGAGCTGGTCGACCAGGCCGAGCAGGTCGTGTTCGGGATCGCCGACCAGCGCATCACCAGCGACTTCTTCCCGATCGCCGGTCTGCTGAACGACTCGTTCGAGCGGATCAGCCAGCTGCACGAGTCGGGCCGCGAGATCACCGGCGTCGGCACCGGGTTCCGCAAGCTGGACAAGATCACGGCCGGGCTGCAGCCATCCAACCTGGTGATCCTGGCCGCCCGCCCGGGCATGGGCAAGACGTCGCTGGCGCTGAACGTGGCCGCCCACGTCGGCATCCGCGAGCAGCTGCCGGTCGCGATCTTCACGATCGAGATGTCGCGCGACGAGGTCACGCAGCGCCTGATGTGCTCGGAGGGCAAGGTCGACTCCAGCCGGCTGCGCACCGGAAAGCTTGCCCCCGAGGAGTGGCCGAAGCTGACCGCCGCCTGCTCGCACCTGCAGGAGGCGCCGATCTACATCGACGACACGGCCGGCATCACCGCGCTCGAGATCAAGGCCAAGACCCGGCGGCTGAAGGCGCGCCACCCGAACCTGGCGCTGGTCGTGATCGACTACCTGCAGCTCATGAGCGGTGGCGCCCGGTTCGAAAACCGGGTGAACGAGATCTCGCACATCTCACGCCAGCTGAAGCTGATCGCGCGCGACCTCGAGGTACCGGTGCTGGCGCTGTCGCAGCTGTCGCGTGCCGTCGAGCAGCGCGGCGCCAAGGACCGGCGGCCGCAGCTGTCCGACCTGCGCGAGTCCGGCTCGATCGAGCAGGACGCCGACCTGGTCATGTTCATCTACCGCGACGACTACTACGACCCGGAGAGCGAGCACAAGGGCGAGGCCGAGCTGATCATCAGCAAGCACCGAAACGGCCCCCTGGACACCGTGCAGCTGGCCTACCAGGGCCGCTACACCCGCTTCGCCAACCTCGCCCAGGGCCCGTCGTGAACCCCCATGCCGTGTAGCGTCGTCGTGGGCGCTCAGTGGGGCGACGAGGGCAAGGGCAAGATCGTGGACACGCTGGCCGAGCGGGCCGACGTGGTGGCCCGCTACCAGGGCGGCAACAACGCCGGCCACACGCTGGTGCTGGGCGACGACACGTACAAGCTGCGGCTGGTGCCGAGCGGCATCCTCTGGCCGGGCACCCTGTGCGTGATCGGCAACGGCTGCGTGATCGACCCCGAGGTGCTGATGGAGGAGCTGGACGGCCTCGAGCAGCGCGGCATCGACCTGGCCGGCTTCCGCATCTCCGGAAACGCGCACCTGATCATGCCCTGGCACCGCATCATCGACGCCGACTCCGAGCTGATGCTGGGCCGGCTGCAGATCGGCACCACCCGCCGCGGCATCGGCCCCGCCTACGCAGACAAAGCCTCGCGCGTCGGCATCCGCGTACAGGACCTGCTCGACGAGAAGATCCTGCGCCAGAAGATCCAGACCGCGCTCTCGGTCAAGAACGTGCTGCTGCGCAAGATCTACCACCAGCGCCCGATCGACAAGGACGTGATGACCGAGGCCACGCTGCGCTACGCGGAGCGGATCCGGCCGTTCATCGCCGACACCTCGCTGATCGTGAACCGGTCGCTGGACGAGGGCAAGGTGGTGCTGTGCGAGGGGGCGCAGGCGACCTTGCTCGACCTCGACCACGGCACCTACCCGTTCGTCACCAGTTCGAACCCGATCGCCGCCGGCGCCTGCGTCGGCCTCGGCTTCGGGCCGACCCGCATCGACGCGGTGCTGGGCGTCGCAAAGGCGTACGTGACGCGGGTGGGCGCGGGCGGGTTCCCCAGCGAGGCTGACCCCGAGCGGGGCGAGCGGATCCGTGACCAGGGCGCCGAGTACGGCACCGTCACCGGCCGCGAGCGCCGCTGCGGCTGGCTCGACCTGGTGGCCCTGCGCTACGCCACCCGGCTGAACGGCTTCACCCAGCTGGCCGTGACCAAGCTGGACGTGCTCTCGATCTTCGAGTCGATCCCGGTCTGCACCCACTACACGCTGCCCGACGGCACGGTTACCGAGGACTTCCCCGGCCACCAGAGCGACTTCCACCACGCTCAGCCGGTGTACACCGATCTGCCGGGCTGGAACACCGACATCTCGCACGTGCGCGACGCCGGCCAGCTGCCGGCGGCCGCGCGCGAATACCTCGACTTCATCGAGCAGCAGGTGGGCGTGCCGGTCGCGATCGTGGGCATCGGACAGCGCCGTGATCAGATCATCACGCTGCGCGACGTGCTCGCCGCCGCGTAGGCCCGGCGTTACCGAGCTGTTACCTGTCCGAGCAGGTGGCGTGACCACCCGGCTCTAGTGTGCGGGCTGTGAGGTGTGTGGCGATGGCGGTGCTGCTGGTGGCGGCGACGGCGTGCAGCGGGTCCCGGGCAGGTGACTCCGGCACGGGCCCGTCGCCGGCCGCCGGCGCGCCTCATTCCACGGTGACGCTGCCGCCTCGGGCCCCGCGCTACCGGCGCCCGCCCCAGTTCGTGATGGTCTCCTTCGACGGCTCGGGTGACCCGAAGCTGTGGAGGCACTGGCGTGCCGTCGGCGCCCGCACCGGCGCCCGCTTCAGCTTCTTCCTGTCCGGCGTCTACCTGCTCGACCCGGCCGACAGGCGCCTCTACCATCCGCCTCGCCACCCGGCCGGCAGCTCGGACATCGGCTTCAGCCCGAGTGCGGCGGCGGTGCGAGCGCTCGTGCGGCAGATCGACCTCGGCTACGCCGAGGGCCACGAGATCGGGACGCACTACAACGGCCACTTCTGCGAGCCATACCCCGGCAACATCTCCACCTGGAGCAGGCGCGACTGGCGGCACGAGATCGGCCAGTTCCACGAGCTGATGCGCCACGCCGGCCTGGCCGTCCCCGCCGGCGAGATTCGCGGAGGTCGCACGCCCTGCCTGCAGGGCCTCCTCGGCAGGCTCTACCCGGTGCTGCGGTCGGAGGGCATGACGTACGACACCAGCCAGGCCGATCTCCCGGGCGACTGGCCGCGGCGGCGCGACCGCATCTGGAGCTTCCCGCTGGCGCTGATTCGGCTGGTGGGCACGCCCTGGCGGTCACTGTCGATGGACTACAACTTCTACGTGAACCAGTCCGGCGCGCGGACGGTGTCGCGCCGCCGCGCCCGCGTCCTGGCCGACAACGTGTTCGCCAGCTACATGCGGTACTTCCGCGCCAACTACCACGGCGACCGCGCGCCGATCGACGTCGGAAACCACTTCGCCAGGTGGAACCACGGCGCCTACGTGGATGCGCTGACGCGGTTCGTCGACGCGGTCTGCATTCGCCCCGAGGTGCGCTGCGTGACCTACTCGACGCTGGTGTCCTGGCTGAACGCGCAGCCGCCCCGCTGGCTGGCACGCGACCGTGCCGGCCGCTTCCCGCGCATGCGTTAGTCCCGGGCTAGGGCACCAGCCGCAGCAGCGTGCCCGTCGGCCGTTGCACCACCCACACCGCATCGCCCGTGGTCGCGATCGCGGCGCCCGCCTGGCCGACGGCGACCGCTGTGTCGAGCGCCCCGGTGGCGGGGTCGATGCGGGCCACGCCGAAGTCGCCGCTGACCCATACGCCGCCGGTGCCGGCCGCGATCGACCCGCCCCCGCCCGGCACCGTGACGCGGTCGAGCAGCTGCAGCGCTCCAGTCGCCACCCGCAGCACGGTGGTGCCCTCGTAGACCCAGATCGACCCGGCGTAGACCGTGATCTGCGACGGTCGGCCGGCGCCGTTCGCAGCGATGCTGGTGCTGCCGGTCACCTTGCCGGTGGCGACGTTCATCCGCGTCAGCGTGCGGTCGCGGTCGTCGGTCACCAGCAGGGAGCCGGCGTCGGTCGTGATCGCATCGGGATGTCCGGTCACGCGCCGCGTCGCGACCAATCCCAGCGTGTCCGGGTTGAGCTGCACCAGCCGACCCCCGTCCGCGGTCACCCACAGCCGGCTTTGCGCGGCCAGCAGCGCTCGCATCCTGGCGCCGACGTCGCGGCGCTCGATCACGTTGCCGGTGCTCGGATCGATCCGCATCACCGCGCCGCCGCCGGCCACGTACACCGACGACGCCGTGGCGGCGATCAGGTAGGGCGTATGCGAGACCGGCAACATGGTGGGCGGGCCGGCGGTGCCGGTCGCCGTATCCACCGCGATCAGCGAGCCGAGCAGGTGCGGCCCGCCGCCCCAGACCGCTACCCACATCGTGGTCGTCCCGTCCCAGGCAATCGCCGGTACTCCGCCCAGCGGGATCCGCGCCGTCACCCGCCGCGGCAGCGCGGGGGTTGTGCTGTGACCGCCGCCGGAGCTGCCTGCGGGCACCACCGCGACCGTGTGCCCGCCGTTTTCGACGTGCAGGCCGGACTGGCTGCCGCATCCGGCGGCCAGCACCGCCACAAGCGAGATCGCCGCGAGCGCCCTCACGCCGGCAGCTCCGGTAGCTCGATCGTGACGGCGGCGCCGCCGGCTGGCACGTTCGCCAGCACCAGTCGTCCGCCCAGCACCCGCGCCTGCGCCGCCGCGATCGCCAGGCCCAGCCCGATTCCGCCGCCGCGGGCCGGGTCGCCCGACGAAAACCGCTCGGTGGCGCGCTCGAGCATCTCGGGCGAGAAACCGGGCCCGCTGTCGGTGACACGCACCCGCGTCTCGCCGACGTCGATGACGATCGGCGGTCGGCCGTGCCGCTCGGCGTTCCCGATCACGTTCTCGAGCACCCGCTCCAGCCGGCGCGGGTCGACCAGCGCGCGGCAGGGCTGCGACGTTCCGCTGCGCGTGCCCTGGTGCCGCGAGGCCACGTCGGCGGCCAGCGCGCCGACGTCCACCCACCGCAGGTCGGGTGTGGCCGAGCCGCTGTCCAGCCGTGCGATCTCGAGCAGGTCCTCGACCAGGCCGCTCAGGTGCGACACGCGCTCCTTGATGGCGCCGCCCACCTGGTCGTCGTCGAGCAGGCTGGCGGCGGCGGTCAGCCCGGTCAGGGGCGTGCGCAGGTCGTGGGCGACGTCGGCCACGAACCGCTGCTCGTGAAGCAGGCGTTGCTGCAGGGCCTCGGCCATCCGGTCGACCGCGTCGCTCATGGCCGCCACCTCGTCGCCCCCGGTGGCGCCGATGCGCGCGTCCAGATCGCCGCCGGCCACGCGCTCGGCCGTCGCCGCCGCGCGTCTCAGACGCAGCGACAGGCGGCTCGCCAGCGCCACACCCACCACCGCGCCGGCCAGCGCCGCCGCCAGCGCCGCGCCGATCAGCTTGGTGCGCAGGTCGTTCAGCGACTGCTGCTCGGCCTGGAACGAGGCGCGCACGTAGATCGGCGTGCCGTCGGCGGCAGGCCGCCCGGCCCAGATCACGGGCTTGCCGTTCCAGTCGCCGCAGTAGGTGGCGACGTGGTGCGAGGCAACGGCGGCGCGCAGCGGCGCCGGCACGGAGCGGTCGTTCGCGAGCAGTGCCGGGTAGGGCGTGATCGGCTTGGTCAGCGGGTACAGCCGGGCCGCCGACCGCACGTTCGCCACCACCTTGGCGCGGGCCCGGTCGAGCAGGTCCTGCGCCGACAGCTGGTACACGGCCACGCCCACGAACGCCGCCACCAGCGCCGCCACCAGCGCGAACGCCAGCGCCAGCCGTACCCGCAGCGACCTCACGGCCGCACCATCTTGTAGCCGGCGCCGCGCACGGTCTCGATAACCTCGGGCCCGACCTTGCCGCGCAGCCGCCGCACGTGCATGTCGACCAGGCGCGTGTCGCCGGCCCACACGTATCCCCACACCTCCTCCAGCAGCCGCTCGCGGCCGAGCACGACGCCGGCGTTCTCGGCCAGCATCAGCAGCAGCCGGTACTCGGTCGGGGTCAGCGACAGCTCCTCGCCGCCGCGGGTCACCACCATGCCCAGCGGGTCGATCTCGAGCTCGCCGAACCGCAGCGGTTGCTGGGGTGCGGCGCGGGTGACGCGCCGCAGCACCGCCCGCAGCCGGGCCGCCAGCACCGACGGCTCGAACGGCTTCGTGACGTAGTCGTCGGCGCCCGCCTCCAGGCCCAGCACCACATCCACGGCATCGGTGCGGGCCGTCAGCATCACCACCGGCACCACGCTCGACTCGCGGATCGCGCGGCAGACGGAGACGCCGTCCAGCCCCGGCAGCATCACGTCCAGCAGCACCAGGTCGGGGCTGCCGGCACGGAACGCATCGAGCCCGGCCGGGCCGTCGGCCGCGGTGTCGACCACGAAGCCGTCGCGCTCGAGCGACAGCTGCGTCATCTCGCGGATGGTGGCGTCGTCCTCGACCAGCAGGATCGTGTGCTGTTCCACCATCCAAGCGTACGAGATGAGTCACCCGGCACGGCCTCGTGTGCGCGGTTGTTACACGATTGTCGTGCCCGACTCAGGCGCGGATGCGGGCCCCGGGGGGATCCCAGAGCGGCTCTGAGGCGACCTCGGCGGCCACCCACTGGCCGAACACCTCGACTTCGACGGAGGTGCCGGCCTCAGCCGATGCCGCCGGCAGGTAGGCGTAGGCGATCGAGCGCTCGACGGCGTATCCGTAGCTGCCGGTGGTGACGCGCCCCACCACCTGATCGCCGATCCGCACCGGCTCCGAGCCCAGGCACACCGACCGCGCATCGGCCAGCAGCAGGCAGCAGAGCCTCGCACCCGGATCACGCGAACGCGATTCGAGCAGCGCCTCGCGGCCCTTGAAGTCGCCCTTGTCGGGTTTCACCGCGAACGCCAGGCCGGCCTGGTCGGGCGTCTCCTCCGGCGTCATGTCCGCGCCCCAGACGCGGTAGCCCTTCTCGATCCGCAGGGCGTCGATCGCGCGGTAGCCGCAGGCGCGGATGCCGTGCTCCTGGCCCGCGGCCCAGAGCGAGTCCCACAGCGCCTGCCCGTACTCGCTCGGGCAGTAGAGCTCCCAGCCCAGCTCGCCGACGTAGGTCACTCGCACCACCAGGCAGGGCACCGAGTCGATCGAGATCTCCTGCGCGGTCATGTAGCGGAAGGCCTCGTTGGAGAGGTCGCTCTTGGTCAACGGCGCCAGCACCTCGCGGGCGCGCGGCCCCCAGATGCCGAAGCAGGCGTACGCCGACGTCACGTCGCTCACCTGGGCGCTGCCGTCGGCGGGCAGGTGCTTGCGCACCCAGGCCATGTCGTGGTTGCCGAAGGCGGTGCCGGTCACGATCCGGAAGCGGTGCTGCTCCAGCCGGGTGACGGTGAAGTCGCACTCGATGCCGCCGCGTGCGTTCAGCATCTGGGTGTAAGTGACCGAGCCGGGCGGGCGCAATACGTCGTTGCCGCAGAGATAGTCGAGCAGCTCCGGCGACCCGGGGCCGTGCACCTCGAACTTGGCGAACGAGCTCTCGTCGAACAGGCCGACGCGCTCGCGCGTGGCCATCGCCTCAGCGTGGATCGCGGGCGACCAGTTCTCGCCCGCCCAGCCCCGCGGGCGCAGCGACTCATCGCCCTCGGCAGCGTTCGGGTCGAACCAGTTGGCCCGCTCCCAGGCCGACTTCTCGCCGAACGACGCGCCCAGCTCGATCAGGCGCTGGTACGCCGGCGACAGCCGCAGCGGCCGGCCGGCCTGGCGCTCGTGGTTTGGGTACTTGATGTCGTAGTAGGTGGCGTAGACCTCTGTCGCACGGGCCAGCGTGTAGGCCTGGCTGCGGTACTGGCGGCCGAAGCGGCGGATGTCCATGTGCCACAGATCGAGGCTGGGCTCGCCGTTCACGACCCACTCCGCCATCTGCCAGCCCATGCCCCCGGCGCCGGCCAGGCCGTGCGCGCAGAAGCCTGCCGCCACCCAGAACCCGGGCACGTCGGACTCGCCGAGGATGTACTCGCCGTCGGGCGTGAACGCCTCCGGCCCGTTGAACAGCTTCCTGACCTCGGCCTGCTCCATCGCCGGGACGCGCCTGATCGAGTTTCCCAGCAGCTCGTCGAACCGCTCCCAGTCCTCCGGCAGCAGCTGCGCCTCGAAGCCGTCGGGGACGCCGTCCAGCGCCCACGGCGCCGGGTCGCGCTCGTAGCCGCCCATGATCAGCCCGCCCACCTCGGTGCGCCAGTAGACCAGGTTGTCGGGATCACGGAGCGTTGGCAGAGCAGGCAACGGTGGATCGAAGGCCTCGGTCACCAGGAACTCGTGCGGATAGGGGATGATCGGGACGTCGACGCCCACCATCCGCGCGATCTGCGGCGCGTACATGCCGCCGGCGTTGATCACGACGTCGGTGCGGATCGTGCCCCTGTCCGTGACCACCTCGTGCACGCGGCCGTCCTTCAAGGTGATCGCCTCGACGCGCGTGCGCTGCTCGATGTCGGCACCCAGCAGACGGGCACCGTCGGCCAGCGCGAACGTCAGCTGGCTGGGATCGAGGTACCCGTCCTGCGGCAGGAATGCCGCGCCCAGCACGCCGTCGGTGCTCATCGGCGGGAACAGCTCCTGCGCCTCGGACGCCGAGATCAGCTCGACCGGCAGCCCGAAGCTCTTGGCCCAGCCGGCCTGGCGCTGCAGCTCCTCCATGCGCGGCTTCGACGATGCCAGCCGCAGACCTCCCAGCTCGTGCCAGCCCGGGTCCTTGCCGGTTTCGTCCTTGAGGTCGGCGTACAGGCCCACCGAGTACTGCATCATCTTGGTCAGGCTGACCGTGGAGCGCAGCTGTCCGACCAGGCCGGCCGAGTGCCAGGTGGAGCCGTGCGTGAGGCCGTACTGTTCGACCAGCACGACGTCGCTCCAGCCCAGCTTGGCGAGGTGGTAGAGGATGCTGCAGCCGCCGACCCCGCCGCCGATCACCACCGCCCGTGCCTCAGTCCTCACCGAACCGCTCCCTGATCAGTGGTATAGACCAATCCAAGGCCCGTACGATACCCGCTGCACCGGTGAGCCGCTCGGCCTGGGCGGTGCCCTCGATCACGATGCACTGCATGCCGGCTGCGAGCGCCGCGCGCAGGCCCTGCTCGGAGTCCTCGAAGGTCAGCACCTGGTCGGCCGGCAGCGGGCGTCCGACGTGGTCGGCCAGCTCGTCCCTGGCCAGCAGGTAGCCCTGCGGGTCGGGCTTGCCGCGCTGCACATCCTCGAGGCAGACCAGCACCGGGAACAGCCCCCGCAGGCCGCTGGACTCGAGCACGCCCTCGATCTCGACGCGGGCGGCGCCGGAGGCGATCGCGACCGGCACCCGGGCGGCGATCCGGCGTACGCAGTCCGCCGCCTGCGGGTGCACGGTCGAGCGCGTCCGCTGCGCCTCCATGTAGAGCTGTGCGCGGCGCTCGACCAGGTGCTCCAGCAGCCCCGGCTCGCCGCTGCGGCCGAACCGATCCAGCACCAGCCGGCAGATCTCGTCGTCGGCGTACCCGGCGAACTGCTCGAAGTAGAGCGATGCCGGCACCTCGATCCCGACCTCGCTGAAGATGCGCTCGAACAGCTCCGCGAGCAGGCCTTCGTCGTCGGAGATGGTGCCGTTGAAATCGAATATCACGGCTGCCGGTCTCATGGCCGGCGCGAGTGTACAGTCAACGCCGAATGGCCGGCACCGATGTGACCGTGGTGGGAGCGGGCCTGTACGGCAGCTCCCTGGCCTGTGCGCTCGCCCGCGAGGGCATGAGCGTGCGGCTCTGCGAGCGGCGGTCGCCCACCGCCGGCGACACCGGTCGCTCGTTCGGGATGGTGCGCCGGCACTACTCGAACGCCGTCACCGTCTCGCTCGCGAAGCGCGGCTGCGAGCTGCTGATGTCCGACCGCGAGTCGGCGTACGTGCCCACCGGCTACCTGCTGACGGTGTCGCCGGCGCAGCGTGCCGCCTGCGAAGGCAACGTCGCGCTCGGCCAGAGCCTGGGCGTCGACACGCGGCTTCTCGAGCCGGAGGAGCTAGCCGCGGTGGAGCCGCTGATCGACCCGGGCGGCATCGGCTGCGGCGCCTACGAGCCCGACGGCGGCCTGGTCGATGCCTCGCGCTACACGCTGGCGCGGTTCGCCGAGGCGGTGTCGCTGGGCGTCGATGTGTCGATGGGCGCGGAGGCCGAGCTGCCCGACGACGGATCGATCGTGGTGGTCACGGCCGGGTGCTGGTCGAAGCAGCTGCTGCCGGAGCTGCCGGTGGAGCTGCACCGCATCGAGATCGCCGTGCTCCGCGACGCGCCCGTGCGCGCCGTCGTCTCGGACGCGGTCACGAACGTGGTGACGCGGCCGGTGGCCGGCGGCGGCGCCTGGGTCGTCACCTACGGCGGATCGACGCACTATGCGCAGCGTGACGACTGCGATGGTGAGCCCGACCCGGACTACCGGCACGCGGTGCGATCGTCGCTGGCGTCGCGCTACCCGAGCATCGCCGGCGCCGCCTACAGCGGGGGCTGGTCGGGGGCGTACGACGTCACGCCGGACTGGAACCCGGTCGTGGGCTGGGTGCGCGAGGGCGTATTCGCTGTGGCCGGGCTGTCGGGCCACGGGCTGAAGCTGGCGCCGGCCATTGCGGAGTCGGCCGCCGCCGTGATCGCGGGCCGCGAGCCGCGGATCGATCTGCGCCCGCTCCGGTTCGAGCGCTTCGCCGAGGGCGACCTGCTGAGGCTCGCCTATGGCCCGGGCGCGCGCGCCTGACGCGCCGGATAGGGTGCCGGGTATGCAGATGCGACAACTGGGGGCGGGCGGCCCCGAGGCCTCCGTGGTCGGGTTCGGCTCGTGGGAGGCCGGCGGCATGCACTGGGGCCCGAACAGCTCCGAGCAGGATGTGATTGCGGCCATCCACGCGGGGCTCGACGCGGGCATGACGTGGGTGGACACGGCGGAGGTGTACGGGGACGGCGTGTCTGAGCGGATCGTCGGCCGCGCTGTTGCCGGGCGAGACGACGTGCTGGTATTCACCAAGGTGGCGCCCGACGAGGGCAGCGGCCTTGCGCCCGACCAGGTGCGCGGTGCGATCGACGCCTCACTGCAGCGGCTGGGAAGGGATCACGTCGACCTCTACCAGGTGCACTGGCCCTCTGACGACGTGCCGATCGAGGAGACGTGGGGCGCGATGGCCGAGCTCGTGTCGGCCGGCAAGGCGCGCCTGATCGGCGTGTCGAACTTCGACCGGGCGCTGATCGAGCGCTGCCAGGCGATCCATCCGGTGGCATCCGTGCAGAACGAGTTCTCGCGGCTGCACCGGGGCGACCGGGACGAGCTGCTGCCGTGGCTGGCCGCGCAGGGCATCGGCTACCTGGCCTACAGCCCGCTGGCTGCCGGCCGCCTGAGCGGCGCATTCGCGCACGACCACGAGTTCTCGAACGACGACTGGCGGAGCGGTCGCGGCAAGTACGCCTCGTGGCGGGACGAGGAGGACGGCGAGTGGCCCTTCGACCCTGAGCCGATGGCGCGGGGCGCCGCCCTGGTCGACCGCATGCGGCCGCTGGCCGAGCGCGATGGCGCGACGGTCGCCCAGCTGGCGCTTCGCTGGGCGATCGAGCAGACCGGCGTCACGGCCGTGATCGCGGGCAGCCGCAACCCCGCCCACGCGGCCGCCAACGCCGCCGCCGGATCGCTGGCGGTGGACGCCGCGGCGCTGGCCGAGATCGACCGGCCGTAGCGCCGGGAATAGACTTCCGGCATGGGAACCGCCGCCCTCACCGACCAGTGGCTGCTGCTCGACTCCGCGCAGGGCGACCCGTTCGGCCGGCTGGACGAGTTCCTGGCGTGGCACGGGTTCGGGGTGTGGAGTGAGCCGTTCGTGCCCGCGGCGGACGGGCTGGTCGCCGATCTCTACCTGGGCTACGGGCTGGCCGCCGCGCTGCCGGGGGTGAACGTGCCGACGCCGCCGGAGCCGTGCCCGCTGCCGGCGTTGGCCTGCCACGTGCGCTCGGCGTCGGGCGGCCGCGAGGCGGTGGCGGGCGACTTCCAGATCGGGCGCTTCCAGCCGACCTGGACGGCGCGGCAGCACCGCGAGGCCGTGGCGGCGGTGCGTGAGGCGATCGCGCGCGGCGACGTCTACCAGGTCAACATCGTCGGCCATCACCGGGCCTCGTTCGCGGGCGATCCCAGCGGGGTGGAGGCGGCGCTG
>DATIOK010000074.1:0-1663 GCA_035473255.1 Gaiellales bacterium
TGCGACCCACACGCACAGGATCGCCAGCGGCCCCTCGGCCACCACCGCCATCGTCAGCGCCACCCAGAGCTCGTGGCCGGTTCGCGAGGTCATCACGTCGAACCAGATGTCGCAGGCAAGCAGCGTTGCTGCCGACGCCGCCGCGCCCTGGGTCCATGGCGACCTGCGCAGGGCTGCGACCGCGGTCAGGAGCAGCGCTGCCGCCAGCGCCACGTCGAACCCAGCCCAGGCGACGTCCCAGTTGTCGGCGGTGGTGCGCGACGGAAGCGAGGTGTAGAGCCACACCGTCCACGGGATCAGCGCGAGCGAGCACGCGACGAACGCGTAGGCCAGCCAGCGCGGCGCCGGCTCGATCGGCTGGCCGGAGCGGTGCGTGGCGCGGCCTATGGCCTCCTTGACGCTCATGCCCTTAGGCTAGCTGGCCGAAGATCGTGTTGATGACTGCCCGCCCCAGCGCCCGCGGCACCTATTCTGTTCGCATGTGGGCACGCATCGATCGCCTCGCCCGGCCGCCGTCCGGGCTGGCGGCGCTGGCGCTGGGGTTGGGCGTGGTGAACATCGTCTCCGCCCTCACGCCGGAGCTGACCGAGCGGCGGGGAGTGCCCTGCTGGCGTGGCTGGCGGCGGCCGTGCTGCTGGTGCCGTCTGGGCATGGTATGGACGAGATCAGGATCCTGCACGTGGGAGTGCTGGCGCTGACGGTGATGACGGCGATCTGGCTCGTGCATCTGTGGCTGCGGCCCTGGCGGGAGCCGCAGGCGCAGAGCGAGGACGACCATCGCCGGGCCTGCCGGATCGTGCTCGAGTGGGGCGATGACAGCCTCTCCTTCTTCGCGCTGCGGCGAGACCGCCGCTACGCCTTCTCACAGCGTGACGACGCACTGCTCGCCTACCGCGTCGTGGCCGGTTGCGCGCTGGTGTCGGGCGACCCGGTCGGGAACCCGGAGTCGATCCCTGGCATGGTGCGCGCGTTCGCGTCATTCGCGCACCAGCGCGGCTGGCGGCTGGTGGTGCTGCACTGCTCCGAGGAATGGGTCGGCCTGTTCCGGGAGATCGGCATGCGGGCGCTGCCGATCGGCGACGAGGCGGTGCTGTGCCCACACACGTTCACGTTGGAGGGGCGCGCGATCCGCAAGGTGCGCCAGTCGGTGAACCGCCTGGCGCGGATGGGCTACACGGTCACCGTCGCATCTCCCGCCGGCCTCACGGATGCCGACCGCGCTGCGGTCGAGCAGGTCTCGCAGGAGTGGCTGAACGGCTGGCCCGACCGCGGCTTCTCGATGGCGATGGACGATCTCTACGCACACCCGCAGGCGCGGGTTCGCGCTGGCTCGCGACGGCGAGGGACGGCTCGATGGCTTCCTGCACCTGGTGCCCTCGCGGCGTGGCTACTCGCTGTCCTCCATGCGACGGCTGCGCACCAGCCCCAACGGGCTGATCGAGTACCTGATCGCCGAGACGGCGCTCTGGGCGCGCGGCGAGCACGCCGACGAGATCTCCCTTAACTTCTCGGTCTTCGCCTGCGTGCTGCGCGCCGACGGCACCGCGTCGTGGCCGCTGCGGGCCACGCGCTGGTCGCTGCTGCGGCTCGATCGCCTGTTTCAGCTGGAGCGGTTGTTCAGCTTCAACCGCAAGTTCTTCCCCCAGTGGCGGCGCCGGTACAT
>DATIOK010000075.1:0-8496 GCA_035473255.1 Gaiellales bacterium
GGCGACGCTCGAACGCGCGGCCGCGCGGATGGAGGCGGCGCTGGCGCGGGCGGGTGGCTGAGCTCAAGGGTTCGACTTTTGCCCTGACGCTGCACAAGTACTACGAGCCAGGCCTTCCCCGATCAACGTTCAGGGCTAAGCTGTGGGCATGTCGCAGCCCAGCGAACCAGAGGATCCGTCCAAGCCCGCGACGGCGAGCCTCGGCGAGGTCGCGCCAGACCCGCCGCATGACCTCGATGCACCCGCCGTTCCGTTCATCGGCCGGCGTGGGCATCGGCGGATTGGTGTCGAATCGATCTTCATCCGGTTTGTTGCAACCGGCGGCGTGATCGGGGTCGGCGTCGCCGCGGCTGCGATCATGGGCACGCAGGACATCGCTGCCTGGATCATCGGACTGGTGGTGTCGGTGCTGAGCGTGGTGCTGGCCGCCATCCTCTGGTCGTCGCGCACGCTCTGAGCAGAGCCGCGCTAGTCGCAGTCCGGCTCTCCCCGCTCGCGTCGCTCGAACTCAAGCATCATCAGCCGCAGCAGTGAGTTCAGGTGCACCTTCTCCCGCTCGTTCAGCGCGGCGGTGACCAGCGCCTCCTTCTTGGCCTGCGCGCCGACGGCCCTCCGGTAGGTCTTGCGGCCGTGGTCGGTCAGCTCCACCACCACGCTGCGGCGATCGTCGGGGTCGGGCAGCCGCTGCACCAGCCCGGCCTGCTCCAGCCGGTCGAGCCGGTTGGTCATCGCGCCGCTGGAGAGCTCCATCCGCGCGGCCAGCCGCCCGGGCGTGCTCCGGTAGGGCTCGCCGCTCTGAGCCAGGATCGAGAGCACCTTGTTCTCGGCCGTGTCCAGCCCGAACTCGGCCAGCGTCTCGTCCATCGTGCGCTGCAGTCGCCGGGCCAGCCCGGAGATGCGGTCGACGATGCCCTCGACCTCCAGGTCGAGGTCCGGCAGCACCAGGTGGATGCTCTCCAGAAACGCGTCGACGTGGTCGCGATCCTCAGTCTTTGCCATGCCCTCCATTTTCGCAGAAAAGTAGTTTGACGTCAAGGTATCTCAGCGCTAGAATCTCCACTTCAAGATACTTCAGGTCAAGAGAGGAGCGGACATGCATCCGACGGATAGCCGGGGACGAAGGCAGCTGGCGGGCGAGCGGATCGAGCGACTGCGCGGAGACGCTGTAGCGCGGGGCGGCGATCTAGGGCTGGCGCGGCGGGTGGTCGCCGGGCTCGTCCCGGCCTTCCACGCTGTCCTTGAAGCCCCGAATGCCCTGGCCCAGCGAGCGCCCCAGCTCGGGCAGCCGCGACGGGCCGAACACGATCAGCGCAATCAGGAACACGATCACAAGCTTCTCGGGTGAGTCGACCCCCATGCCGGAAGTGTATGGCCGGCTCTCACGGTCGTGGGGTGACCGACCCCTCACCGCGACACGGGTGGGAGGCCTCTGCCCGGCGGTCGCGAACCCCACCGCATGCGGATTCGAACCGCGCTGCCGGCGAGCCTGACGTTGATCGTCGCAGTCGTGCTGGCGCTCGCGCCGGCAGCGCACGCGGCTCGCAGCGTGAACGGGGCGATTGCACCACCGGGGGCCCGCAGCGTCAGCTCCGCCGCGGGGTTCGAGGCGGCGGTGGCGGCCCTGCGCGACACCGGCGGCACGATCACGCTGAGTCCCGGCACGTATTCCACCAAGATGCGAATCGGGCCGCGCTCGTCGCGGCGGCTGACCATCTCCGGGCCCGCCCGCGGCAGGGCGGTGGTGCGTGCGATCGTTCTCGACCGCACCCAGGCGGTGACGATCCACAACCTTCACATCCGGGCCATGGCCAGAGACGGCGGGATCCACACCATCTACTCGCGGCACATCAGGCTCCACGACCTCACGTTCACGGCGATCGGCACCACGCGCAAGGTGGGCATCAACTTCGACCACTCGAGCCACGTGACCGTCGACCACAGCGTCTTCGCCCACTGCGGCGACAACACACCGCAGTGGTCGATGTGCATCCTGCCGCGCTACGCCTCGTTCGTCACCATCGAGCGCAACCGGTTCCACGACTGCCTTGGCTGCGACTTCATCCACGGCCGCGCCGGGGCGAAGCTGCTGATCACGAGCAACACGTTCAACCGCGCCCTCGCCTGTCACCACACCTGGCGGAAGTGCGGCCACCAGGACATGATCGAGTTGTTCCTCGCCAACGGCATGACCGTCCGCGACAACATCTTCGGCGTCAACCAGTTCGGCGGCGCACAGCTCTACCTGGCGCTGGCCGTTGACCACGTGCGCGTTCTCGACAACCTGTTCTTGGCGTCCGACCCGCGGGCACCGACGGTGGTGCCGCGTACCGGGATCCTGATCGGCACCAAGGCGGCGCTGCGGGTGCCGCACGACGTCGACATCATCAACAACACGATCCTCTCGGGGTCGCCGAGGCCCGACCACAACGCGCTGTCGATCGTGGTCAGCCACCGCTACAACGTCCTCAGGCGGTCATGGCAGCCGCTGATCGCTAACAACATACTGGGCAAGCAGCTCTCGCCCACCTTGGTGTGCCCACGGCTGCGCCGATCCAGCCACAACGTGATCGAGCAGGGGATCGCGTGCGGTGGCACCGACGTCGTCGGTGACCCGTTGCTGAACGCCCGCGAACGGCCGACCTCCGCATCCGCGCTCGTGATCGACAAGGCCAATCCGCTCTACGCGCCGGTCTTCGACCTGCTCGGACACCGCCGCCGCGGGCCACCCGACATCGGCGCCTACGAATATCACGGACGCTGACCGCTCCGGTCAGCACATCCGGGCGCCGCGGACTCGCGCGTTAGGACACGCTGCCCAGTGTCACCGTGATCTGGTGTGTCCCTGTGCCGGCCACGACGGTCAGCCTGACCGAGTCGCCGGGGCTGTGCCCAGCGATGCGGGCTGCGGCGGTGCTTGCGTCGGCGACCCGCTGTCCGTCGATCGCCGCGATCACCTCGCCGGCCTTCAGGCCGGCCGCGGCGGCCGGAGATCCGGAGGTGACCTTCGTAATCCTGGCACCGCCGGCTGCGTCCTGGAGGTAGACGCCGAGGTAGGCGTGGGCAGCCTTGCCGCTTGCGATCAGCTGCCTGGTGATGTTCTGGACAGTCGATGAGGGCAAGGCGAAGCCGATTCCGACGTTGCCGCTGGTGCTGCCGTCGGCGTAGATCTGGCTGGTGATGCCGATCACCTGGCCCTGGGCGTTCAGGAGCGGGCCGCCGCTGTTGCCGTGGTTGATCGCGGCATCGGTCTGGATCGCGTTTGCGATCGGGTGGTTGTTCGGAGACGCGATCGTGCGGTCGAGCGCCGACACGATCCCGGTCGAAACGCTGTCGGCCAGGCCGAAGGGATCGCCGATCGCGATCACGGCGTCGCCGACGCGGAGGCTGGACGAGTCACCGAACGTGAGCGGGTGCAGACCGGCGGACGGCGCGTTGATGTGGATGACGGCCACGTCGGTGGTCGGGTCGCTTCCCACCAGGGTCGCCTTGTAGGTCTTGCCGTCGTGAGTCTGGACGGTGATCGAAGACGCACCGGAGACGACGTGGGCGTTGGTGGCGATATCGCCGTTGCTGTCGATCTCGAAGCCGGTGCCCTGCGCCAGCTGGGTCTGCTGCGTGGGCCCGAACGGGGTGATGCTCTGGCCGGTCGCGTTCTCGCGCACCTTGATCTCGACGACGCCCGACACGGCGCCGGCGTAGATGTCGGCCACGGACTTCGGCGATGTGGTCACGGCGGCCGGGCTGGCCGTGCCCTCGACGATCGTGCTCGTCGGCGGTGTGGTTGAACCACTCGTGCCTTCGGTCGCGATGAACGCGCCCAGCGCCAGAGCGGCGCCGATCACGGCCGAGGCGATCAGTGCCGCTGCGCGTGATGCATGCTTCTTCATGGGAGGGCTCCTCGGACGGTGCGGAAGGTCTTCTGCAGGT
This sequence comes from Gaiellales bacterium, assembly GCA_035473255.1. GTDB lineage: Bacteria > Actinomycetota > Thermoleophilia > Gaiellales > JAICJC01 > JAICYJ01. The sequence continues at coordinate 3,928 of DATIOK010000075.1, forward strand.
AGGCTGCTGGTCCCAGTTGAGGTTCAGCTCGGAGCCGCATGTGAGCTTGCTCAGAATCAGCACGCGCCTGCGGCTGGTTGGACCGCGAGCCAGAGGGGTACCACCGACGTATGGCCGACGCAGCCACCCCGATCGATGATGAGGGCACCGTCGAGATCGACGATGCGCCCGGGTGGCGCTATCTGCCGTTTGAGGGAAGTGACGACCAGATCGAGGTGACCGTCGTTCGCGACGGTGACGGTTGCGAGCTGCGCTTCACCGTCCCCGCGGTCGTCCAGCGCGGTGCCGAACTGGGCCGGATCGCCCGGATCGTGATCGCGGCGCAGGAGCGGGTCGACCGCTCGGAGGGGGTCGGTGGCTGAGCCGGCGGAGGCCGCGAAGTCGGCGGCGAAGGATGCGGCCCTGTGGTGGGTGCGCACCCATCCGCTCCAGGCCGCCAGGTTCGCGTCGGTGGCGGCGCGGCATCCGCAGCGGACGAGGCAGGCCGTGTCCGGGGCGCAGACGATGCGCGAGGCGGCGCCCGATCCACGCGTGCGGCGGCTGCGCGCGCACCTCTCGGGGCCGGTGCGGCGGGCCGGCCGGGATGAACTGGCCGATCCACAGTTCTGGTCGGAGGTAGCCCAGGTTGCCCTGGCGGCGGCCGCCGCCTACACCGAGGCGCGAGACCGGCGGGCCCGACGTGCTCGCCGGCGTCGAGCATTCCTGGCGGTCGCGGCCCTGACGCTGGTGGGCGCGGCCGCGTACGCCGTGCGGCGGCGCGAAGCCCCGTAGTCATCGAACCGTTACGCAGCCGACATGCGGCGGATACGCCCTGCTCGTAGCATCGGATAGTGCCCACGGGATCTCATGTGGGCCGGCGATCCAGGAAGGCAGGGAAGAGATGATCGAGCTGATTACCACGTCGAAGCCGGCCCGGTGGGTGCTCTCTGGCATGGTGCTCGCGGGCATCGCGGGTGCGGTGTTGATTGCGTCGGCGACAGCCGGGGCGCAGACGGCCGCGTCCACGACGCCGCGATGCAAGACCCGCAGCCTGTCGGTCTGGCTGGGCGTCGGATCCGGCGGCGGTCAGGCCGGCGGCATTGTGTACCCGTTGGAGTTCACAAACGTCTCCGGCCACACCTGCCAGCTCTACGGCTTCCCTGGCGTCTCGGCCGAGCGCGCGGGCGGTCAGGTCGGTAGCGCCGCGGGGCGTGACCACGCCCTCCCCGCACGGGCGGTGACGTTGCGCAACCGCGCGACAGCGCACACCTTCCTGCAGATCACGGATGTCTCGGCATTCCCGCCTGCGAGCTGCAACGCGGTCACCGCAGACGGGATCACTGTCTACCCACCCGGCGCCCGCACCGCGGCTGAGATCCCGTTCCGGTTCCGGGCCTGCTCGGCCAAAGGGCCGGTGTTTCTGTCGGTGAAGACGGTTCAGCCCCGCGTCGGGATTCCCGGCCGGTAGGGGAGGCCGCCCCGAGGCACGCAGCTCGTGGAATCAATCATCTATGCGCGCTCCAGGTTCTGGAGCGCGTCCTTCGGGTACTCCTCGAGCGAGTCCGAGTCACCGCCCCGCAGGTGTGCGACCGGCTGTCCGGCGGCGTCCTCTCCGTCGCCGATGTAGGTGAACACCTGTCCGTCGATCACAAAACGTGTGCCTTCGGCGATCTCTTCCACAGCGGATTCCTCCCGGTTGGTGTCACCCGGATGCTACCGGCGGCCGGCGGCGGGCGGACCCTCATCGCGTCGCCGGCGGGGCCAGTTCCCACGTCTGACCACGCCGGCTGCAGAACGCCACCGCCGGCCCTAGGCCGCTGCTGGCGGCGTCCTTCTGAACGAACACCATGTCGATCCCGGGCGGCAGCGGCCCGCCGTGCAGAGCTGCCGCCAGCTGGCTGCGCCTGCGGCCGGCGTCGGGCACGCGGTCATGCAGCCACGTGCGGAACCGCACCTTGGCCGGCCGCGGCCCCATCACGTAGAGGCTCGCGCCCGTGCGTCCGAACAGCGTCAACCCCAGGTAGTCGGCAACCGGAGCGCGGCCCAGCACCGCGAGGTGTGTGCGGGCGTCGATCGGCAGCCGGGAGCACACCAGCCCGCTGTGGGCGGGCTCGCGCCAGACCGTCGCTGACGCCAGCGCCGTGGAGCCGGCGACCACGACGATCACCAGCACGGCCGCGGCGATGGCCAGCGGCCGTGCTCGTCGTGAGAGCACCGTCACGAGAGCGTTGGCCGCGACGCCCGCGGGAACGCACAGCGCCAGCACCAGGAACGGCAGGTAGCGCAGCCATCGCACCAACGGCGTCGGGACGCCGTGCGCGACCAGCGTCGACAGCTGCGAGATGCTCGCGCCCAGCAGCACGGCGATTGCGGGGATCGCGACCAGCACGATCGCGCGGGTGGCCATCTGCGGACGAGATCGGGCGAGCAGGACGAGGCCCACCAGCCCCAGCGGCAACGAGAGGCCAACGGCGACCAGCGTCTGGGTCGTGTTCGGCTCCGTCAGCCGCAGCTGCGCGATCGGCACGAACCCGTGGTACCGGTGGTAGGCGATCGCCAGCGGCACCAGCCAGACGGAGGTGGCCGCGACCCAGGCCAGCGCCGCCCGCCAGATCCCCCAGCGACGCTCGACGACCGCGATCGTGACCACCCACAGGGCGCAGAAGATGCCCGCGGGCGGAGCGGCCAGGAAGACCAGCCCGCCGGCGAACCCGGCGCGCCACCACATCCGTTCCGGGCCACGGGCGGCGCACATCGCAAGCCACAGCGCGATCGGCGCCAGGGCCAACCCCAGATCGCGCGGGATCATCGGCGGGAGATACGCGAGGGCGGGCGTCATCGCGGGCACCGGGTCGCCGTGGAAGGGGCCGAGCTCGAGCGCCGGCATCTCGAACTGGAAGGCCGCGCGGTTGGCCAATCCAAACGCGGCCGCGGTCAGAAACAGCCCGACGCTCCACGTGGCCTCCGGGTCGCACGCGCCGAGCTCACGCGCAAGCAGCCACATGCCGACCCCGGCGCAGACGAGGCCGAACAGCTCCAGCACCTGGAACGCATCCACGGCGCCGCCGGGAAGCGCCGCCGCGATCCAGGCGGCAAGCGAGTGGAACAGCCAGGGATAGCTGTTCGGCTCGCCGGCATACACGCCGCCCGGCGACGAGAAGCCGGCGCTGAGCTGGTGCACCCAGGCCATGTGCCAGACCATGTCGTTGCGCGAGGGGCGCAGCGCGTCGAGCGAGCGCAGCAGGCCGGGACCGGCCAGCAGCAGGCCGGCCGCGCCGCCGACGACGAGCGGTGCCAGCACCGGGCGAGGGCTGCGCAGCGGCGGCCGACGCGCCAGGGCGGCTGCCGCGGCGGCCACAGCGACACCGACCGTGATCGCCGTGCTCCCCAGGATGCCGATTCCGAACGCACCGCACGCCATCGCCATCCAGGCCAGCACACACGCCGCCAGCGCGCCGTTCGCGACCCGCTCGGCCGCCGGACGGCCCCTGGCGAGCCCGCTTCCGACCACCCACATCCAGGCCGCGAGCGCGGCCAGCGCAACCACGCCGGCCAGGCTCATGTCAGCCGGCCCCGCTCGTCACGATGTCGGGCTGGGCCGTCACGACGCCGATCCTACTGCGCCGGTCAGCCCGCTACGGTCTCAGGTGTGCGCAGGATCCTGGTGACAGGCATGTCGGGGACGGGCAAGTCGACGGCGCTGGCTGAGCTTGCGCTGCGCGGCTTCCGGGTCGTCGAGACGGATGAGCCTGGTTGGAAGCGGCTGCACGACGGCGATTGGGTGTGGCGGGAGGATCGGATTGCCGAGCTCCTGACCGCCGGCGGCGAGCGGACGCTCTACGTCTCGGGCTGCGTCCCCAACCAGGGACGGTTCTACGACCGCTTCGACGCCGTGGTGCTGCTGAGCGCTCCCGCCAACGTGATCCTGAGCCGGATCGCGACCCGCACGACGAACGACTTTGGAAAGCCTCCGGGCGAACGGGCGCAGATCCTCGCCGACCTCGAGTCGACGGAGCCCCGGCTGCGGGCCAGCTGCACCCATGAGATCGACGCGACCAGACCTGTCGACGACGTCGTCGAGGCGCTGATCGCCATTGGCCTGTCTGGTTGATTCGGATGTATCACGTCCCCCAATCACGCTACTGGAAGGAACGTTTCCTACTAGCAACTGGGGTGGACCCTCGTCTGGGCGCCTGAACGTGTCAAGCATGCCTCGAGCCCCGTGTCGGGAACGGCACCGGTGGGTATCGTCGTCCCATGGCTGGGACGGTTACTGAGCCGATCGAGGACGCGCCGCAGTCGTCGGCGCGTGCGGCCGGTCTCAGGTACGTGTCCGATCGCGAGCCTGGATTCGCCCGTCGCAGACGCGGGAAAGGGTTTCAGTACGTCGACGCGGACGGCGGCTCGCTTTCGAGCGAGCAGGTGGAGCGAATCGAGGCGTTGGCGATCCCGCCGGCGTGGACCGACGTGTGGATCTGCCGGTCGGCGAACGGGCACCTGCAGGCGACAGGCCGGGACGCTCGCGGCCGCAAGCAGTACCGCTACCACCCGCGCTGGACGGAGGTGCGCGATGAGACCAAGTACCATCGC
>DATIOK010000076.1:0-1704 GCA_035473255.1 Gaiellales bacterium
CTGCGCGTCGGCGCCGGAGGCGAGCCATCGGTCCTGCCACGTCTCGCCCGGTTGCTGCTGCAGCCAGCTCAGCAGCCGAGTCAGGCCGCGGCGCCGGTCGGCCTGCATTCCGGCCGATGCTGCAACGAACTGGGCGGTGAGGAGCCGGGACACGACCAGGGCCGCGGGCTGTTCGGTCGCCGGCCAGCTCGTCCTCAGCAGACGGGGCGGGAACCGGCGTAGCAGCGCCAGCGAACACGACGGGGACTCAGCCCGAGCGGCTGGCCGTGCGCCCTGATACAGCGCAGCGTCACTCACCTGCTCGACATCGCTCACCTGCTCGATGTCGCTCACTGGCTTGTCCGCCCGAACAGGACCTCGAGCGATTCGCGGCGGTAGCTCAGCCGGTCGCGCGCCTCGCCCTCCGGCCGGGCCGGGCCCTTCGCGCGTCGTTCGTGGTGGGCCAGCACCGCGGCGATCATGTCCTCGACCGGCGCCATCACATACAGCTGCGTGGTCGACAGGTGGGCGTGCCCAAGGACCCACTGCACGTCGGTCAAACTCATCTTCGGGTCGCGGGCCATCCGATAGGCGGCCGAGTGCCGAAGATCATGTAGGGACCAGTTCGATCCCAACGCGGCGTTGGCGCGGGTGAACATCGCCCGCGCCGCGTGATAATTCAACGCCCGCAGCGGCTGCCGCAGCGTCCACCACAACGGCTGATCCCGCCCGGCCGGCGCGAGATCGGCCAGCTGCGCTTGATACAGCCGTAGCCACACGAACGCGTCCGGTGCGGCCGGCAACGGCTGCAGCGCCCGCGTCCCTTTCCGGATCACGGTGATCAGCTGCTGTCCGGGGTCGACGTCGGCGAGCGTGGCACCCAACAGCTCCGAGGCGCGGGCGCCGGTCGATATCCAGAACGCCACCAACGCCCGGTCTCGATGCGAGCCCAACTGGGCGAACAGGGCGTCGAACCTCTCGTCCGGGATTTGGCGCGGCACCCGCGCCGTCACCTTCGGCCGGAACCGGCCGCTGCGTGCGGCAGTGAACGCCTCCATCGGGTTGTGGTGCGCGTTCGCCCGCCCGCCTCGGCGGTGCCGCGCCACCGGGAACGGGTTGACCATCGGTCCGCTGCCCGCCTCAAGATGGAACTCGTAGAAGCCGCGCAACACCGTCTCGCAATGCGCCACCGTCCTCGCCGAGTACTTGGCACCAGAGGTGGGCTTGCCGGTCACCGGGTTCGGCGCCGCCAGTCGCCGTCGCGACGCGAGGGAAACCGGTGGCGGCGGATTCTGATCACGGTGCCGCCAATGAGAACCGGCTGGCTTGTCGGCCAGCCGGAGCCAGCAGCAGAAATCGCGGGCCTCTACCGCAGTCGCCCGCTCCCACCCGACATCGACAGACCACACGAACCGGAACCAGCGCAGCAAATCCAAGCCATACGAGCGCAGCGTGCTCGACGAGCGGCCGCACGCCTGCAGATCACGCAAGAACGAGGCAACCGATCCGACGACGCCGCCGTCGGTGTCAACGAGCTGGTACGGCTCGGACAACTCCCCTGACGCCACGAGCGACCCGCATCGGCGCACGACCAAACACGACAGATCCCGCGGTGCATCCGATGCTCCAGTCACGAGGCCGGACCGTAACCGCGTGCCTCACCGCGCCACGCCGCGACACGAAAGACCGGCCCAGTAGTTCAGTCAACAGGGCGTCCTCGAGCAT
>DATIOK010000077.1:0-10355 GCA_035473255.1 Gaiellales bacterium
GCTTAGCCCTGAACGTTGATCGGGGAAGGCCTGGCTCGTAGTACTTGTGCAGCGTCAGGGCAAAAGTCGAACCCTTGAGCTCAGCCACCCGCCCGCGCCAGCGCCGCCTCCATCCGCGCGGCCGCGCGTTCGAGCGTCGCCTTCACGTCCTCCGCGTGGCCGCGCAGCGACCGCTTCACCCAGTCGGCCGGCGGGGCGCCCGGCTCGCCGCGCAGCGACGCCAGCTCCAGCCACAGGTTCGGGCTCGCGGTCAGGTGGCTGCGCCCGCCCCACCCGTCGCCCGCGCGGTCGCGCTCGACCCGCGCCAGCCGGCGGCGCATCGTGTCGTGGGACAGCGCCCCGGACAGGGCGTTGTCGCCGACCCGCGCCGCATGCCTGGCCGCCGCCCGGTTGTCGCCCCTGGCCAGCGCCGCCTGCGCCGCCTTCAGCGCCGTCAGGTCGCGCGCCGCCTGCTGGAACGGATAGGCCGACGCCGCGGCGGCATCAAGCGCCAGCAGCCCGCGCCCGACCGGCGTGAACGCGCGCCGGCCCCTGGCCGCCGCGTGACGGCGGGCCGCCGCGCGCAACCCCGGCAGCGGCACCGGCGACCGCGCCACCGCCTGTTCCAGATGACGAGCCCGCGCCCGGTGGTCGCACAAATCGTCGCCGCGACGGTCGGCGTCCAGGACCATCAGCGAGTACGCCCTGCCCAGCCGCTCCAGGTGGCCGAAGTCGACCAGCTTGATCGTGTCCAGCGGCGAGTGGTAGGCGCTGCGCGAGAAGCTCTTGCCCCATGTCAGCACGCTGACGCCGGGCACGCCCGCCACCAGCAGCGGCCACAGCTCGGTGCCGCAGCCGGGCGGGTACATCTTCCAGCCGCTGGTCAGCAGGCCCTGCCGGTCGGCCGCCCGCAGGCAGCTGCGCGCCCAGCCGGTCAGCTCCGGTGGCGCCTCCACCAGCAGCGGCAGCCCGGTGTGGCCGGACGCCTCGACGCACAGATGGAACGGGCTGCGCGCTCCCCACTCCGGGTGCGAGTGTGCGATCTGCCCGTGCGCGCCCGTGCACCAGTCGTACTCGCTGTCGGCCTGGCCGAACTCCTCGGCCGTACGCGACGTGAAGCAGATCGTGCGCTCGGGCCGCACGCCCGCCTCCACCATCGCGCGGGCCATTCCCAGCGTCACCGCGACGCCGCTGGCGTTATCGAATGCGGCCCGGAACCAGCCGTCATGGTGGGCGCCGACCACGATCGGCGCGCCCCGTCGCCGTCCCGGCAGGTACCCGACCGCGTTCGCGCCCTGCGATAGGCCCGCGTCCACGCGCAGCGTCAGCTTCGCCTCGACGTGACCGCCGTCCATCAGCTTGCGGACGCGTGCGGCATCCTCCTTGCGGATCGTCACCATCGGCGGCGCGCCCGCATACCATCGTGAGTTGAACGCGCCCAGCGCACGCGGGCTCTGGTAGTACGGCCCGCCCTGCGGGCAGTACAGGACCACGCCGATCGCGCCGCGGGCGGCCAGCTCCAGGCCCACGTCGGACGGCCAGATCGAGCCGCTGCGCCACTCCACCACCGCGATCCTGCCGCCCACGTCGGTGCGGTCGAGCCGGCGCCTCGACGCGTCGCCGGCCCACACCAGCGGCGCCGTGATGCCGCCCGGCGGCGTCCCCGGCACGCCGCCCATCGACGCGCACTCGAAGCTGCGGCCGCCGACGTCGAGCGACGCGCCGCGCATCCGCCAGCCGTACACGGGCACCGCCTCCACGCTCACGTCCTGCAGGCCGATCGCCCGCATCTCGGCCGCCGCCAACCGGGCGGCGGCTCGATCCTCCGGCGTCCCGGTCACCCGGAAGCCGCTGGGCGCGGAGCCCAGCGCGGCCAGCTCGCTCACGATCCGGCGCATCTGGGCGCGGTCGAAGGGCAGCGTCAACGCAGTGGCGATCTGGTCGGAGGTCGGTGGCACGGGTGGCCGATCCTACAGATCTGCGCGCGCCCGGCAACAAACCTGGACTCGGCAGCGACCAATCCCTATCATCGTGCGGCGCACGCCGCTCGCCGGCCACTTCTTCACCTGGGAGGCACCAATGCAGCACGCCCGACGTCGCGGACTCATGGCCAGTGCCTGTCTGGTGCTGCTGGTGGGTGTGCTGGCCGGCTGCGGCGGGAGCTCCTCGTCGTCGTCCGGTGGTTCGAGCGGATCAGGCGGGTCGACGACCGGCCACATGGGCGGCACGATGGTGCTTGCCTGGAACGGCATCGGCAGCTCGATCGATCCGGCGGTCGACTACGACCAGAACTGGACGCTGCTGAACATGATCTATGACGGGCTGGTGACCTGGAAGAAGGTGGGCGGCTCCGACGGCAACACGCTTGTGCCCGACCTGGCGCAGCAGATCCCGCAGGCGACCGACGGTGGCAAGACCTACGTCTTTCACCTGCGGCCCGGCATCATGTACTCGGATGGCACACCCGTCAAGGCCAGCGATTTCGTGCGCGCGATCGAGCGGGAGTTCACGGTTCCCGGACCGGTCGGCTCGTTCTACCAGGGCATCGTCGGCGGCGACGCCTGCGCCAAGACGCCCAAGACCTGCGACCTGTCCAAGGGGATCGTGGCCGACGATTCGGCCGGCACCGTCACCTTCCACCTGACCGCACCCGATCCCGACTTCCTGCAGAAGCTGGCGCTGCCGTTCGGCTACGCGGTGCCCTCGAACACGCCCGACAAGGAGGTCGGCCCCTCCAACCCGCTGCCCGCAACCGGGCCCTACATGATCGATCACTACACCCCCAACCAGGAGATCCTGCTGGTCCGTAACCCCAAGTTCCACGAGTGGTCGAAGGACGCCCAGCCGCAGGGCTACCCGGACAAGATCGACATCCGGCTGTCGCTGACCAGCGAGGCCGAGGTGACGATGGTCGAGCACGGCCAGGCCGACTGGATGTACGACCAGCCGCCCTCCGACCGGCTGAACGAGATCGCCACCCAGTACACAAATCAGGTGCATCTGAACCCGGTGCCGCAGGTTTACCACATGGCGCTGAACACCCGGGTGGCGCCGTTCGACAACGTCAAGGTGCGCCAGGCCGTCAACTTCGCGACCGACCGGGCGGCGATCATCAAGGCATGGGGTGGGCCGCAGGTGGCCACGCCGACCTGCCAGATCCTGCCGCCGGACTTCCCCGGCTACGTGGCCTACTGCCCCTACACCACGAACCCCGGCGACGGCAAGTGGCACGGCCCCGACATGGCAAAGGCTCAGCAGCTGATCGCCCAGTCAGGCACCAAGGGCCAGAAGGTGGCCGTGATCTGCACGCCGGACGAGGCAAGCAAGGCTGTCTGCCTGTACTTCGTGTCGCTGCTCAAGCAGCTCGGCTACGACTCGTCGATCAAGGTGCTGAGCGCCGCGGTGGAGTACCCGTATGTGCAGGACTCGAGCAACAAGGCCCAGATCAGCTTCAGCTACTGGTATCCGGACTACCCATCCGGGGCCGACTGGTTCGACGTCGTCGTGGGCTGCAACGGCTTCCACCCCAACAGCAGCGCCAGCGCCAACCTGTCGGAGTTCTGCGACCCGACCATCCAGAAGATGACGGAGAAAGCGATCCAGACCAGCGTCACCGACCAGGCCGCGGCCAATCAGATGTGGAGCCAGGTCGACAAGGCCACAACCGACCAGGCGCCATGGGTGTCGCTGTTCCTTCCCAAGCACATCGACTTCGTGTCGTCGCGCGTGGGTAACTACATCTTCGATCCCAACGTGCTGGTGGGTGGCATCCTGATCGACCAAGCCTGGGTGAAGTAGCCCTCCTCCGATGTCGACCGTCGGAGGGCTCGAGCACCCGATCGACCCGCTCGCGGACGCGCCGCCCGAGGGCTGGGTCGCCGGACGCAGCCCGTGGGCGCTGGCCGGTCACAAGCTGGTGCGAAACCGGATGGCGATGGCGGCGCTGGCGGTGTTCCTGGGGATCGTGGTGGTGTCGTTCATGGGCCCGTTCTACGCGGATCACGTCGCCCACACCGACCCCTTCGCCAGCCAGCTGACCGCCACCACGGTGATCAACGGCAAGAAGGTGGACGTGCTGCAGCAGGGCGGCGGTGTGCTGAAGCTGGGTGAGACGCCGATCGGCCCCACCTGGCAGCGCAACTACTTCCTGGGCGCCGACAGCCAGGGCCGCGACGTGGCCGCGCGCGTGCTCTACGGCGGCCGCACCTCACTCACGATCGGGATCGGGTCGGCGGTGATCTGCAGCCTGCTCGCGGTGATCGTGGGCATGGTGGCCGGCTTCTACGGCGGGGTCACCGATAGCATCATCTCGCGCGGCCTGGACGTGGTCTGGGCGTTTCCGGTGTACCTGCTGGCGATCTCGATCGCGACCGTTCTGCTCACCCAGGGCCTCACGATCGGGCCGTTTTCGATCAGCGCCTCCAGCCTCTGGCTGCCAACCCTGATCATCGCCGTCATCTACGTGCCCTACGTTGCACGGCCGGTGCGCGGCGCGGTGCTGTCGGTGCGCGAGAAGGAGTTCATCGAGGCCGCCATCGCCCAGGGCGCGTCCAACCGGCGGCTGATCTTCAACGAGATCCTTCCCAACGTGATCACGGTGCTGATCGTGCTGCTGCCGCTGATGATCGCCACCACCATCCTCACCGAGTCGGCGCTGTCGTACCTCTCGATCGGCGTGCAGCCACCCAACGCCAGCTGGGGCACGATCATCAACGACGGCCAGCAGCTGCTCTACACCCGTCCGTGGGTGGCGATCGCGCCCGGCATCATGATCGTGCTGACGGTGCTGTCGCTGAACGTGTACGGCGACGGCGTCCGCGATGCGCTCGACCCCCGCGCCAAGCTGCGGGTCAAGGACTGACGGATGCTGACCTTCGTCATCCGCCGCATGATCGCCACTGTCTTCGTCGTGTTCACGATCACGGTGCTGGTGTTCCTGATCTTCTTCCACACGCCGGGCGTCGACCCGGCCCGCAAGCTCGCGGGCCGCAACCCCAGCCCCGAGACGATCAAGGCCATCAAGCACCAGTACGGGCTCGACCGTCCGCTGCCGGTGCAGTACGTGATCCTGATGAAGAAGCTGTTCATCAGCCGCGACCTCACCTCGTACAGCAACCAGGGCCAGAAGGTGGTGCCCGAGATCGTGGCCGCCACCCCGGTGACGCTGTCGCTGGTGCTGGGCGCGGCGGTGATCTGGGTGGTGGTGTCGATCATCATGGGCGTGGCGGCGGCGGTGCTGCGCGGAACCATCTTCGATCCGATGTTGATGGTGCTGGCGCTGATCGGGATCTCGATGCCGGTGTTCTGGTTGGGCGAGATGGCCAACCTGATCACCCAGGACCGCTACCACGACACGTTCCTGTTCTCGTGGGTGCCGCCGCTTGGCTACACGCCCCTCACGCAGGACCCGGTCATGTGGTTCAAGCACCTGGTGATCCCGTGGCTGGTGCTGTCGGTGCTCTACATCGGCCTCTACGCGCGGGTGCTGCGTGCCGACCTGCTGGAGACGGAGAACGAGGACTACGTTCGCACCGCCCGCGCCAAGGGGCTGAGCGAGCGGCGGGTGCTGCTGCGCCACACGCTGCGCACGTCGATGATCAGCTTCGTCAGCCTGTTCGGGCTCGACTTCGGCGTGCTGGTGGGCGGCGGTGCCCTGCTGGTCGAGGTGGTGTTCGGCCTGCCCGGGGTGGGCCTGCTCACCTACCAGTCGCTGATCAGCCTCGACCTGCCGGTGATCATGGCCACCGTCATCTACGGCGCGATCTTCATCGTGCTCGCGAACGCCGTTGTCGACGTCGGATACGCGTGGCTCGACCCGCGGGTGCGTCCGGCATGAGCGAAGCGCCGCTGCTCGAGGTGCGCGACCTGAACGTCTCGTTCCGCACCCAGGACGGCACCGTGCACGCGGTGGACGGGGTCTCGTTCACCGTCAACCGCGGCGAGGTGCTGGGCATCGTGGGCGAGTCCGGCTCCGGGAAGAGCGTGACCGCGATGACGCTGATGCGGTTGATCCTCGACCAGAACGCCGTGTTCTCGGGCGAGGTGCTGTTCAAGGGGCGCGACCTGATGCAGCTGTCACAGGGCGACATGCTGCAGGTGCGCGGGAAGCAGATCTCGATGATCTTCCAGGATCCCATGACCTCCCTGAATCCGGTCTACAGGATCGGCTGGCAGATCGATGAGCAGCTGCGCGCGCACGAGGGCCTGTCCGCGAAACAGGCGCGCAGGCGCACCCTCGAGCTGCTCGGTGCCGTCGGCATCCCCAACCCCGAGGCCCGGATCGACGACTACCCGCACCAGTTCTCGGGCGGCATGCGCCAGCGCGTGATGATCGCGATGGGGCTCTCGTGCAACCCCGACGTGCTGATCGCGGACGAGCCGACCACCGCGCTCGACGTCACCATCCAGGCCCAGATCCTCGAGCTGATCGGGAACCTCCAGCGCGAGTTCGACTCGGCCGTGGTGCTGATCACGCACGACCTGGGCGTCGTTGCCGAGGTGGCAGACAGGGTGGCCGTGATGTACGCGGGCCGGATCGTGGAGTACGCCGAGGTGGGCGAGCTGTTCCGCGGCCCGCAGCATCCGTACACGTGGGGCCTGCTGGGTTCGATCTCGCGCCTCGATCGACCCCGCCAGAGGCGACTGGCCGCCATCTCGGGACAGCCGCCTTCGTTGATCTCGCTGCCGGCGGGCTGCAGCTTCCGGGCCCGTTGCCCATATGCGTTCGATCGCTGCCGCGCCGAGCGCCCTGCGCTTGAGGCGCGGTCGGGATCCGCCCACCTGGATGCGTGCCTGCTCTCGGCCGATCAGAAGCAGGCCCGGCGGGCCGCCACACCGGAGGCGTCGTGAGCGACCACGCCGTGCCGCTGATGCGCGCACGGGGGGTGCGAAAGTACTTCCCGATCAAGCGCGGCGTCGTGTTCCAGCGCGAGGTGGCACGCGTGCACGCGGTGGACGACGTCGACCTCGACCTGATGCCGGGCGAGACGGTCGGGCTGGTGGGCGAGTCGGGCTGCGGCAAGTCCACGTTCGGCCGTTGTCTGATCCGCCTACACGACCTCACCGACGGCACGATCGAGTTCGACGGGCAGGACATATCCAGCCTCGACCGCAAGCAGATGCGGCCGCTGCGGCGGGAGATCCAGATGGTGTTCCAGGATCCCTACGCGTCGCTCAACCCGCGCAAGCGGGTGGGTACGATCATCGGCGATCCGCTGCGAATCCACGGCGCGGGCGCCCGCGCCGACGTCAACAAGCGGGTGCAGGAGCTGCTGGAGCTGGTCGGTCTCAGCCCGGAGCACTACAACCGCTATCCGCACGAGTTCTCCGGCGGCCAGCGCCAGCGGATCGGGGTGGCCCGTGCGCTGGCACTGAGCCCGCGTTTGATCATCGCCGACGAACCGGTCTCGGCGCTCGATGTCTCGATCCAGGCACAGGTGGTGAACCTGCTCAGCGACCTGCAGGACGAGCTGGGCCTGACCTACCTGTTCATCGCACACGACCTGTCGGTGGTGCGGCACGTATCCGACCGCATCGCCGTCATGTACCTGGGCAAGATCGTGGAGCTGTCACCGGCCGAGGAGCTCTACGACCGGCCGATCCATCCCTACAGCGAGGCGCTGCTGTCGGCGGTGCCGGTGCCCGACCCGGACGTGGAGCGCGAGCGGATCGTCCTACAGGGCGACGTGCCCAGCCCGATCACGCCGCCCAGCGGCTGTCGCTTCCACCCGCGCTGCCGCTATGCGACCGACATCTGCACCACCACCGAGCCGCCGCTGGTGAAGCACGCCGAGCAGCACCTAGCCGCCTGCCACCATCCGCTGAATCTGCACTCGTAAGCGCCGTGGTGCTCCAGCGGTGAACGGCGTAGGATCGATCCGTGCTGAGCCGTCTGGCGCCTCTCGCGAAGCTGACGCGAAACTCGACGCTGCGGCGATGCGGTATCGGATTCGCGCTGTTCAACGCAGCCGAGTACGGCGAGTGGATCGCCGTGCTGGTCTACGCCTACAACCAGGGCGGAGCCAAGGCCAGCGGCATCCTGGCGGCGGCACAGCTGCTGCCGTGTGTCGTGATCGCTCCGTTGCTGGCCACGTTCGCGGACCGCTACCAGGCCGGGTGGGTGCTGGTGGCCGGCTACGCGGCGCAGGCCGTGGGCATGGGGCTGCTGGCGATCGCGCTGCTCGCCCACGCTCCGCCCGCCGTCGTCTACGTGTTTGCCATCCTGGCAGCACCCGCGTTCAACGCCACACGGCCAACCATGAACGTCGTGCTGCCGGCCGCCGTGCACACCCCCGACGAGCTCACCGCCGGAAACGCGGCGCTGGGCTGGATCGAGAGCGCCGGCATCATGGTCGGCCCGGTCGTTGCCGCCGGAGTGATCGCGATCGGCGGGCCGGGCTGGGTGGTGGCGGCATTCGCCGTCGCGATGCTGGTCGCCACATGGGTGTCGCTGCCGCTTACGAGATCGCTGCCGCCGGCCGAACCGGGCGACGTGGGCTCGCCGATCGCCGACACGGTCGACGGGTTCCGCGCACTCAGGGGCGAGCGTGGTACGGCGGTGTTGATGGGCGTGCTCACCTCCCAGTCGCTGTACCTCGGCGCGATGGACGTGCTGTTCGTTGTGCTCGCGATCAACGAGCTCGACATCGGGCAGTCTGGCGTGGGCATCCTGAACGCCACCTTCGGCGCCGGCGGCCTGGTGGCCGTGTTCGTCACGGTGGGGCTGGTGGGCCGGCGGCGGCTGGCGCCCCCGCTGGTCGCCGCCGCCCTGCTCATGGGCGCATCGGTCGCCCTGATCGCGGTCTGGCCGCGGGTGGCGATCACGATCCCGCTGCTGCTGCTCGCGAACGTCGGGCGCAGCCTGTTCGACGTGTCCGGCCGCACGCTGCTCCAGCGCACCGGGACGCCCGCCGTCCTGGGCCGCATCTTCGGCGTGATCGAGAGCGTCGACATGCTCGGCCTGTCGCTGGGGTCGTTGGTGGTGCCGATCCTGATCGGCCTGGGCGGCACCAAGGCGGCGATCGTGGGCGTTGGGGCGATCATGCCGCTGGTGACGCTCGTGCTGCTGCCGGCGATCCTGCGCGCAGACGCCAGGGCGACCGTGCCGATCGTCCAGATCGGGCTGCTGCGCGCGATGGCGCTGTTCCGGCCGCTGCCGCCACCGCAGATGGAGGGCGTCGCGCGCATGCTGGAGCCGCGGCACGCCGCGGCCGGCGAGGTGCTGATCCGGGAGGGCGAGCCCGGCGACCTCTTCTACCTGGTGGCCGACGGCGAGGTGGCCGTCACCACGGCGGCCGGATTCGCGACCACGCTCCGCCGCGGCGAGGGCTTCGGCGAGATCGCGCTGCTGAACGACACCCCGCGCACCGCCACTGTGACAGCGTCAAGCGACGTCAGCCTCTACACGCTCGGCCGGGAGGAGTTCCTGACGGCGATCACCGGCATGGCTGACGTCCACGGCGCTGCGCGGACGATGGCCTCCGAGCGACTGGCGCAGCAGACCGCCGAGCAGGCCGGCGACTAGGTCTAGGCGCCGCGATCGAAGCGCTCTTCCTCGGCGACCGTGCGCTCGGCCGTCGGGATCGCCTCCAGCCGCTCGTCCGGGATCCGATCGCCGCTCTCGATCGAGAGCCCATACCGGCCCTCTGCCAGCCGCTGCTCGGCCCGCTCGACCGCGGCCAGCTGCTCGTTGAGGTCGTCGCTCCGGCCCTCGTCGAACTCGTTCTGGTACGTGTCGGTGGCGTTGTCGGCGTCGTCCGCGGTGGACTCGTCGTCGGTGGTGACAACGGTGCTCGTCGCCAGCGCCTGCTCGATCCGTCGCCGCTCCTCCGCCAGCAGCTCTCGTGCGCGATCATCGTCCATCCGGTCCCCTTTGGTCGGCGTTCGTTCGGTGTTTGGCATTCTGGCACGGACCGGCCCGGGCCTGCGCACGGCCGTCGCTATGCTCGCAGGCGTCCACGGAAAGGGGATGCAAGATGAGCGCGGGGCGTCTGCAGGACAAGTCGATCGTCATCACCGGCGCGGCCTCCGGCCTGGGCCGGGCGATGGCCCTGACCTTCGCCGCCGAGGGGGCCGACGTGGTGGTCGGCGACGTGCGGCAGGACCCCCGCGAGGGCGGCGAGCCGACCGTCGACCTGATCCAGCAGGCCCGCGGCAGCGGCATCTTCATCAAGGCCGACGCCTCGCGGTGGGACGACATCGACCGGCTGGTCACGACCGCCGTCGAGCGGCGCGGCCGGCTGGACGTGATGGTGAACAACGCGATCGTCGCCGGCCGTCACTCGAGGGGGCTGCTCGAGACCGAGCCCGAAGACTGGGACGCGATCATGGACGTGGGCCTGCGCGGCGTGTTCCTCTGCTGCAAGCGCGCCGTCCAG
>DATIOK010000078.1:0-1944 GCA_035473255.1 Gaiellales bacterium
GATCAAGAGTCACGACGGACACGTAGAGTGTTACCGATGTTGCCGATGTTAACTTGTCGAGCGTGCCGGGGAGATAGAGGCGGGGTGATCGCGCCCAGGTAAAGCCTTCGCCTACCGCCGACGATCACGGCGACGCGAGCACCCACGCCCTCGGCATTGCAGCTCGCTCAAGCCGGTGAGCGGCGAGCGCGTCGGACTTACGAGAGTGCGTCGGCACATGTCGGCTGAGGTTGTCCCGGGTCTCGTGGAACTTGAGGTGGCGGTCCCCCACCTGAGCCCTGCCGTGCGGTAGGTACTCGGGTGATCCGCCAAGAACACCACGAGGGAGGGGACCGCCGTGCGCAAGAACTATCAGAACGAGGAGATCGACACGAGCCAGCCCGCCGTGCCTGACACGGTGAGCGTGGCGCTGGCCGAGTTGGCCGGTGAGATGCGCGAGGGCCTGCTGGCCCTCGCGGTCGGGACCGGCCTGCAGGTGATGGCCGCGATCATGGAAGCGGACGTGACCGCGGTGTGCGGGCCCAAGGGTCGCCACGATCCCGAGCGCACGGCGGTGCGCCACGGCCACGGCGCCGGGTCGGTGAGTCTGGGCGGTCGTCGGGTTTCGGTCGAGCGGCCGCGGATGCGCGCGGTCGACGGCTCCGGGGAGCTGCCCGTGGCCTCTTATGAGCTGTTCTCCGACACCGAGATCCTCGGGCGGATGGCCCTGGACCGGATGCTGGCCGGGCTCTCGACGCGGCGCTACCCGGTCGCGCTCGAGCCGGTCGGAGCGCACACCGAGAAGGCCGCGACCGCCACCTCGCGCTCGGCGGTGTCACGCCGGTTCGTCGCCCAGACCGAGACCGCGCTCGCGCAGCTGCTGGGCGCGGACCTGTCGCAGCTGGATCTGGTGGCGTTCATGGTCGACGGGGTGCACTTCGGTGAGCACACCTGCATCGTGGCCCTCGGCATCGACATCGACGGGGTCAAGCACCCGTTATCGCTGGTGGAGGGCTCGACCGAGAACGCCACCCTGGTCACCGAGCTGATCGTGGGGCTGCGCGAGCGCGGCCTGGACGTCACCCGCCCGATCCTGGCCGTGCTCGACGGATCCAAGGCGCTGCACCGCGCGGTGCTCGACGTGTTCGACCGGCCGGTGATCGGTCGCTGCCAACTCCACAAGATCCGAAACGTCGAAGATCACCTCCCGGAGAAGCTGCGAACCACGGTCACCTCCAGGATGCGACGGGCGTATCACGCCGACTCCGCGCTGGCCGCCGAGGCCGAACTGTGCGCGCTGGCCGCCGAGCTCGACCGTACCCATCCCGGTGCGGCGGCGAGCCTGCGCGAAGGCATGGCCGAGACCCTCACCGTGCTGCGCCTGGGCATCCCGCCCACGCTCGCCCGCACGTTGCGCTCGACCAACGCAGTGGAAAGCATGATCTCGATCTGCCGCACCCACGCGGGAAACGTCAAGCGCTGGCGCGACGGGCAGATGGCGCTGCGCTGGTGCGCCGCCGGGATGGTCGAGGCAGGCAAGCAGTTCCGCCGCGTGAACGGCCACATGCACCTGCGATCGTTGCGCGACACGCTGGAGAAGGTCACCCAACCTGTCGATGCCGCCGCTCATAATGACAGCGTCGCAGCCGCCTGATGATCACCGGGCCGCCGCCCAAGTTCCACGGATCTTGGGACATCCTCCTCGCGAGCGAGGTCGTAGCTAGAACTCGATCGATCACGCACCCCTCCGTTGAGTGGGTACTGAGGGGCCTGGCTGGAGTGCTGGCGGAGGTGGGGCATCACGACCAGGCAGCAGCCCTGGCCATCGAAGCTGCAGCTTTGGTGCGATCGGTCAGCGACCCTGCGAGGCGAGTCGAAGCGTTCACCGAACTAGCGGGTCTGCTAGCTGCAGGAGGGCGGCACGAGCAGGCAGCGGCCCTGGCCAGCGAAGGCGCGGATCTCGCC
>DATIOK010000079.1:0-2033 GCA_035473255.1 Gaiellales bacterium
GACCTCGCCGCCCAGGCGGCTGACCGCTTCGACCAGCGCGCGCGTGACCTCGCCGACCGGCCGGTCGGGCGTCAGCGCCAGGCGGCAGTCGCGTCCGTCGCTGTGCTCGACCACCGCCTCGTGGCTGTGCAGGTCGAGCGCAACGACCAGCGCCCCGGAACCGTCAGGCGCCGGCAAGGGCAGCGTCTCCAACCCGCGCGCGCTGAGGCGTAACGCCCCGTGCTGCAGCTGGGGCTCGGGCGGCGCGAGCACCACCGCCAGCTTCCCCAGCACCTGGGAGTGGGCGTGCAGCGTCTCGCGGGTCTCGCTCCAATCCGCAAACGGGAGCCTATGCCATGCTGACGACATACCGGCACGCTACCAACTCGCGGCCGTCAACTCACCCCCGCGCCTTCAGCATGTACAGCGTGGTGCGCCCGGCCACCACCAGGTGGTTGTCGCCGGCCGCGATCACGGTCGAGTACAGCCCGTCCGGGAAGTGCCAGATCTGCTTGCCGTTGCCGGGGTTGTATGCCCACAGGTTGCCCTTGGTGCCGCCGCCGTGGCCGCCAACGTAGACGTAGTCGCCGATCACCGTCGGCGAGGCGGTGGTGCGGTAGGGCAGCGTGCGCTGCCACTGGACGTTGCCGGTGCGCGCACTCAGGGCCTCGACGACGCCGGCGTAGCCGGTCTCGAACACCAGCCCGTTGTGCACGGCCGGGCTGCCGTAGACCCAGCTGCCGAACGAATGCGTCCAGGCGATCTGCCCGTTCGATGCCACGAACGAGTAGAGCTTGCCGTCGGTGTTGCCGATGTAGACGCGCCCGTAGGCGGCCGACGGGGTCGAGTAGAACGAGCCGCTGCGGTAGCCGCTGGAGAGGCCGGCCGTGTGCGTGCGCCAAAGCAGCTTGCCGCTCGAGATCCGCAGCGCGTACATGGTGCTCGAGTAGTCGCCGAAGTACAGCCGCCCGTCCGCGGTGGAGAGGCCGCTCTTGACCTCGCCGTTCGCCTGGAACGTCCACAGGATGTGGCCGGTCTTGGCGTCCATCGCCCGCACCTGGCCTGAGTGGCTGCCGCTGTAGACGCGGCCGCGGTAGTAGAGCTGCGAGCACTCGACCTCGCTGCCCACCTTCGTCTTCCAGATGATCTTGCCGGTCTTGCGGCTGAGCGCATAGACGTGCCCGTCGTGGGATCCGACGTACATCATCGTCTTCGACAGCGCCGCCTCGTTGGCGAGGCCGGCCCCCAGCCGCCGCGTCCACACCGGCTCGCCGGTACGGGCGTCGATCGCCTGCGTCCAGCCGCTGTCGGTGGCCAGGTAGAGGGTGCCGTCCGCGAACGAGGGCGGGTACTCGAGGATGCCGAATGTCTTGCGCTTCCAGACGGTGTGGAACGGCGGCTTGATCTGGCGGAAGGCGGAGGCGTCGCGGGTGCGGGCGACGTTGTAGCCATACATCGGCCACGGCGGCTCGCCCTGGAACGGCTGCTTCTTGTCGGTGGCGACCGGTGCGGTGGTCTCGGTCTGCGTGGTGGTGGGGGGATCCGAGAAGAAGGCGCTCGCGCCGTTGTGGATGTCGGCGGCCGGCTGCTTGGCCAGATGCCAGGCCACGGCCAGGCCCGCCAGCAGCGCCAGCACAACCACAACGCCCAGGATCAGCCATCGCCGACGCGTCATCTCGGGGCGGCATGGTAGTTGCGGGTCGCGACGCAGCAATCCGCACCGTCAGATGACTCTCAAAGAGATATCCGCGACAATCTTCCCTTCGCTCAAGCGACGCGGAACTGGTGAAGCTTGGGTGGCCTGGCGTGAGCATCGCGGTCGTCGTATCCTGCGCAGCCCTTCGGGCGGGAGCAAAAACGCGTCCGGCGGGCCTATCCATCGTGCGGATGGTGACAAGCAGCGCCGGGCCGGGCCGGGGTACTGTGCCGGGCATGGGCAGCCAGCCACGCCAGAACTACTTCGGTGCGGGAGTGGCCGAGCGCTACGACGAGAGCAGCTCGGACATGTTCGACCCGGCCGTGATCGAGCCAACCGTCGATTTCCTGGCCGCTCT
>DATIOK010000080.1:0-5741 GCA_035473255.1 Gaiellales bacterium
GTCTCACCGAACACGTCGCTCACCGCGTGGACGATAACTCGGGCGGGCTCTGGATAGCGGCCGGACCACGCCCGCCCGCCGATCCAGTCGCGGTGTCCCGGATGACGATGCCGCATCGAGATCAATAAATCTCGGCCCGACCGCACGGCTGAGGTGGCAGACTCATCGTCGACCGTTCGAATTGGAAGGAGGTGCGACGTTCCGTGTCGATGACCGTTTTCGCGCCTCCTGGAGTTTGCTGACCTGAGGGCAGCTTGCCCGGTGGCGCCACCTGTGAGAGGTGGCCTCGTGGCCGCAGACAACGAAATCCAGCTCGACCGACTCGCTCGTTCGTTCGCCGCGGTCGGCGAGCTGATCGATGCGATACAACCCGACCAGTGGTCCACGCCGACTCAGTGCCTGGACTGGACCGTGCACCGGCTCGTCGAGCATCTGGTCGGCAAGAATCTGGTGTTCGCCGCGGTGCTCGCTGAGCAACCGCCGCCGCAGCGGGGTGATGGGGTGCCGAGCGAGCAGCTCGCCCGCGCCTATCGGGAATCGGCTGCTGCGCTGCTCGACGCGTTTGGGCAACCTGGCGTTCTCGATCGCTCCTACCAGGGCCCGCTCGGTGCCGCCACCGGCGCGGAGCGGCTGAAGATCCGCATGTACGACCTGCTGGCCCACGGCTGGGACCTGGCGCAGGCTCTCGGGCGACCGGATGATCTGCCGGAGGATGCTGCTGAGGAGTCGCTGGCCTTCGCCCGGGCGGATGGGCGAGCACTGCGTCCCGGCGGCGGCTGTTTCGGCTCGGCCCGGCCCGTCGCCGACGCCGCCCCGGCGATCGTCAGGTTGGTCGCGTTCCTCGGCCGCGACGTGCCAGCGGCCTGAGCGCTTCGGGTGGCCTGCCAATGTCGTCGTCAAGCGACGCAGCAGACCCAAATTCCGGTTCAGTCGTCGGATCGATCGCCCTTGGGGGGCGACCCAAATTCTGTACTGGACCGGCGTCGTGACTGGGAGAGGGCCCGCGGCTCTAGCGTCCGGCTAGGTCAGCGACGACCGGGGCGAGCGCGTCGGCGAAGTCGGCGCCGAAGACGAAGTAGGAGAAGCCAATCTCCTCGCGTCGTCGTTGGATCTCTTCGGCGGCCGCCGCCGGGTCACTCGGAAGTATGGCGAGCGAGTCCGCCGCGCGAAGCGCAGCAGGGTCAGTGTCGGGGGGCGCCATGAACGGAGCGCGCGCGTCGCCGATCACCGCGACGTGGAGCGCGAGCTCCACGTCGCGGATGGCGCGGAAGTCGCGTACCAGCCGCGCGACCTTGGCCCGAGGCTCACCCGGCATCAGAGTGAAGGTGACCGTATCTGCGACCTCGGCCGCGAGCGCCTGGGCCTTCGGGCCCCGTACGGCCATTACCACGGGCGTGTGACGGTCGGGGCCGTCGAGATCTCGCAGTGCCGTGACTGTTTCACGCACCTGGGTCCACCGCTCGCCCGGTGGGACCACGGGCAGTCCCCGTTCGCGGAGTTCGTCTTCAATCCCAGGCCTGCCGGTGCCGACGCCCATCTCGAAGCGACCGTCGGTGAGCACCGACAGCGAGTGCGCTTCCCATGCGGTGCTCCAAGGTGGGCGCAGCGGGGAGGCATACACCCACGTGCCCACCCGCAGGTCGGCCAGGGTCGCCGCGAGGGCCAGCGTCGGGCCAGGCGCCGGCTGCCATTGCGGGACGTCGGGCATCAGGAGCGTCGAGTAGCCACTGTCGGCGATACGGCGCACCCGGTCTCGCCACGTCGGCAGGTCAGTTGTGAGCGGGGCGACGACCCCGAATCGGAATGGTCTCGCTCCGCCGGTTGCCGTCGTGTGGGTCATCGTTCCTATCCTTCGTATCGGCCCCAGCCTTCTGCCGGTTCCTGCACCATCCACGAACGGGCTCCGGCGGTTTCGACAGCACAGGTCGAAATGTTTTGGGCCGGGGTGACATTCAGGCGGTCGACGCCTTATTGCTGATCATCTGAACAGCATGGCCGGGTCCACAGCTGTCGTGGTCGCGACCGTGGACAGGCGTATCTGACCTCGCCCGCGGGTCCTAAATACGCTGAGGTCGTGCTGATCGCGGAGGAGCTCATCCTTATCGCTCTCGATCCCGTCAAGGGCACCGTGCCGCTCGGCGCTCGGACGTACCTGAACGCTGGCCTGGCGGGCGCTCTGCTCGCCGAACCGGCCATCGCCGGGAACCTCGGCATCAAGGACGGGCGGATCGTGCCGGCCGGCGCTCCTCCCACCGATCCATTCCTGGCCGAGGTCCTGGCCGCGATCCGTTCCGAGATGACGGCGGAGAAGGCGAAGTCCGCCGTCAAGAAGCTCGACAGGCAGGTCGGCGGCCTGTGGCACCGCTTGGTCGAACGGATGGTGGCGGCGGGCACACTCGGCGAAGACAAGCACGGTCGCCTAATTCCAACCCGCCACCCCGTCCTCGACCGACCCGGCCAGGACTCGGTTCTGCGCGGTGTGCGAGCGGCCGCCGCCGGCGACGGTCCGCTCGCGCCCCGGTCGGCGGTACTTCTGGCGCTGGCGGGTCCCTGCCGGCTCCTCGAGCGAGTCGCCCCCGATCGCTCCGGCCGCCGCCACGCCAAAACCCGGATCAAGGAGGCCACTGACAAGGCGCCGTTCGGCCCCGAGGTGAAGCAGGTCATCGACGAACTGATCGCTGCCGTTGCCGTTGCCACCGTCGTGGCCAGCACTGCCGGCGGCAACGGCTGACAGGAGGCTCTGCGGCCGAGACGATGCCGGGCACGACCGGCCTGCTCCTCCGGTTGAGTTCGCGGGTGAGTCAGGTGGCGATGTGGACAACAGCTGGCGTGATACCGCGAATAGTCGTGATTCACGCAGGAATACTGGTCACCGCGCACGGAACCAGAACCCTGGCCTGCCATGCCGCCGGAAGCTGTCCCAAGGAACAGGCCGTGAGGCGCGCGCACATGCGTTCGGTTCTGAGCACGGAGAGTGGCGGCCGATCATCGAACTCGAGCCGCGGCTGGATCGTTGCAGATCGGATCCCGCGGCGAGCGCCGGCTGCCCCGAATGGCTCCCGGCAGGGTCTCGTTGGCCGTCTACCTGTCAGGTGTGTGGCTGTGAGACGGGACATCGGACTGGCGGCCTTCAGGCCGGCCTAGGTGCCGGGCCAGCCATGGCCCGGTGGCGCTGTCCGGTGCGCGCGCGACGTCTGCCGGTGTCCCGGCCGCGAGGATGTGCCCGCCGTCCGGGCCGCCACCCGGGCCCATGTCGATCAGGTGGTCGGCGGCGGCGAGCAGGTCCAGGTCGTGGTCGATGACGATGATGGTGGCCCCGGCCTCCAGCAGCCGGTCGAACACGCCGACCAGGGTGGCCACGTCGAGCGGGTGTAGGCCGGTGGACGGCTCGTCGAGGACGTACAGCGCGCCGCGCTGGCTGCTGCGCAGCCGGGAGGCGATCCGCAGCCGCTGCGACTCGCCGCCGGACAGGGATGGCGTGGGCTCGCCAAGTCGCAGGTAACCAAGACCGACCTCGTCGACGGGCCGCAGCGCCGCGGCAACCGGGGCCCGGTCGGAGAACTGGTCTAGGGCGTCGTGCACGCTCAGGCCGAGGATGTCGGCTATGGTCAGCCCGTCGATCCGGGCGGCCAGGGTGGCGTCGTTGAAGCGGGCGCCGTGGCAGGTTGGGCAGCCGACGGCGATGTCGGGCAGGTACTGGACGTCGAGATCGATGTGGCCCAGCCCGCGGCAGGTCGGGCACTGGCCCTCGCGGGTGTTGAACGAGAAGTGCCCGGGCTTCCAGCGCCGCCGCCGGGCGTACGCGGACTCGGCGAATACCCGGCGGATCTGGTCGAACGCGCCGGAGTAGGTCGCGGGTGTGGACCGCGTGTTCTGGCCGATCGGCGAGGCGTCGATCTGGACGATCTGACGGATGCCGCCAAGGTCGAGGTGGCGGACATGCCCAGGCAGCGCTGTCCCACTCAGCCGCGCCCGCGCGGCCGGGATGAGGCTGTCCAGGATGAGGGCGGTCTTGCCCGCCCCGGACGGCCCGGCCAGCGCGGTAAGCCGGCGCACCGGGAAGGCGGCGGTGAGGTCGTGCAGGTTGTACAGGTCGCCGATCTCGATGGTGATCTGGCCGCCGGGGCTGGCGTGCGCCGGACCGTGCGGTGACACGGCCGTCGCCCCGGCCAGGAACGGGCCCATGATCGACTTCGGATCGGTCTCCAGCTGACCGGGCGGACCCTGGGCGATCACCGTGCCGCCCTTGGCACCGGCCCCGGGACCAAGCTCGATAATCCAGTCAGCAGCACTGATGAGCTCCCGCTCGTGCTCCACCACGACCACGGAATTACCGTTTCTGGTTAGCGCGGTGATTGTCTTGCGCAGTCCCAGGACGTTGGCCGGGTGCAGGCCGACCGACGGCTCGTCCAAGACGTAGAGCATGCCGGTGGTGCTGGCCCGCACCGTCGAGGTGAGCTCGATACGCTGCCGCTCCCCAGTGGACAGCGACGCACCGGCTCGGTCCAGGGTCAGGTAGCTGAGCCCAACGTCGAGCAGCGGGGTGAGCCTGCCGTTCAGCTCGGCGAGCAGGCCGGTGGTCAGCCGACTCAGCTCGGCGGGCAGCCGGGCGGGCAGGCCGGCCGTGAACCCGCGCAGCTCGCCCAGGCTGAGCGCGCTGATCTCGGCGATGTTGCGATCGCCCAGCTGTGCGGTCAGCGCCTCCGGCCGCAGCCGGGTGCCGTGGCACACTGAGCACACCCGGGTGACGACGAACCGCTGCACCAGCCGCCGGGTGCGCTCGTTGTCGCTGCGCAGCGAGCGTTCCACCGCGGCGACGGCGTTGTCGTAGTTGACCGACAGCTGCACTGTGCGCCCGTTCCGGCCGGAGAGCGTCACCGGTACCTGGACCGGTTCGCCGTGCAGCACGACGTCGCGCTCGCGGGTGTTCAGCTCCTGGTACGGAATGTTGAGCCGCACCCCGAGCTGGCCGGCGGCATACATCGACAGCCGCCGCCCGCCGGAATTCCACGGCAGCACCGCGCCTTGCTCGATCGTCTTGCCCGGATCGGGAACGAGCGTGGCGGCGTCGACTTCCGACCGCACGCCCAGGCCTTGGCAGGCTGGGCAGGCGCCATAGGAGTTGAACGAGAAGGATTCCGCGCTGGGATGCTCGAACCGGGCGCCGCACACCGGACAGACGATCTCCTCGCCGTAGCTAGCGATCGACGGCGCGACCCGGTGGCCGTTCGGGCACCGGTGCGAGCCGAGCCGTGACGTCATCAGGCGTAGCACGTTGAGCACCTCAGACATGGTGCCGACCGTGCTGCGCGGCCCGGGTATCGGCGGGCGCTGCCGCAGCGCAAGCGCGGCCGGCAGGTGATCGATCCGGTCCACGTCTGGCCGCTGGGCCTGGGTCAGCCGCCGGCGGCTGTAAGTGCTCAGCCCCTCCAGGAACCGTTGCATGCCTTCGGCGTACAGCGTGCCCATGGCCAGCGACGTCTTGCCCGACCCGGACACGCCGACCACCGCGACCGTCCGCCACAACGGCACGTCAACGTCGATGTCTTGCAGGTTGTTGTGCCGGGCCCCACGCACGCCGATGACTGTGGGCAGGGTTCCCGGCACGGGAATGTCACCGGCCGGTTGGCCAGCCGGTGGCTCCGGCTGTCCGTGCATGGGCTCCGTGAGCCTCGGTATCGGTGTGTTCGCGTTCACTGGGAACTACCGCCGCCATCTGCGGCGGCTCTTGTCAGCCAGGG
>DATIOK010000081.1:0-2689 GCA_035473255.1 Gaiellales bacterium
CGGGCCACGAACTCGAAGTAGAACTCGAGCGTGTCCGGCACCACCTGCCGCATCCGGCCCACCCGCAGGCTGACGAGCGTCACGCGGCGGCCGGCCGCGTGCTTGACCGCGGTGTTGACGACGGCGCCGCTCAACGACAGCTCGTGCACCGGATCACCCGGCCTCCGTCGCAGCCATGGCGGCGCCGCGCAGCTCATCGACCGTCTCCACCACCAGCTCCACCGCTCGGTCGAGGACGGCCTGCACCTGGTCGCTGAGGCCGAAGCCGAGGTCGCTCACGTCGGCCGGCTCGCATGCCACCACCACGACCCGGCCAGGCCATGCACCGATCGACTTGACGAAGCGAAGCACCGTCTTGGGGTCCATGCCGTGCGGGTTGATCGCCTCGCCGTCCGCGATGTTCCCATCAACGGACTGCTCGTCCGGCTCCATCACGTACAGCGTGCCCGGCTCGCCGCCCTGCCGGCTGACATCCACGATCACCAGCGCGTCGTAGCCGCGCATCACCTCGTAGGCCAGGTCGAGACCGCCCGTGCCGGCATCCATCACCGCCACCCCGGAGGGCATCTCGCGGGCGGACAGGCGCCGCGCCACCTCGCCGCCGAATCCGTCGTCGCGCAGCCACGAATTACCGACACCGGCCACCAGGATGCGCACCTCGCGCTCCGGGCTCATGACTCGATCACCTCCACCTCGGGTGCGAAGAAGAACAGCAGACGGTTGGTCTCCCGCATCAGCTCCTGGCCGGGATCACCGTCGATCGTGACACCCAGGTGCATCTTCCCGTCGTAGTCGACGAAGATCCGCTCGATCGTGGCCGAGCGTCCGACCAGCAGGCGGGCGTGCAGATCGGCGTCGGGGGATGGGCGCAGGCGCACGTGATCGCCCCGCCGGAAGCGGACGCCGTCGACGACGGCCTCGCTCTGGCCGGCGCTGG
This sequence comes from Gaiellales bacterium, assembly GCA_035473255.1. Classification (GTDB taxonomy): domain Bacteria; phylum Actinomycetota; class Thermoleophilia; order Gaiellales; family JAICJC01; genus JAICYJ01. The sequence goes on from DATIOK010000081.1 coordinate 938, forward strand.
GATCGACCAGACCGGGTGGCGGCTGCGGCGGCGATTCGGTCACCGGGTCGCGGTCGCGCATCGTCACGCGTCCATGCAGCCGGACGATGTCCTCGGGGGTCGCGGCCGCCGCCCGCTCCACCATCTCGCGGACGGCCGGATCGGCGGCCTCGATCTGGGCGCGCTCCTGATCGGAGAGCGTCTGCACGTGCAGCAGCAGGGCCTCCTCGATCTCGGTCGAGTCGAACAGGCCGCCGCGGCTCTCCGGCGCGATCTGGGGATGGTCGGGCAGCACGATGGCCGCGCCCAGCACGACATCGTCGGCGTCGGAGGCCAGCACCGGATAGGTGTTCACGCTCGCGCAGGGTCGCTCCAGCGGCGAGATGAAGCGGCCGCCGGACACGCGCAGCAGCGGGTGCGTCGAGATCAGCGACTGCGCAAGCGCCCCGGCCCGGTCGAGGCCATGCTCGCAGGGCGTGCGGTTCTCGACCCGCAGCACCACCTCGTAGCTGCCCTCGTCCAGCTCGGCCGCAGACAGCCGCAGCGCGACGCTGAGGGAACCACCCTCGCCGGCCGACGTCGTCTGATGCGTTTCGGCCGGCGCCTCGGCGAGGGCCGCCGGTGAGCTGGCGGGCAGCGCGATCCGCCGCGCCGCCGCCCGGTGGCCGGCGCCCATCGCGGCCAGGAACCGCACCTCGCCCTCCAGCCGCGCCGACGCGGGGCAGTCGAGCAGGCAGCGCAGCTCCAGGTGGTCGAACGTGCTTGACGCTCCGATCGCATAGAGCGGCGGATAGACGATGCCAAACGGCGTCGGGGTGGCGTTCTTGGTCGCCCCCGGCGTGTAGGGGTACAGCGCGTAGCCCTCCCACAGCAGCGACTCGACCAGCTGGTCGAGCGGCTCAGACAGCGTCTGGCTCATCCAGCAGCTCCCGCACGGTGGCATCGAAGGTGGCGTGGGCGCGATCGACCCGCCGGCGCTCGAGCAGATCGAGGGTCTGGGAGCGCAGCGCCACCCAGGCCGTGTTCGGGTAGTAGTGCTCGATCGTCTCGCTCCAGACCGAGACCGGCATGCGGAAGCCGACCGAGCGCGACCAGGGGATCAACACCATCTGCAGGGTGCCGTCGACGTTGGGGTAGTAGACGACGCCGTTGAAGTGCATCGCCAGCGGCGCCTCGCCGTCGGGCAGGGAGTGCAGGTACTTGGATGCCGCCACCTCCATGTCGTAGTTGCAGGCGATCGGGACGGCGATCGTGGTCGAGCCCGTGAAAGCCGGCACCACCACGTCCAGCTGCGACCAGACCAGGCTGCGGGTGGTCACCGACCAGCGCTCGGGCGGCCCGAACAGCCCCGCAAGGCGCCCGCGTGTGGGCGCGTCGTACGTCCGCCGGGCCGGCTCGATCATGACCTGGATGGTGAGCGCGATCATGTACACCTGCCGTCCGCTGGGCTCCGACACCTGCAGGTCGAGCATCAGCATCGGCGACGCCGCGTGGCGCACCGTGCGCGCGCCCAGCACCTCGAAATCGGGCGCAGGTGCGGCCGGCGCCGCCTCCACGGCGTTGTCGGTCTGATGCGTGCTCACGAGACCACCGCCTGGGCGTGGATGCGGTCGAAGAACCGTGAGACGGCCTCCTGCACCGTGGCACCGCCCGACAGCCCTTCCCAGTGCATCTTGATCGTCCCCGTCAGCTCGTAGCAGCGGTCGATCGGCGCGATCGCGTAGGCCGGTGGATCGGACAGGCGGTTCACGATCAGCCCCTCGATGTCGGGCT
>DATIOK010000082.1:0-39865 GCA_035473255.1 Gaiellales bacterium
CGGCCATCCCACCACGATCTCGTCGGCATCTGGCAGACGCTCGGCCCGTGCGAACTTCGCGCGGGCGTCCGACACGATCGTGTGGAACCCCACCTGCTTGGCGGCCCGGCACAGCGCCTGCGCCGTGTCCACGGCGCCAAATATCATCAACACCGGTGCGGGCGCATAGTGCTCGACGAAGGACTCAGGCGTCTCCCGCACCGCCGCTGAATGGGCGTCGCCGGGGCCGTAGCTCTTGGTACCCGCGTCCGGGCCGGACAGCACTGTCGTAACCGAAAGACGCTCGTCGCCCTCGACCGCCTGCCGCACGCGCGCCACCTCGTCGGCATCGAACGGGGCGATGAACACCTCGATCTCGCCACCGCACGGCAGGCCCACGTCGAACGCGTCGTCGTCGGTGATCCCGTACTGGACGAGCGCCGGCGTGCCGTCGCGCAGCACCTCCTGCGCGCGCAGCACCACATCACTCTCGACGCATCCGCCCGAGACCGATCCGCGCATCTCTCCTGACTCCGTCACGAACAGCCTCGAGCCGAGAGGGCGCGGAGCCGAGCGCCGGGTGTCGACGACCATCGCCACCGCCACCCGTTCTCCCCGGCCGCTCAGTTCGGCGGCGTCGTCGAGCATGTCTCGCATGCCAGAAGCTTATCCATTGAGCGCGCAAGCGCATAGATACGGCCGGCCGGTGATGCCGACCACCACAAATCGGGGATGGCGGCCGCAACCGAGGGGCGCGACCATGCAGCGGTGCTGCCAGTCTTGACACGAGAACGTCGCCGCCTCGAGGGCGGCGTCGGCACCCGTGAGCTCTGCTCGCACCTGTGTGAAGCGCTGGCCGACGATCTGCATGCGTCCGACTGCCTGGTTTCAAGGGTCGATCCCGAGCGAGGAATGCTCATCGACCTGGCGGGGTTCACGCGCGCACCGCAGCGCTGGCTGGCGCCGGCGGCCGAGCTCCCGATCGGCCGGGATCCGGCATCGCGCTCGGTGCTGGAGCAGGGCCGCCGATATACGACCTGGGTTGGTGACCCCGGCGCCGGGCTGGTGATGCGCATGGACGGTCCGGGTGGCCCGTACCTGGTCGAGGTCTGGTCGGAGATCCGCACGCAGGCCTACAGCCGCGCCGAGATCCGCCGCTCCATGCGGCTGGTGAGCCAGGCGGCGGCGCTGCTCGACGACGCCATGCGGTGCGACGGCGACGAACGGCTGCGGTTTCAGCAAGCCGCGTCCGAGGCGCGCGAGATCGGCGCCGCCGACCTGGAGTTGCCGGGCCTGGCAGAGGCGATCGGCGAACGCCTGCTGCTGGACGAGGACGAGCTGCGCGAGGTGCGGCTGGTGGCGCTGGTGCACGAGGCCGGCCGATCGCACATCCCCGGCGCCCTCCACGACAAGGTCGAGCCGCTGACGCCGGTCGAGTGGGCTGTGGTGCAGCGCCATACCTTGATCGGCCAGCGGATGCTGTCGCGGATGCCCTACCTGCGGCCGGCGGTTGCCGGCGTGGGCGCGATCCGCGAGCACTGGGACGGCGGCGGATACCCGCACGGCTTCGCCGGCGAGGAGATCCCGATCAGCTCCCGGATCGTGGCGGTGTGCGCCGCCTACCGCGCGATCAGGCGTGGCCGGCCGGGGCGCCTGCCGCTCGACCACGACCAGGCGATCGCCGAGCTGCGCCGCGCCGCCGGCTTCCAGTTCGACCCACGGGTGGTCGACGCCGCCGTCGCCACGATCGCTCCGGCCGGCGCCAAGCCCACGGTGCGACTCCGCGTGGCAGCGATCTGAGCTAGCATTCGACGCTGTTTGCGCCGCCCGGGCCGCTGCATGCCCGTGGTGGCTTGTCCGCTTCACGCCCAAGGATCGATGAAGACCTACACCGCTAAACCACGCGAGATCGAGCAGGCCTGGCGCCTGGTCGACGCCGACGGCCAGATCCTGGGCCGGCTGGCGACCGAGATCGCGGACACGCTGCGCGGCAAGAACAAGCCCGCCTACACACCGCACGTGGACACCGGCGACTTCGTGATCGTCGTCAACGCCGAGAAGGTGCGCGTCACCGGAAAGAAGCTCGACCAGAAGATCTACTACCGGCACAGCGGCTATCCGGGCGGACTGCGTGAGCGGACGCTGGCCGAGCAGCTGGCCCGCCGGCCCGAAGACGTCATCCGCAAGGCCGTCAAGGGCATGCTGCCGAAGAACAAGCTGGCCGCTGCGCAGCTGCGCAAGCTGAAGGTCTACGCCGGCCCGGAGCATCCCCACGCCGCCCAGAATCCCGCACCGTTGAAGGAGAGCTCGTAGTGGCCACAACCGCAGTCGTTTACCGCGCCACCGGCAAGCGGAAGACCTCGGTCGCCCGCGTCGTGCTGGTGCCGGGTTCCGGTCAGGTCGTCGTCAACGGCAAGGCCCTGGCCGAGTACTTCCCACGGCCGACGCTACAGTCCGTGGCCATGGCCCCACTGCGGGTGAGCGGCACCGAGGCCAGCTTCGACGTGCGCGCTCGGATCGTGGGCGGCGGCATTGCCGGCCAGGCCGGAGCGCTGCGCCACGGGATCTCGCGTGCGCTGATCGAGGCCGACGAGGCGCTGCGCCCCGAGCTCAAGAAGTCGGGCTTCCTGACGCGGGACGCGCGCCAGGTGGAGCGCAAGAAGGCGGGCCTGAAGAAGGCGCGCAAGCGGCCACAGTTCTCGAAGCGCTAGCCGACGCCGGGTTTGGCGCACGTGCGCAAGTTGTTCGGCACGGACGGTGTCCGCGGCCAGGCCGGCGTCGACCTGACCGAGTCGCTGGCGCATGACCTGGGCGCCGCCGCGGGTCGGTTCGCGGGGCCCGGTCGCTCGATCCTGATCGGGCGCGACACCCGCGAGTCGGGTGTGGCGCTGGAGGCGGCGCTGATCGAGGGCGTGGTGGCGGCGAGCGCGATCGCCGTCAGCGCGGGCGTGATCCCGACGCCGGGCGTGGCCGTGCTGGCGCGCGAGACCGGCGCCGCGCTGGGCTGCGTGATTTCCGCCTCGCACAACCCGTTCCAGGACAACGGCATCAAGTTCCTGGGCGGTGACGGCCGCAAGCTGGCGGATCAGGACGAGGCCGAGATCGAGCGGCTGATGAACGACGATGCGGGCCAGGGCCGGGGCCATGCGGAGCAGCTGGCGGACGCGGGCGGGCGCTACATCGCCTGGCTGGCGGCGACCTACGGCGACGGCGTGCAGCCCGGGTTCTCGATCGGCATCGACTGCGCCAACGGCGCCGCCTGGAACTGCGGGCCGGCGCTCTTCGAGCTGCTGGGCGAGCGCGTCGACCGGATCGGCTGCGAGCCCGACGGCCGCAACATCAACGCCGGCGTCGGCTCGACGCACCTCGACGCGATCGCGGCGCTGGTGGCCGACCACGGCCTCGACCTGGGGATCGCGTTTGACGGCGACGCCGACCGCTGCCTGGTCGTGGACGGTCGCGGCCGGCCGGTCAATGGAGATGTGATCCTGGCGGTGCTGGCGATCGACCTGCACCGCCGCGGTCTGCTGGCGGTCGATACGGTGGTGGTGACCTCGATGACCAACCTCGGATTCCACCGGCTGATGCACGAGAACGACATCGCCGTCGAGGTCACCGACGTCGGCGACCGCTACGTGCTCGAGCGGATGCTGCAGACCGGGGCCACGCTCGGCGGCGAGCAGTCGGGGCATGTCGTCGACCTGGCGCACCATACGACCGGCGACGGCCTGGCAACGGCGATGATGCTGCTGGCGTCGCTGCACCGGCTGGGGTTGAGCGCCGCACAGGCGAACGACATGCTGCGGCCGTTCCCGCAACGGCTCGTGGCCGTGCCGGCCGATCGAACCCTGCTACCGTCCGCCAACCGCATCTGGGAGGAGGTGGACGCTCTGAGCGAGAAACTGGGGAACGACGGTCGCATCGTCCTCCGCGCGTCCGGTACGGAGCCGCTGGTGCGGGTCATGGTGGAAGCCGAGGATGAGGCCGAATGCGAGCGCATCTGCGGATATCTCGCGGGCCTCGTCGAAACCGAGATCGGAGCGTAACCTCTCCATATGTGTGGAATCGTCGGGTACGTGGGTGACCGGGAGTGCAAGGAGCTATTGCTGACCGGTCTCGAGCGGCTCGAGTACCGCGGGTACGACTCGGCCGGCATCGCCCTGGTCAACGGCAGCATCGATGTGACCCGCCGGGTGGGGCGGGTGCAGATGCTGCGTGACGCGGTCGGGAACGGCAGCCACCCGGCGACGCTGGGGCTGGCGCACACGCGCTGGGCGACGCACGGCGGGGTGACCGAGTCGAACGCGCACCCGATCGAAGCCTGCGAGGGCTCGGGCGTGACCGCGGTGCACAACGGCATCATCGAGAACTACGTCCAGCTGCGAACGCGGTTGCTGGAGCAGGGCCACGAGTTCCACACGGACACCGACAGCGAGGTGATCAGCCACCTGGTCGAGGAGCATTACGACGGTGACCTGGTCGAGGCGGTGCGGCTGGCCTACAACGAGCTGCACGGGCACTTCGCGTTCGCGGTCGTACACCGCGACCACCCCAACGAGATCCTGGCGGCGCGCCGGCAGTGCCCGCTGGTGGTGGGTGTGGGCGACGGGGAGATGTTCATGGCGTCGGCGATCCCGGCCTTCATGAGCGAGACGCGCCGGGTGCAGTACGTGCTGGATGACGAGATCGTGGTGGCGACGCCCGAGGGTGCGACTTTCCTGACGGGCGAGGGCGCCGTGATCGAGCGGCCGATCGAGCACGTGGACTGGGACGAGTCGGCCGCCGAGAAGCAGGGCTACGAGACGTTTATGCTGAAGGAGATCCACGAGCAGCCGGACGCGATCGCCGAGACGATCGGCGAGCGGCTCTACCACGGCGAGCTGCAGCTGGACGGTCTCAACCTGGACGAGCAGGAGATCCGGGAGCTGTCTCGGGTGGTGATCCTGGCCTGCGGGACGGCGTACCACGCCGGGCTGATCGGCCGCTACCTGCTCGAGGAGTGGGCACGGATCCCGAGCGAGTCGGACATCGCCAGCGAGTGGCGATACCGGCGGCCGGTGATCGACGAGCGGACGCTGGTGATCGCGGTCTCACAGTCCGGCGAGACGATCGACACGATCGCCGCCATGAAGGAAGCTCGCGGACACGGCGCCCACGTGCTCGCGGTCACGAACGTGATGGGCAGCCAGGCAACCCGCGACTGCGACTCGGTGCTGTATACGCGGGCCGGGCTCGAGGTCGGTGTTGCGGCATCGAAGACGTTCACCAGCCAGGTGGTGCTGATGTACCTGCTGGCGCTGAAGCTGGGGATCGTGCGTGGCACGATCGACGCGACGCGGGCGGAGACGCTGCTGGCGCAGGTGCGCGCGTTGCCGGAGCTGGCGCAGCAGACGCTGGATCGGGGCAACCTGGTGGAGCCGATCGCGGACCGGTTCTGGGAGAGCGAGTTCTTCCTCTACCTGGGGCGCTACATCGGGCTGCCGATCGCGCTCGAGGGTGCGCTCAAGCTGAAGGAGATCTCCTACATACCCACGGATGCGTACGCGGCCGGCGAGATGAAGCACGGGCCGATCGCGCTGCTGGACGACTCGACGCCGGTGGTGGTGATCGCGACCGACAACCACGTGTACGACAAGGTGCTGTCGAACATCCAGGAGGTGCGCGCCCGCGGTGCGCACGTGATCGCCGTCGCCACTGAAGGCAACACGCGCATCGAGGAGCTGGCCGAGCACGTCCTGTACCTGCCGCGGACGGAGCCGGAGCTGCAGGCGGCTCTGGCGATCCTGCCACTGCAGCAGCTGGCCTACGCGATCGCAAAGCGGCGCGGGCTCGACATCGACAAGCCGCGCAACCTGGCGAAGACCGTCACCGTCGAGTAACAGCGTCAAGAACCCTCCAGGGGTCGGGCGACGGCGCTGACGCAACAGTTCTGACTGCCTCGTCCCGCGCGCATCCCGAGCAGTCGGTATCGTGGGCCACGGCAGCGCTCGATCGATCCTGCACAAGCGGACTGACGGGGAGGGCGTGAATGGCGCGGATCGTGGTGGTCGGCGGCGGGATCGGCGGTCTCTGCTCGGCGCTGCTCCTCGGGCGTCAGGGCCACGAGGTGGCCGTGTATGAGCGTGACCCGGCCCCGGTGCCGGAGGGCGTGGAGGAAGCGTGGAGCAACTGGCCGCGGCCGGGCACGCCGCAGGCACGGCTTGGCCACTCGTTCCTGGGTGGATTCCGACGTCAGCTGCGCGAGCGACTTCCAGACGTGCTCGAGGCACTGCTGGCGAGCGGCGTGTACGAGCATGACGCTTCGACGTCGATGCCGGGCGAGGATCGCCAGGCGGCAGACGCTGAGATGGTCCTGGTGATGGGGCGACGGCCGATGCTGGAGGCCGCCTTGCGCCGCGCCGCCGAGGCCGAGCCGACGGTGCAGGTGCGTGCCGGATGCCACATCCGCGGGCTGCTGGCCGAGCCTGCGTCCCGCGGCGGCGTGCCGCGGGTGACAGGCATCGACACCGAGTCCGGCCCGATCGCCGCCGACATCGTGGTCGTGGCCGGGGGCCGAGCCGTGCCGGTGGGACGATGGTTCCAGGCGATCGGCGCGGCCGCGCCCGATGAGCAGGCGGAGGGCTGCGGGTCTGCCTGCTACACCCGCTATTTCCGACTCCTCGACAGTGACAGCGATGACGGGTGGGCCGCCTCAGTGCCGACCATCCACCGCGAGCCCGGCTACACGGTGTATGAGTTTTGGGGCGCCGACAACTGCACCTTCGCGGCCGAGGTCTCGGTACCTGTCGCGGATCGGCCAATGAAGCGTCTTCGCGAGACGGCCGTCTGGACGGCGGCGGCGATGGCGCTGCCGGAGGGGCCCGAGTGGATCGACCCTGAGCGCTCGCAGCCGATCAGCCCGGCGGTCGAAGTGATGGGGCAGGAGCGAAACACGCTGCGCCGGTTCGTCTCAGAGGGCGGACCGCTGGCGCTTGGCGTGCACGTGATCGGCGACGCCCGCTGCCAGACCGACTCCCTGTTCGCGTGGGGCTGCGGGAACGCGTTGATGGCGGCCGCTGCTTTGACAGACGCCATCGCGGAGCACCCAGCCGACGACGCTGCACAGGCGCTGGCGCTGGCCGATGCGGTGGACCTCGAGCTTGCCGGTCGCTATGCCTACTCCGTCGCTCGCGACCGGGCCTATGGACGGCTCCTGCGCGGCGAGCGGCGGTGGGACACGATGACGGCGGGCATCGGCCTGATCGACGGCGTGCTGTGGCCAGCTGCCTATGAGGACGCCGAGGTGTACCGGGCTGTACAACAGTGGGAGCTGCAGCTCGACCCGGCTGCCGATCTCGAGGCGAACGCCGCCGTCATCGAACGGGCACGGACAGCAGTCGGGGACACGCAAGAGCCGCCCCTGGACGACGACGGCATCCCTACCCGCGAGCAGCTGCTCGAGGCGATGGCGGCTGCTGCGAACTGACCTGATCCGCCCGTGAGAATCACAATCGCCACGCTGGCCGAGCATCCCGAGCTGGTGCCAGACGTGGTCGAAATTGCGTGGCGGGAGTGGGGCCGGCTCCAGCCCGAGCATGAGCAGGCGCGGTGGCTGCGCGAGGCGAAGCGCGACAGCCGGCTGCACTCGCCCACGTCGGCCGCGTTCGTGGCGCTGGACGGCGACCGCGCCGTCGGCGTCGTGCAGCTGCACGAGTTCGAGCTCGACGACATGCGCGACCGCTCGCCGTGGGTGTGCGGGATGGTGGTGCTGCCCGAGTACCGCGGCGCCGGGGTCGGCAGCCGGCTGCTGGCGGCGCTCGAGCAGTTCGCCGCGGGGCAGGGAGTGCCGCGGCTGTGGGTGTTCACCGAGCACGCGGCCGCGTTCTACGAGCGCTGCGGTTGGCAGCGGCACGGCGTGGCCGTCCAGGACGACGGGCCGGGCATCGTGCTCACCCGGGTGCTGTTGTAGCGGCGGCGCGTGCGTTGATCGCGCCCGTCACGACGGCGACGACGAACAGCACCACGGCCAACGTGGGCCGGCCCGCCGACCACACCGCTGAGGCCGCAGCGACCCAGACCGCCAGCTCGATCATGATGCGTGCGGGCAGGCCGACCTCCAGCCGCCGCCTGGGGGCGAGGAACAGACCCCAGACCACGGCCACCACGGCGACTGCGATCGCGGCCAGCCCGATCCCGGCCACACCGTCCGCCGCTTGCTGTCCCCAGTAGGCTACGCCCGCCAGCGCCGCCATCTCGCACAGGAAGCGCAGCCCCAGAACGATCGCCATAGCGGTCACGCTAGCCGCGCGCGGCCGGTTAGGGTGCGATAACCGGATGGGCGATCACGGTATGCCCCTTCGAGGGTGGCACTGCGGCCACTGCGATGGCATCGTGCGGACTAGCCCCCGTCGTTGACCCCGACAGCAAAGGCTCCCAAGACCATGTCCGACACAATCACCCGGGACGATGCCCGGGCACTGGCACTGATCGACCGCGCACTCGGCCAGGGCCGCTTCACGGCCGACCTGGTAGAGCAGATCAGCGATGCGTTCGCATCGGCCACGCGCAGCGAGCGCCGCGAGGAGCCACAGCAGGCCTCGTGAGTTAGCGCGCGCTGTTGTCGAGCCGCTCGGCGACCTTCGCGCGGATCCGCTCGTCGAGAGCCGGCACCGCCGCGATCATCGAGTGGAACTCCTGCCGCGTCATCACCATCAGCCGCATCGGCGAGGTAGCGCGCACGGACGCGCTGCGACGCTCCTCGTCCAGCAGCGCCATCTCGCCGAAGAAGTCCCCAGCCGACAAGTCGGCCAGATGCCGCTCGCCGTCCATCACCTCGGCCGTGCCGTCGATGATCGCGAAGAACTCGTACCCGAACCCGTCGCGGCGGATCAGGTGGTACCCGGTGTCGACGTCGATCTCGTCCGCCCAGCCGCCGATCTGCTTCAGTTGGGCGTCCGAGAGCCCCTCAAAAAGGCTGATCTGGGTGAGGTTGGCGGCGTCCATGCGCTGATCATACCGATCTGCGGATCACATGCCGCGTGCCCGCCGCTCGAACGCGCGGGCCACGTCCGACACCGACACCAGCCCCACCAGCCGGTCGTCCTCGATCACCAGCCCGCGCTGCAGCGGGTCGGCCGCCAGCCGCCCGACGGCCTCGGTCAGCGTCTCCTGCTCGTCCAGCAGCACCACGCTCTCAAGCGGCGTCATCACCTCGGATATGAGGGTGTTCTCCCACTGCGACCGTGGCACCGCCGCCACGTTGCGGAACGGCAGCATGCCCACCACGTGCTCGCCGTCGAACACCGGGTAGGTCGTGTAGCGCTGCGACCACACCACCGCGTCGAAGAACTCGGCCAGCGTCAGGGTCGGCAGCACGCAGACCGGGTCGCGCTCGAGCACGTCGGCCACGGTCAGCCCGTCGAGCATCTCGCGCACGTGCTCCGTGCGGCCCTCTCCGCCGGCCGCCATCACGAGGAACAGGCCCACGACCGACAACCAGACCAGCCCCGGGCCGAGGCCGAACGCCACGGCGGCGACGCCCAGCCCGATCATGACCAGCCCGAATCCGCGCCCGATCCCGACCGACACCCGGGTGGCCGATCCGCGATCGTGCTGGAACCGCCACAGCACGGCGTGCAGGATCCGCCCGCCGTCCAGCGGGTAGGCCGGGATCAGGTTGAACGCCAGCAGGAACAGGTTGCTGATCCCCATCCAGACGACGACGCCGTCCACGGCGTTCGGCAGCGGCGCCAGCCAGGCGACGGCCGCGAACGTCGCTCCGATCACGAACGACACCGCCGGCCCGGCCACCGCCACCCGGAACTCTGCGCCGGGGCCGGGGAACTCGCCCAGGATGCGCGCCACACCGCCCAGCAGCCACAGCGTGATGCCCTCGATCTCCATGCCCTGCCGCTTCGCGACCAGCGCGTGGCCGAGCTCGTGCAGCAGCAGCCCGGCGAAGAACAGCAGCGCCAGCGCCGCCGCCATCACCAGGTACGTCGTACCGGAAAGCCCCGGGTTCTGGCTCGGGAACACGTCGCTTGCGTAGTTCGCGATCACCAGCGCGACGATCGGCAGCCACGTCCAGTTGACGCCGATCGGGATGCCGGCGATCCGGCCAAGCGGGATTACCCAGCGCATTGCGGAAGTCTAGGTGGCGTCCTCGCGCTCCCCGAACGTGTCCAGCAGCGCCCGCACCTCGCACACCGCCACGAAGCCGAGACGCTCCAGGATCGGCCGCGACATCGCGCCCGCCTGTGTCACGAGCACCGGCGTGCCCGCCGCCACCGCCGAGTCCCATCTGGCGCGAACCAGCGCCCTGTAGGCGCCGCGACCGCGCCAATCGGGTAGCGTCGACCCCGCGTTCAGCACCACTCCGTGCTCGGTGAAGAGCGCGTTACCGGTGGCGGCGTCCACGCCGTCCAGGGAGGCCAGGTAGCGGCGCGAGACCGCGAGATCGCTGCGCTCGAACAGCGCGGTCAGCTGCTCGTCGCTGAGCTCGTCCTGCATGCCGAACGCCGTCCGGGCGATCCGCTCGCTGGCGGCGTAGGCGTCGCGGGTGTCGGCGAGGCGCACGCTCACCCCTTCCGGCACCGGCTCGGGCTCGTGGTCGAGCACCATCCCGATCTGGAGCGGATCGTCCTCCCACACCATGCCGCGCTCCAGCAGCAGCTCCGGCAACCCCGGCGGCCGCGCACCGCTGCCCACCTCCCACGAGCAGCGATCGCGTCCGCGCTCTCGGAGCAGGTCGTGCACCTCGGCGATCACCTCGTCCAGCTCGTCCCGGTCGAACCGAAACCGCTGCGCCACGCTCCACTTCACGTCGCCGCCGTCGCCGCCCATCCACAGCACGAACCGCGGACGCACGATCCGCTCGTCGCCGCGGCCGAGCGGGGTGTAGGTGTTCGGGTTGTCCGCCAGGGCGAACACGTTGGGGTCGATCCCTGCCATCAAAAGCGGTCGATCAGCACCGAGATCTCGCCCACCACCTCGAACCCCAGCCGCTTCAGGATCGGCTGCGACATCGGCTCGCTCTGGGTGACCAGCACGTCGCGGCCACGGCGGCCGGCTTCACGCCAGCGCTCGTGCACCAGCGCCCGGTAGGCGCCGCGGCCGCGGAACTCCGGCAGCGTCAGCGCGCCGCCCATAAAGGCCGCCCGCTCGTCGGCCAGCCAGGTGATGTCAGCCGTGGCGACAGGCCGGCCGTCGATGAATGCGAGGTAGCGGGTGACGAACCCGGGCCCCCGCAGCCAGTCATCGCCGGGAGACCAGCCGTCGCCCTGCTCGAACACCTCGCGCACCTGGTGGAACTGCGCGTCCGTCTCGACCCGGGCCACGGTGATGCCGTCGACGTCGCCGCTGGACGGCTCCGCGGTGCAGGCCAGCGCCAGCATCGAGGCAGGCTCGTGCGTCTCCATGCCGAAGCCGCGCAGCTGCTCGAGCAGCCCCGCCGGGGTGGCGCCGCTCGACACCTCCCAGGTGATCGCCCGCCGGCCGGCGTCGGCGAACAGGTCGTGAACCTCGTCCACCACGGTCGCGAGGTCGCGGTCGTCCAGCCGCAGGCGCGACACGATGTTCATGTCGGGGTCGTCCTGCGGCCCGATCTCGGCGGTGTAGCCGTCACCGGCAATCCGTCGTGAGGCCGATCCCGGTGGTGGCGGCGGCGACGGCGCGTCCTCGGCCAGCTCGCGCAGCGCTTCGCGGTCGGGTGCGGTCAAGCGGCGACCTGCGCGCAGGCCCGTTCGACGTTGCTGCGGTGCTCGCCGCGGTCGTCGTGGCCGCCTCGATCCGGGAACGGCACGTCGTCGGCGCGGTCCGGCGTGCCGCCGGCCTCGGCGAACGCGATCAGCGCGTCCACGTACTCGGCGTCCTGGGCCGCGATCTCGAGCGCGCGCGCCGGGGCGTGGGGGCGTCCGTGCCCGACCACGACGTGGCTGGGCTGGTGGCGCTGGATCAGCTCGGTCAGCAACGCCAGCGTCGAGCGGTAGTTCCATGCCGAGTCGTAGATGAAGGGAATCTCGTGCTGGGACAGGTGGTCGCCCACGATCAGCAGCCCGGCCTCGTCGATCCAGGTGGTGATCCCATCCGGCGTGTGGCCGGGGGTGGCGTGGCTCTCGGCTCGCCACGCGCCGAGCTGGTACGGCTCGCCGTTCGCGGGCACCAGCTGGTCCACCCGCATGCCGTCGAGGCCCTCCAGCACCACGCCGTACGGGCGCGTCTCGGTCTCGACCGAGGCGCGCGCCTCGCCGGAGCGGATGCGCTCGGCGGCCGGCTGGGACGCCCACACCTGCGCCTCGGGCAGCAGGCCGATGCCCATCACGTGGTCCCAGTCGGCGTGCGTGATCAGGATGTGCGTGGCGCCGTCGGCGGCGGCCTCGCGGGTCTCCCAGGTCGCGATACCTGGATCGACCAGCAGCCGCGCGCCGTCGCCGTCGAGCGTCAGCGTCGTCGTCTGCCACAGCACGCTCGGCCACCAGCGGGCGGTTGGGGTCAGGTCGAGGGCGCGTGACACGGCCCTGAGTGTAGTGTGCTTGGCATGCGGGTCGGGATCGACATGATCGAGATCGAGCGTGTCCGCGCCGCCCTCACCAAGCGGCCCAGGTTCGCCGACCGCGTGTTCACGGAGGAGGAGCGGCGCTACTGCTTCTCGCGGCCGAACCCGGCTCAGCACTTCGCTGCCCGCTTCGCGGGCAAGGAGGCGGTGGGCAAGGCGATCGGATGCGGCGTCGAGTTCATGTGGCGCGACATCGAGATCGCGGGCCGCCCCAAGCCCAGCGTGACCCTGTCGGGCAAGGTGGCCGAGTTGGCCGAGCGCTTCGGCGCGGGTGACATCGACCTCTCGATGACCCACTCGAAGGGGATGGCCGCCGCAGTCGCGATCGTGCAGCGGCCATGATTGAGCTGCTGCCGCTCTACGACGCGACCGAGATGCGGGCGCTGGATGCGGCCGCGATCGACCTCGGCATCCCGGCCGCGGTGCTGATGGAGCGTGCCGGGCTGGGCGCCGCCCACGAGATCATGAGCCGTTTTCCTGATCGGCGGCGGTTCGCGATCGTCGCCGGGACAGGAAACAACGGTGGCGACGGCTTCGTCGTGGCGCGTCACCTGCTGACCGCGGGGCTGGAGTCCGAGGTGCTGTTGACGGGTCCGGCAACGAGGCTCAGCCCCGAGTCTCGTCGCAACCTGGAGGTCGTGGAACGGCTGGGCGTGCCAGTGCACCGCCGGCCGTCGCGGGCGCAGCTGCGACGCACGCTGCGCGGCGCGGAGGTGGTGATCGATGCGCTGTTCGGCACGGGATTCAGGGGCGCACCGCGGCCGGCGGCGGCGACGCTGATCGAGTCGATCAACGCCGCCGGACGGCCGGTGGTGGCGCTGGACATCCCGTCCGGCGTGGACGCGTCGGACGGCACGGTGGCAGGCGCCGCGGTGGCGGCCGAGCTGACGGTCGCCTTCCACGGCCCCAAGCTGGGCCTGATCGTGGCGCCAGGATGCCGCCATGCCGGCGCCGTGGTCGTGGCCGACATCGGCATCCCGCCGCAGCTGGAATCACCCACCTGGTCGGCGCTGGCCACGCGCTCGCTGATCGACCTGGTGCCCCGCAAGCACCATGGGACGTCGAAGTACGCCGCCGGATCGGTGCTGGTGGTGGGCGGATCCGAAGGCATGTCGGGGGCGCCGCTGCTGGCGGCGCGGGCGGCGCTGCGGGCGGGTGCCGGCATCGCCTGGGTGGCGGTGCCGGCATCGGTGGCCGCTCAGGTCGGCGCCGCGCAGCCCGAGCTGATGGTGCGCGCCCTTCCGGGCGGTCTCGAGCTCGCGGACCGCGCCGGGGCGCTGGCGGTCGGGCCGGGTCTGGGCCGCAGCGCCGAGGCGCAGGGAATGGTTCGCCGCCTCGCGCAACGGCACCGTGGCCCGCTGGTGATCGACGCCGACGGACTGTTCGCGCTCGCCGGCAAGCTCGCCACGACGGCGCGGCGGCGGACGCCTGCCGTGCTGACGCCGCACGAGGGCGAGATGGCGCGGCTGCTGGGCCGCGAGGCGGAGTGGGTGGCGTCCAACCGGCTGGCGGCGGTGCGCGAGGCTGCGGCCGCGTCGCAGGCGGTGGTGCTGCTGAAGGGTGCCGACACCCTGGTGGCCGCACCCGGCGGTGATCGGGTCGTGGTGTCGGTGTCGGACACGCCCGGGCTGGCCACGGCGGGCAGCGGCGACGTCCTCACAGGGGTCGTCGCCGCGATGCTGGCGAAGGGGCTCGATCCGTGGACGGCGGCATGTTGCGGCGCGGTCATGCATGCGCGGGCGGGGCGGATCGCCGCCGACGCGATCGGCCCGGACGGGATCACCAGCGCCGACGTGATCGAGGCGCTGCCCGGGGTGCTGAAGCCGTGATCTCCCGCGCGCAGCGGCTGTCGCGAGCGACGGTGACGATCGACCTGTCGGCGATCGCCGCCAACGTCTGCATGCTGCGCGACCTGGTGGCGCCGACCGATGTGTGGGCGGTCGTGAAGGCGGACGGCTACGGCCACGGCGCGTCCGCGGTCGGCGGAGCCGCGTTAGCCGCGGGGGCTACAAGGCTCTGCGTCGCCACATGGGAGGAGGCGCGCGCGTTGCGCGATGCGCTGCCCGAGGCGCCGGTGCTGGTGATGTCGCCGCTCGCACCCGGCGAGGAAGCCGACCTGGCCGGGGTGGAGCTGGCGGTCTCATCCGTCGAGTCGTTCGCGCGGCTGCGGGCCGCGGCGCGCGACCCGCTCGGCGTGCACGTCAAGGTGGACACGGGGATGGGGCGCTGGGGGATGGCCGAGGACGAGGCCCGCCGGGTGGTCGACGAGATCGGCGGATCGTCGCTGCTGCGCCTGTCCGGGCTGATGAGCCATTTCTCGTCAGCCGATGACGATGCCGACCACACGCGCCGGCAGCTGGAGCGGTTCCGGCGGTTCGCCGACGGCCTGCCGGACTGCCCCCGGCATGTCGCGAACAGCGCGGGCGCGCTCGGGTATCCGGAGGCGCGGTTCGACGCCGTGCGCTGCGGGATCGCGATCTACGGGCTGTCGCCGTTCGGAGACGACTCGGCCGCCCGCGGCCTGGCGCCAGCCTTGCGCCTGGAGAGCTACGTCGCCCAGCTGAAGCTGCTCGAGCCCGGCGAGAGCGCCGGCTACGGGCGCCGGTTTGTGGCCGATCGGCCGACCTGGATCGGGCTGGTACCGGCCGGGTACGCCGACGGCGTGCCGCGGCTGCTGTCGGGGCGGATGGACGTGCTGGTGCGGGGACGGCGGCGCCGGGTGGCGGCCACGATCAGCATGGATCAGCTGACCTTCGTGGTCGGTGAGCACTGCGACGTGGAGCTGGGCGACCCTGTCGTGTTGATCGGGAGCGACGGCGACGAGCGGATCGGCGCCGAGGAGTGGGCGGCCCGCAGCGACACGATCGCCTACGAGATCGTGTGTGACATCGCCCCCAGGCGGCGGCGGGTGGAACATGTCATCGTCGACGGCTGACCCGCTCGCGGACATCCGCCGGCGGGCGCCGGTGGAGGGCGCCTGGCTGGTCGGCGGCAGCGTGCGCGACATGCTGCTGGGGCGGCCCGTGCTCGACATCGACCTGGTCGTCGCCGGGGATCCGCGCATAGTGGCGAGGCGGCTGGCCGGTCGATGCGGCGGCTCGCCGTTTCCGCTGTCAGAGCGACACGGTGCCTGGCGGGTGGTGTCCGGCGAGCAAACGGTGGACATCGCAGGGTGCCGTAGCAGCATCGAGGACGATCTCGGCCTGCGCGATTTCACCATCAACGCGATCGCTGTCTCTCTAGACAACGGCGAGTACACCGATCCGTTTGGAGGCCGCGAAGATCTCGATAGACGTCTGCTGCGGACGGTGTCGGATCGCGTTTTCGCGGACGACCCGCTGCGGCTGCTGCGGCTGCCGCGGATCGCCCACGAGCTGGGGTTCGGGATCGACCCGGCCGGCGAGCGGCTGGCGAGCAGCCAGGCCGATCTGGCGTCGCGGCCGTCCGGGGAACGCATCTTCATGGAGATGAAGCGCCTGCTGGGCGGGGACCGGCCGGCGGAGGCGCTGCGGCTGGCCGATCGCATCGGCGTGCTCGAGGCGGTGTTGCCCGAGGTGGCACCCATGCGCGGGGTGACGCAGAGCGGGCACCATCAGCTGGATGTCTGGGAGCACACGCTGCACGTCGTGGAGGCGGTGGCCGACATCGCCGACCATCCCGAGTACTACCTGCCCGGGCATGCGCGGATGGTCGGCGCTGAGCTGGCCGGGGACGCCGGCGATGAGCTGACGGTTGCCCAGGCGCTACGGCTGGCGGCGCTGTTTCACGACATCAGCAAGCCGCAGACGCGCGTGCAGACGGAGGCGCGGATCAGCTTCATGGGGCACGACCGCGAGGGGGCCGATGCGGCCGCGGGGGTGCTGGAGCGCTGGAAGGCGTCGAATGCGCTGATCCGGTTCTGCCGGGTGATGGTGCGTGAGCACCTGGCGCTCGGGTTCTCGATACCGCGGCGGCCGCTCGACCGCAGGACGGCATATCGCTACCTGCGGGCGACCGAGCCCTGGCCGGCGGCGAGCGTGGTGCTGTCGGTGGCCGACCGGATGGCGACGCGCGGGCCGAGCTCGCGCCTGCGTCACCTGCGCCGCCACAGCGAGACGGCCGACGAGCTGCTCGGGCTGATCGCCCAGCTGCGGGCCGATCACGCGCCGCCGCTGATGCGCGGCGACGAGATCGCCGAGGCCACCGGCGCCCGTGGTGCCGAGATCAAGCGGCTGGTCGATATGCTGGCCGAGGAGCAGGCGGCCGGCAGCGTCGCAACCAGGGAGGAGGCGCTCGCGTATGTCCGAGAGCAGGTTCGATAGGACGGCAGACCGGTACGTCGAAGCGGCCCAGAAGAAGGACTGGACGGCGTTCATCGAGCTGTGCCGGCCGCAGCCTGACGATCGCGCGCTGGACGTGGCCGCGGGCCCGGCGCTGCTCTCGGCGCAGCTGGTTCCGTTGGTGGCGAGGGCGGTGGCGCTGGAGCCGTCGCGGCCGCTGCTGGAGCACGCGCCGGAGGGCGTCGAGCCGGTGCTCGGCGAGGCCGAGCAGATGCCGTTCCAGGATTCGAGTTTCGAGCTTGTCACGATCGTCAACAGCCTCCATCACGTGGCCGACATGCGGGCCGCGCTGGCCGAGATGGTGCGAGTGGTGACGCCGGGCGGGCGGATCGTCGTGCAGGACTACCTGGCGGACCGGGACCCGGAACGGGCGGAGGTGTGGGAGCGGGTGGAGCGGCTGCGCGATCCCGACCACCGGCGGCTGCCGCGTCCGGGTGAGGTCGCCGAGCTGCTCGCCGAGCACGGATTCGAGGAGGACGAGGCCCAGACCTGGACGGCGTCCTGGTCGCTCGACGACTGGCTGGAGATTGCTGAGCCGCCGTACGCGGCGGAGGCGGAGATCCGCCGGCTGGTGGTGTCGGACCGGTTCGAGCTGACCGCCTGGCGGGCTCGCTTCACGGCGCGCTGAGGGCAGGTGAACGGGCCGCAGCGCTCGAATATCTGCGGGTGGCGTTCACCACCTGTGTGTACCGAGAGGGCGTGCGCGAGGATCACTCGCTGCCGTTCGAGCAGATCTCCGACGTGCTGGAGCAGCCTGACACGCTGGTGTGGGTCGATGTGAACTCGCCGGATGAGAGTGAGGTGGCGCAGCTGGGCGAGGAGTTCGGGCTGCACCGGCTGGCGCTCGCGGACGCGCTGTCGGATCACCAGCGTCCCAAGATGGAGCGCTACGAGGGATACGTGTTCGTGATCGCCTACGCCGCCGCGATCGGCGAGGCGGGCCGCGTGGACATGCAGGAGGTGGCGATCTTCGTCTCGCAGCGGTTCGTGATCTCGATCCGCCACGGTGACCTGTTCACGCTCGACGCCGTGCGCGAGCGGATCGATCTCAGCCCGTCGCTGCTCGAGGGAGGTGGTGCCGAGATCGCCTACGAGGTGCTGGACGAGCTGATCGACGGCTACTTCCCGGTGGTCGAGGCCTACGAGGATCGGATCGAGAAGGCGGAGGACGCGCTGCTCGGGTCCGGTTCGATCGAGATGCAGGCGTCGCTGGCGGCGACCTTCCAGATCAAGCGCGACCTGCTCACATTCCGCCGCGCCGTGGCGCCGCTGCGTGACGTGCTGGGGCGGGTGGTGCGCGTGGACAAGTCGGTGCTGGGCGAGGATCTCGATGTCGAGTTCCGCGACCTCTACGACCACGTGCTGCGGGTCTACGACGAGCTGGACACCCAGCGCGACCTGCTGACGGGGATCCTGGAGGCGCACCTCTCCGTCGTCTCGAACCGGCTGAACGAGGTGGTGCTGAAGCTCAGCTCCTGGGCCGGGATCGTGCTGGTGCCAACGCTGATCGCGGGCATCTACGGCATGAACTTTCGGGAGATGCCGGAGCTGCACTGGCAGTTCGGCTACCTGTACGCGCTGGGCCTGATGGCGACGTCCGGTGCCGTGCTGTGGTGGCGCTTCCGGCGCGCCGGCTGGCTGTAGCGGCGCCGCCGATCCTGCCGTCACAGCCGCGTAACGGCGGTCGCACAGCGGCCGTCACCACCCCGGGCTCAGAGCCCGCCTCGGCCCTCGCTGCGGTCCCGTGACCGAACCGTGACGGCTGTCACGTCCGCCGTGACGCACGATCGCGATGGTTTCGCCGATCGCCTCCGCACCGGGGTTTGACTACGCATCGCCCTTCGTGACGGTGCCGTGCGCGAGTCGTGACAGAGTCGTGTCGGAGCCGATGCGGGAGAGCCGTCTCCGTTGCCAACAGGACCGTGACGAGGCGCACGCGAATGCCGTCGCACCTCACGGTGCCGGCGCGCCTGCGATCAGGCTGCCTTGACCGGAGCGGCGCCTTCGACCTGCTGCAGCAGCGCTGCCAGCTTGCACTCCAGGTCGTGTGGCGTTCGCACCGGGTACCCCGTCTGCCACTGCCCCGAGATCTCCGTCAGCCGGATGCAGTACATGAGGGTCTGGATGTCGCGTCGGTCGAGCATACGGATCAACACGTCGTCGTTCGACACACCTGTGACCATCCCCTGCAAGGGGGATAGCGGGTAGCGCTTGGTCATCCGGATCAAGCTGGTAGAGTGCGCCGCGCGATGATCAAGGTACTCGTTGCGGCGCTTGTCGGCACCATCATCGGGATCGTTGTGATGGTTGCCGTTATCGCCATCGCAGGCACCGATACGAGCGGTGCCTCCAGCGTGGGCCTGGGGGCGTTGCCGAACTCCACGTTCACCCCCTCCGGGTCGACCGGGGGAGGCACCGCGCCGCCGCCGGCCAGCGGCGGGTCGAGCGGCCCCAGCAGCTCGGGCGGTGGTGGCAATGCGGCCAACGGCAAGGTGCTGTTCACCTCGAAGACGTGCGCCGGCTGCCACTCCGTGGTCGCGGGCACCGCGTCGCCGTTTCCGTCCGCGCCTAACCTGGCCGAGCTGAACGCCTCCGGGGTGCTCACGACGGCCAAGATCCTGAACCAGATCCAGAACGCCGCACCCCCCATGCCGGCCGGCCTGGCCTCCGGACAGGATGCGGCCGACCTGGCCGCATACATCCTCACGCTCAAGTAATGTCATGAGCACCCCCGAGGCAATCCGCGTGCGCACCGGCGCCGACGCGCTGGTGGCCGCACTCGAGGCACACGGCGTCGAGATCGTCTTCGGCATCCCCGGCCAGCACGCGCTCAGCCTCTGGGAGGCCCTCCGCGGCTCCTCGATCCGACCGGTCGTCGTTCGCCACGAGCAGGCCGCCGCCTTCGCCGCTGTCGGCTACGCACGCACCTCCGACCGGCTCGGCGTCTGCATCACCAGCACGGGCCCCGGCGCCTACAACGCCTTCGCCGGAATGGGCGAGGCCGACGCGTCCAACCTGCGCGTCCTGCACATCACCACCCAGGTGCCGAGCGATGCCGGCGAGCGCGGCTGGATGCACGAGACCGTCGGCCAGTCCAGCGCGTTTGCGGCCGTCACCCGCCATCACCTGCGGCCGCGGACCCCGGCCGCGCTGGCCGCCGCGGTCGACGAGGCGCTGTGCGCGATCGCCTGCCGTCCGGGCCCGGCCATGATCGAGGCGATGACCACCGTGCTGACCGCCCCCGCCGAACCTGCCGAGATCGCGGTCACGCGTCTGTCCCCGCCGGCGCCCGACCCGGCCGCCATCGGACGCGTGCGAGAGCTGCTGGACGGCGCTCAGGCGCCGCTCGTCTTCGCCGGCGGCGGCGCCCGCCTGCACGCCGCCCGCGTCGCCGAGCTGGCCGAGGCGCTGGACGCGCCCGTCGTCACAAGCTTCAATGGCAAGGGCGTGCTGCCGCCCGGCCACGCGCTGCACGCAGGATCCTCCTGCGAGGAGCCCTCCATCCGCCGCCTGGTCGCCACCAGCGACGTCTGCGTGGCCCTCGGTACGCGCTTCTCGGAGGAACCGACCTGCCACTGGGCGGTCGAGATCCCGCGCGCGCTCGTGCAGGTCGACCTCGACCCGGCCCGCATCGGCCGCAACTACCCCGTGGCTGAGGGAATCGTCGCCGACGTCGGGCGCTTCTGCGATGCCCTGTTCGAGGCCGGCGTCACCGCCGGCGCCCGCGACGGCGCCGCCGCAGCCCGTGCCGCGCTGGCCGGCCGCCAGTCGGAGGTGGCCGCACACGGCTTCGCCCCGGAGCTCGAGCTGATGCGCCAGCTCGACGCGGCCCTTCCCGACGACGCGCTGGTGATCGCCGACATGACCATCCAGTCCTACTGGGGCGTGCTCTACCTGGACGCTCGGCGCCCCGGCGGCTACGCCTACCCGATGAGCGGCGCCCTCGGCTCCGGTCTGCCCACCGCTCTCGGCGCCGTTGCCGCCAACTCGGATGCGCCGGTCGTTGTCCTGGCCGGCGACGGCGGCTTCCTGATGGGCGGCCATGAGCTTGCCACCGCTCAGCAGAACGGCCTGCACTTCGTCACGCTGCTCGTCAACGACAACGCCTTCGGCGTGCTCAAGAACTACCAGATGTCCGCTTACGGCCACTCCAGCTCGGTCGACCTGCGCTCGCCCGACTTCGAGCAGCTGGCCGCCGGCTACGGCGTCGGCTACCGACGCATCGAGGACACCTCGCAGGCCGGCGACGCGCTGCGCGAGGCGATTGCCGGCCTTGACGGCGGATGCCGCCTGATCGAGCTGCAGACCGAGCTCGCGGCACCTCCGCAGTCGATCTGAGCGCCGCCTACAATCGCCTCAGTGGAAGCTGCCAACCTGACCGACGCGCAGCGCGTCGACTACTCGATGACGGCCGGCGAGGCGCTGCCGGTGGCCGTTCGCGGTGCCGGCTGCAGGATCGAGACGGCGGACGGCCACAGCTACCTGGACGCCTGCGGCGGTGCCATGGTGATGCTGCTCGGCCACTGCCATCCCCGTGTGGTGGAAGCGCTCGCCCGCCAGTCGCAGCAGCTCAACTACACCTACCGCTTCTCGTTCCGCAACGAGCCGATGCTGGAGCTGGCCGAGCGGATCGCCGGCCACGCGCCCGGCGACCTCGAGTGGTCGTTCTTCAACTCCTCCGGATCGGAGGCCAACGAGTCGGCGATGCATCTGGCCGTCCTCTACTGGGAGCTGATGGGCAAGCCGGCGAAGATCGAGTTCCTGTCGCGCGCCACCTCCTACCACGGCTCCACCCTGGGAGCCCTGTCGCTGTCCGGCTCGCGCTGGCGCGCCCCGTTCGAGTCGCTGCTGCACAAGTACGCCGCCGTCCCCAACGCCGAGACCGCCGAGCAGGGTGCCGCCGAGCTGGAGGCCGCCATCCTCAGCCGTGGCGCCGACCACGTCGCCGCATTCATCGTCGAGCCGGTGACCGGCTCATCGGGGGCCGCCGTCGACCTGCCACCCGGCTACCTGCGGGCCGTCCGCGAGGTGTGCGACCGCCACCAGGTGCTGCTCGTGGCCGATGAGATCATCACCGCCTTTGGCCGCACCGGCCGCTGGTTCGGCGTCGAGCACCACGACGCCGTGCCCGACGTGATCACGTTCGGCAAGGGCATCGGCGGCGGCGTGCTGCCGCTGTCTGGGATGGTCGCCACCCGCGCCATCCGCGAGGTCGTGGGTGGCGCACCCAACGGCTTCTCGTACGGCCACACGTTCTCCGGCTACCCGCTCGGCTGCTCCGTCGGCTGCGCGGTGATCGACACGATCGAGCAGGACGGCCTGGTGGCCGAGGCCGACCGCAAGGGCGCGGTGATCCGGTCGCAGCTGGACCAGATGTCCGCGCGCCACCCGCTCATGTACGCGCTCCGCGGCCGCGGGCTGCTGCAGGGCATCGAGCTGCGCCATCCGGCAAGCGGCGAGCGCTTCGCCGCGTCCCAGCGGGTCACCGGCACCGTCACGGCCGCCGCCCGCGACCGCGGCCTGATGATCTACCCATGCCCGACCCCGATCCTGAACCAGCACATGGACGCGGTCATGCTGGCCCCGCCGCTGATCATCTCGGACGATGAGGTGGCCGAGATGCTGGGCCTGCTCGAGGAGTCCGTGGCCGCCGTCGAAGCCACCCTCTAGCTCCCCTTCGCCCATCCGGTGCTGTCCGCAGCGGCGGCTAGCATCGCCGCTCGGATGATGACCGTCCACGCACCGATTGGGGTCCTGCTCGGTGGGCTGTTCCTGGTCGCCGGCGTCGGCAAGCTGGCGCGCCGCGACGCGTTCGCCCGGGCGCTGGCCGGCTACCGCCTGGCGCGCCCGCGGCGGCTGGTGGCGTGGTCGGTGCCGGCAGCCGAGATCGCGGTCGGCGCGGCGCTGGTGGCCGGCCTGCCCGCGGCCGGCTGGGCGGCGCTTGCGCTGCTGGCCGTGTTCAGCCTCGCCCTCGGCGTGGAGCTTGCCGCCGGATCGGGGCCGCCCGCCTGCGGCTGCCTGCCGGGCTCGCGTCCGCCCGGCCCGCTCAGCCTGGTGCGAAACGCCCTGCTCGGCCTGGTGGCGGTCGGCGCCGCGCTGGGGCTGGATCCCGCGCTCGGGCGGGCGTTCTGGACGGCCAGCTACGTCGCCCTGTGGGCGGCGGTGCTGGGCCTGGCGGCGCTGGTGCTGGCGCTCTACCGGCAGGTCGGCGTCCTGCACCTGCGGCTGGGGCCGGGCCACGCCTTCGAGCACGAGGCCGAGGGGCTGCCGCTGGGCGAGCCGGCTCCCGACGGCATGGCCGGGCGGCTGGTCGTGTTCACGTCGCGCGACTGCCCGATCTGCGCGCAGATCGTGCCCGGCCTGCGGGCGCTTGCGTCGGATCACGCGGTCGCCGTCGAGCGCGTCCGCTACGAGGATGACCGCGGCCGGCAGCTGTACGAGCAGTTCCTGGTGCCGGGGACGCCCTACGCCGTATACGTGGACTCCGCCGGATACGTGCGCGCCAAGGGCACCATCAACACCCTGGAGCAGCTGGAGGGCCTGGTCGTGAGCGGCCGCGTCCGCGAGCGCGAGCAGCTGGTGGGCGACCGTGCTGCCTGACGCGCGCACCCCCGCCGGTGAGCGCCTGGCCCGCCGCTTGGCGTCCTCCCACACCCGCCGCGGCTTCCTCGGCCGCCTCGGCGCAGCCGCGCTGGCGGCGGTCTCGGGCCGCCTGGCGGCGAGCGCCGTCTCGCCCGACACCGCCGACGCCCGCTACTACGGCTTCTGCGGCCACACCTACACGACCCACCACTGCCCGAGCCCATACTTCCCGCCCCGCATCGACCTGCACGGCCGGCCGCTGCGGCCCAAGGACGGACACCGCGTCGACAACCTCGGGCGCCTGGTCGACGCCGAGGGCTACGTCGTCGACGAGAGCGGCACCCGCCTGCGTGGCCCCACCGGCGACCTCCTGCCGCGCGCGCCCCGCACCCGCCTCTGCCAGGACTGGGTGCGCGAGCGCTACGGCCTGAAGGCCCAGTTCGACGGCGGCTGGTATCGCTGCTGCGGCGGCACCATCCGCAAGCTGGTCGACTGCTGTGCGCACACCAGAACCCGCATCAACGGCGACGCCGCCCTCGTCGGCTACTGCTACCACGGCCGCCGCGTGTTCTGCGTCCTCTACTACCAGACGTCCACGCGGTGCTGACGGTCTCCCTCAACCCCGACGCGGCGCTGGCTGCCTGTGCGTTGATCGCCGGCGTGTCCGGTGCCTGGTCGCCCTGAGGATTTTCGATGGTGGAGACCATCGTCCCCGTCGTGCACGGGACACGCACATGGATGCTGTCGCTCGCCCTGTTCACCGCAGGCGCCGTTGCCACCGCTGGTCTCCTGGGCCTGGCGCTGGGCGCGGCCCTGCCCGCGGGCGGGGCGACCGTGGCCGCGGCCGTCGCCGTCTTCGCTCTGCTCGAGGCGGCGGCCGAGCTGGGCCTGGTGCGTGTGCCGTTACCCCAGATCCGCCGGCAGGTGCCGGAGCGCTGGCGCGAGCGCTATCCGCAGCCGCTGACCGCGCTGCTCTACGGCGCCGGCCTCGGCTTCGGCTTCGCAACCTACCTGCCCGTCGCGACCCTGCCGGTGGTGGCCGTGGGCGTCGCGGCGCTGGCCGCACCGGCGTCCGGCGCCGCCGTGCTGGCCGCGTTCGGCCTGGGACGGGGTGTGGCGCTGGCCGTGGCCACCGCCCGCGTGCGCAGTCACGAGCAGGCCACCGCCAGGATCGAGTGGATGGCGCGGCTGGCCGGCCGCCGCCGGCTGCGGCTGGCGAACGCGGCCGCGCTGGGGCTGCTGGGCTCGATGCTGGCGATGGGTGCCGCCTCGGGCGTCGCCCAGGCCTCCGGCACGGTCAGCCTGGGCACCCAACCGGTGGCCGACCCCTCGGCCGGCACCGGCGTGCTGGCGTTCGACCGGATCAACTCGGACGGATCGCTGACCGGCGTCGTCCGCTACAACGGCACCTTCACCGACCTGCCCGGCATGACCCCAGATGTAAGCGGTACCAGTGTCGTGGTCGACACCGGGCCGGCCTTCGAGATCCTCGACTACACCACCATGACCGTGCTGCAGACGCTGCCGCTGAAGGGCCGCGACCCCGCCCTGTCCGGCAATTGGCTGGTCTACCGGCGGCTCAAGAACGCGCGTCGCCAGATCATCCTGTACAACCTCGATACCGGCTCGGCGAGGGTGATCGCGCACTCGCGGCTGCGCACCGACCTGGGGCCGCCCGATATCTCCTACCCGCGCGTGGTCTACCACCGCACCACCGCCAGCAGCAGCTCGATCACGGTGTACCGGATCGACCGCACGAGCGCCCGTTCGCCGCGCACCACCAAGATCGACAGCTACTTCAACCCGTCCATCGACGGCACGTCGGTGATCTACATCCGCCAGACGCTGCAGGGCATGCAGGTCGAGGTGATGAACCTGCACACGTCCCGCTCGCGCGCCATCTACTCGGTCAACAAAGGCAGTGGCCGCTTCCTGTGGACGACCGCGATCTTCGGCAACCGCCGGTACTTCACGGTCTACAACTCGACCACCTCGTCGATCCACCGCGGCTGAGCGCTGCCATACTGCGCCCATGAGCGCGTCGATGACCGGCCCCGGGCCTACCAGCGAGGAGCTGCGAGACGCGCTTGCCGAGGCGGCATCCTGGGTGTCGGGGTACCTGGAGACCGTCTCCGAGCGCCCGGTCCTGGCACAGGTCGAGCCGGGTGAGATCGCGGCCCGGCTGCCGCGCATCGCGCCGGACGGAGGCGAGCCGCTGGAGTCGATCATGGCCGATGTCGATGCCCTGATCCTGCCCGGGATCACGCACTGGAACCACCCGGCCTTCTTCGCCTACTTCGGCATCACCGGCAGCGGCCCGGGCATCGTCGGCGAGCTGATCGCGAGCGCGCTCAACGTGAACGCGATGCTGTGGCGCACCTCTCCCGCCGCCACCGAGCTCGAGCAGCGCACGCTGGCATGGGTGCTCGACCTGCTGGGGCTGCCGGCCGGATGGTTCGGCGAGATCACCGACACGGCGTCGACCTCCACGATGTACGGCCTCGCGTGTGCCCGCGAGGCGGCCGGACTCGACATCCGCACACGGGGGATGGCGGGCAGGTCCGACCTGCCACCGCTGCGCGTGTATGCATCGGCCGAAGCCCACTCGTCGGTGGACAAGGCCTGCATCACGCTCGGCATCGGCCTGGACGGCCTCACGAAGATCGCGACCGACGACGGCCTGCGCATGCGCGCCGACCTGCTGGCGGAGGCGGTCGAGGCGGATGTCGCTGCCGGCGTGCGGCCGCTGGCGGTCGTTGCCACGGTCGGCACCACCTCCACCACGAGCATCGACCCGGTGCCCGAGATCGCCGACATCTGCGGCCGCCACGGGCTCTGGCTGCACGTGGATGCGGCCTACGGCGGCGCCGCCGGACTGGTGGAGGCGACACGGCCGCTGCTGGCAGGCTGCGAGCGGGCCGACTCGCTGGTGTTCAACCCTCACAAGTGGCTGTTCACCCCGGTCGACTGCAGCCTGCTGTACACGTCGCGCCCGGACGTGCTGCGGGAGGTGTTCGCGCTGATTCCGTTCTACCTGACGACCGACGACTCCGGCGTCCTCAACCTGATGGACTACGGTCTGGCGCTGGGCCGGCGGTTCCGCGCGCTGAAGCTGTGGATGGTGATCCGTGCCTACGGCCGCGACGGCCTGGCCGAGCTGGTGTCGGGTCACATGGCGATGGCGCACCGCCTCGCAGAGGCGGTCGCCGCCGAACCGGGCTGGGAGCTGATGGCGCCCGTGCCACTCTCGACCGTCTGCTTCCGGTCGCACCCGGATGGCATCGACGACGAGCAGGAGCTCGACCGGCTCAACGCCGCCCTCGTGGATCGCATCAACCACAGCGGCACCGCGCTGGTTTCTCACACCAAGGTCGACGGCAGGTTCGCCATCCGCATCGCCATCGGGAATGCCGCCAGCCGCTGGGAGCACGTCGAGCGCACCTGGGACGCGCTGCGCGCGCCGCGCTAGTGGACGGTCGTGTTCGTCAGCTGGTCGGAGCCGAGCACGATCGCGACCCCGCTTGTGGCATTGGAGGGAACGCCGGTGGCCTGAGCGATCGGCACCGGCTGGCCGAGGCCCAGCTTCTTGGAGACGGCCTTCGCCTGGGCCTCGTGCCCGGGCAGGTACACGACCTCGGTCTTCGTGATGCCGCTGGCGTTGTTGGTGGTGCCAACAGTCCATCCGGCGGCGCGCAGAACGGCCGCGTTCGAGGCGGCCGCTCCGTTTCCGCCGAACCCGTTCAGCACGTCGACGGTGACCGTCTTCCAGGCCACCGTGGCGTGCTTGGCGCTGCCGTTCCCGCCGCCTCCGCCTCCGCCACCGCCTCCGCCGTTGTTTCCGGCGTTGTTGGGCGACGTGGTGACGGGCGGGGTGGTCGTGACCGACGAGGTCGAGTGGCTGGAGCCGACGCTCGAGAGCGCCCACAGGAACGCCAGCAGCGCGAGCGCCAGTCCCACCACCGCCAGGATGCGCGCGGTGGACGGGGCGCCCAGGCGCGAGGGGATCCCCTGCGACTGCAACCGGCGTGCAAACCAGTCGTCGAGATGCTCCTCGCCGGTGTTCTCCTCGGCCTCGATCGGCCTGTTCCGGGTCTCAACTCGTGCCATGTACCGAAAAACGATACCTCTAACATGCCCCGGTGGCGTGGGACGTTGTCAACAACTGGGTCGCTGAGGGCGACGTGCCGGGCGTCGCGGTCGCGGTCGTGGGACGCTCAGGCGTGGAGGATACGCACGTCGCGGGCACCGCTGAAACGGACTCCCTGTTCGCCCTGGCCTCGCTCACGAAGCCGATCGTTGCCATCGCGGCGCTGGTCGCGGCCGAGGAGGGCACCCTCGAGCTGGACGCTCCCGTGGGCGACCACTTGCCCCAATACCGCGACTCGGCGCGGGCGAGCATCACCGCCCGCCACCTGCTCGCGCATGCGTCCGGCCTGCCCGAGATCGCCAAGGGCGTCGCGTCGCTCGACGTGCAGCCGGTGCGGCCGCCGGCCACTCGTCGCGCCTACTCGAACGAGGGCTACCACGTGCTCGCCGCCCTGATCGAGGCGGCGTCGGGCATCGACTACCGCCGCTACGTGACCGAGGCGGTGCTGCGGCCGCTGGGCATGGATGCGTTCCTGCCGCTGCCCGACGAGCAGTACGGCCGCGCGCTCGACGTGCTGGAGCCGGGCCTGGTGGCGCCCGGCGTGCAGCTGTTCAACGGCCCGGAGTGGCGGCGCCGCGGGTCGGCCGCCGGTGGCTGCTTCGCGACCGCCGGGGCATACGCCAGGGTCGTGCAGCTGCTGCTGGCCGGCGGCGCGCCGCTGCTCTCCGAGGAGAGCGGGCGCGATCTGGCGTCGATCCAGTGGCCCGGGCTCGAGGGCGGCCTCGAGTCGTATCCCAAGCTGCACTGCCCTGACTGGGGGCTGGGGCTGAACGTCCGCGGCACCGGCGATCCTCACTGGTGCGGCGACGCCGTGTCGCCCGCCACCCTGTCGCACTTCGGCGCGTCGGGCACGCTGATGTGGGCCGACCCCGTGGCCGGCCGTGGGTTGGTGTGTCTCGCCAACCGCTCAACGTACTCGGGCTGGATGATGCGGCCCGGGCGCTGGGCCGACCTGAGCGCGCAGGTGCTGGCGGCGTGACCCGGTTTGCCGAGTGGAAGCACTGCCCGCGCTGCGCCGCTGCGCTCGAGACCGGCCCCTGGCGGCACGACGGAACCGATGTGCTGCACTGTCCGGTCTGCGGTCTTGTCATCTACGACAACCCCGCGCCCACGGCCAGCGCCCTGGTCATGCGCGACGGCCTGCTGTTGCTGACGCGCCGCGCCCGCGAGCCGTTCGCAGGCTGGTGGGACCTGCCGGGCGGCTTCGTCGAGCCGCTCGAGACGCCCCAGCAGGCGGTGCGCAGGGAGCTGCTCGAGGAGACCGGTCTGGAGGTGACCGTGGGCGCGTTGGTGGGCGTGTTTCCCGACCGCTACGGCGAGCACGCGCCTTCCACACTCAACCTGTTCTACGAAGCTGCGGTCGCCGGCGGCGAGCAGCGGGCCGCCGACGACGTGAGCGAGATCGGCTGGCGGCCGCCGGGCGAGATCGACCCGGCGCAGCTGGCATTCGCATGCTGCCGCGAGGCGCTTGCAACAATTGTTCGGAAGTCGTAAAGGTCGACGCGGTTCCGGCCGATTACAAGGCCAACAGGCCTCGGCAGCCTAGACCGAGGCGAGTCGTCCGGAGTGACCCCCTCCGGAGGAGACGACCATGGACGAGCTGCAGGAAAAGCAGGTGGAGATCGACGAGCGATGGCTCTCGGAGTGGTTCGAGTTCGGGTTCTCCGAGCTCGGCAGCTACCTCGCCAAGCACGCCGCCTTCGATGACTACTGCCAGCGGCACTATCACGACTAGATGGTTGATCGACATCTCCGTGACGTCCTGGACGGCGAGAACTGAGCGTCGCAAGGACGCAGGGAGCGTCAATACGGGTCGTATTGGCGCGACCGAGGACGCTGCGAGGCGACGGTTCGCAGCCGTAGCCACCCCAGCCATCACCCACCTCTAGCCGACCGCTGCGGCCAGGCTCGCGAGAGATGTCGATCAGCCATCTCGGTGATCGCTCCATAACACCAGTCGCCGCCGGCGCCCGCACCGCGGGATGTCCGGTCGTGCCCGCCCTCCCGGCGCGTAGAATCCGCCGGATGCAGCGCTTCGCGCCCGTCCCCAAGCAGCCCGATCACATCGAGCTCGAGCATGCTGCCCTCGACCGCTGGCAGCGCGAGGGCACCTTCCAGCTGCTCCGCGACCAGAACCGCGGCGGCCCCACCTTCTCGTTCTTCGACGGCCCGATCACGGCCAACAACCCGATGGGCGTGCACCATGCCTGGGGCCGCACGCTGAAGGACGTCTGGCAGCGCTACCACGCCATGCTGGGAGAGGACCAGCGCTACCAGAACGGCTTCGACTGCCAGGGCCTGTGGGTCGAGGTCGAGGTCGAGAAGGCGCTGGGGCTGAACTCGAAGCCCGAGATCGAGGAGTACGGGCTTGACCGCTTCGCGCGCGCCTGCCGCGACCGCGTGGCCAAGTACGCGAGCGTTCAGACGCAGCAGTCGGCCCGGCTGGGCCAGTGGATGGACTGGGATCGCAGCTACTTCACCATGTCCGACACGAACATCAGCTACATCTGGGGCTTCCTCAAGGAGTGCAACGATCGCGGCTGGCTGTACAAGGGCCATCGCTCGATGCCGTGGTGCCCGCGCTGCGGCACCTCGCTCTCCCAGCACGAGCTGATCGACTCCTACCGCGAGATCGGACACCCCTCGCTCCACGTCCGTCTACCGCTGGCCGGCCGCGACGGCGAGTTCCTGGTGGTGTGGACGACCACCCCCTGGACGCTGCCGGCCAACGTCGCGGCCGCGGTCCAGCCCGAAGCCGACTACGCCCGCATCGAGACCGGCTCGGGCATCGCCTACGTCGCCCAGAGCCGCCTCGAGCACGTGCCGCTGCACGGCCGCCAGGTCGGCACCGTCAAGGGCTCGGAGCTTGTCGGGCTGCGGTACGAAGGGCCGTTCGACGAGCTGGCCGCGCAGGACGGGGTCGAGCACCGCGTTGTCGGCTGGGACGAGGTATCGATGGACGAGGGCACGGGCATCGTCCACATCGCACCCGGCTGCGGCTCCGAGGACTTCGAGCTGGGCGTGCGCGAGGGCCTGGCGACGATCGTGCCGGTGGACGAGTCGGGCGCGTTCTACGAGGGCTTCGGCTGGCTGCACGGCCGCCACACCGGCGACGCGGCGCAGCAGATCATCGAGGACCTCGGGCAGCGTGGGCGGATGGTCGAGGCGGGCGAGATCACTCACCGCTACCCGGTCTGCTGGCGCTGCGGCACCGAGCTGATCTACCGGCTGGTGGACGAGTGGTTCATCCGCTGCGACGAGGTGCGCGAGCCGATGATCGAGGCCGCCCGGGGTGTCGAGTGGACGCCGCCGCAGTACGGCAAGCGGATGGAGGACTGGCTGCGCAACATGGGCGACTGGTGCATCAGCCGCAAGCGCTACTGGGGCCTGCCGCTGCCGTTCTACTTCTGCGACGACGGCCATATGACCGTGATCAGCTCCGAAGCCGAGCTGCGTGAGCGGGCCACCAGCGGGCTGGACGGCCTGGAGGAACTGCACCGGCCCTGGATCGACGACGTGCGCATCGACTGCGAGTGCGGCAAGCCGGCCGAGCGCCTGCTCGACGTCGGCGACTGCTGGCTCGACGCCGGCATCGTGCCCTTCTCGACGCTGGGCTGGCACAACCCCGAGTTCGTCGAGCGCGGCTATGCGACCGGCGCGGCCGAGGGCGTCACCATCGCCGACCTCGGCTCACACGCCGACTGGGAGGCCTGGTTCCCCGCCGACTGGGTGTCGGAGATGCGCGAGCAGATCCGGCTCTGGTTCTACTCGATGCTGTTCATGAGCGTGGTGCTGGTGGGCAAGTCGCCCTACCGGCGGGTGCTCTGCTACGAGAAGGTGAACGACGAGACCGGCCGCCCCATGCACAAGTCGTGGGGCAACGCGATCTGGTTCGATGACGCCGCCGAGAAGATGGGCGCCGATGTGATGCGCTGGATGTTCGCCGCCCAGACGCCGTCGCAGAACCTGAGCTTCGGCTACGGGCCTGCCAACGAGGTCAAGCGCAACCTGCTGACGGTCTGGAACACGTGCAACTTCTTCGTCATGTACGCGAACCTGGACGGCTTCGAGCCACGCTACGAGATGCTGTCCACCGGCCCCGACCCGGCCATCGCCAGCCCGCTCGACCGCTGGATGCGGGGGCTCACCCAGTCGCTGGTGGGCGAATGCCGCGCGGCCCTGGACAGCTACGACTCGCCGCGGCTGGTGCGCGCCGTGGAGGCGTTCGTGGAGGACCTCTCCAACTGGTACGTGCGCGCCTCGCGGCAGCGGTTCTGGAAGTCGGGCGACGCGGACGACAAGCGAGCCGCGTACGAGACGCTCTGGTACGCGCTCGTGCAGCTGCTGCGCTGCGTGGCGCCGGTGATGCCGTTTCTGGCCGACGATCTGTGGCAGAACCTGGTGCGGGGAGCCTGTGCCGACGCGCCCGAGAGCGTGCACCTGTCCTCGTACCCCGAGGTGAATGCGGCCCTGAACGACGACGCGCTGATGGCTGCGATGGCAAGCGTGCGCGCGGTGGTGCGGCTCGGGCATCAGGCTCGCAACGACGCCGGCGTCAAGCTGCGCCAGCCGCTTGCGGAAGTGATCGTCGCCACCGACGATGCCACCCGGCGCGACCACGTCGGCCGCCACGTCGATCTGATCGCCGCCGAGCTGGGGGTGAAGGCGGTGCGTCTGGCGACGTCGGCGGAGGAGTTCGCCGAGGTCGAGGTGATGCCGCTGCTGAAGGTGCTCGGTCCGCGCTACGGACGCGACCTGGGCATGATCCGCGGCCTCCTGCGTGAGGGTGACTTCAGCCTCAAGGACGGGCACGTCGAGGTGGGGGAGTGGCGCCTCGAGCCCGGCGAGTTCGAGCTGCGAACGCGCGCCCGCGACGGATTCGCGGTACAGGACGGCGACGGCTTTGCGGTCGCCCTCGACACCGAGATCACCCCGGAGCTGGAGCTGGAGGGCGAGGCCCGCGACCTGATCCGCGCCATCAACATGATGCGCCAGCAGGCGGGGCTGGACGTGGTCGACCGGATCCGCCTGACGCACCCGCCGGGCGCCGTCTGGGAAGCGCACGGCGACTGGATCGCGGCCGAGACGCTGACCGTGGAGCGTCAGGTCGGCGAGAGCCTGGCCGTGGAACGCGCCTGATGCGGCTGCTGATCCTGGGCGGCACGGTGTTCCTGGGCCGCCACGCTTCCGAGCAGGCGCTCGAGCGCGGCCATGAGCTGACGCTGTTCACGCGCGGCCGGACCAACGCAGGGCTGTTCCCCGATGTGGAGCATCTGCACGGCGACCGCGACGGCGGCCTGGCCCCGCTGGCGGGGCGCGAGTTCGATGCCGTGATCGACACCAGCGGCTACTTCCCGCGTGTGGTCGCCGACTCGGCGCGGCTGCTTGCACCCACCTGCGGCCACTACACGTTCGTCTCCAGCGTCTCCGTGTACGACCAGAACGGCGGTGCCGGTAGCGAGGTCGACGGACCGGTCGGAACCATCGAGGACGCCACGATCGAGGAGATCACGGAGACCAGCTATGGCCCGCTGAAGGCGCTCTGCGAGCAGGCCGTCGAGCACGAGTTTGGCGATCGTGCGCTGGTGGTGCGGCCGGGCCTGATCGTGGGGCCCGACGATCCCACCGACCGCTTCACCTACTGGCCGGCGCGGATCGCGGAGGGCGGTACGGTGCTGGCTCCGGGGGATCCGGGCGCGCGCACGCAGGTGATCGACGTGCGTGACCTGGCCGGCTGGATGGTTGAGATGGCGGAGCGCGGTGCCGACGGACGCTTCAACGCGGTCGGCCCGGCACAGCCGCTCACGATCGGCGCCCTGCTCGACCGCTGCAACGCGATCTCCGGCGCCGGCGCCGACATCGTCTGGGCTGACAACCAGGCCCTGCTTGACCACGAGGTCGAGCCATGGAGCGACCTGCCGTTGTGGCTGGGCGGCGACCCCGAGCTGGAGTGGATGGACTGCGTCGATCCGGGGCCAGCGGTGGCGGCCGGGCTCAGGCACCGTCCGATCGACGAGACGATCGCTGACACGCTGGCCTGGCACCGTGCCAACCGCGACGCGCCGGGACGGGCCGGCTTCCGCATGTCGCGCGAGCGCGAGGCGACGCTGCTTGCGGAGCTGGCCTGAGTGATCTTGCGGCGGGCCGTCAGCCGACGGCGCGGCGCAGCTCGAGCGGGAGCGAGAAGTGGACGTTCTCGTTGACCAGCTCGTGTGACTCCACCTGGGTAGCGCCGAGCTCGCGGAAGTAGTCGACCACCCGCTCCACCAGCGACTCCGGAGCCGATGCGCCGGAGGTGATGCCGACCGTGTCCACGCCCTCCAGCCATGCCGGCTCGATCGACGACTCGTCGTCGATCAGGTACGACGCGACGCCCATCTCGCGCGTGACGTCCACCAGCCGGTTTGAGTTCGACGAGTTGCGGGAGCCGATCACCAGCACCAGGTCGACCTCCGCGGCCAGCTCCTTGACCGCGTTCTGGCGGTTCTGGGTGGCGTAGCAGATGTCGTCCTTCTTGGGCCCGACGATGGCCGGGAAGCGCTCGCGCAGCGCCGCGATGATCTCGACCGTCTCGTCCACCGAGAGCGTGGTCTGCGTGATGAATGCAACCCGCTCCGGGTCGGGGATGTCCAGCTCCGCGATCTCCTCGACCGTCCCGATCAGGCGGATCGCTTCAGGCGCCTCACCCATCGTGCCGACCACCTCTTCGTGGCCCTCGTGGCCGATCAGCACGATCGTGTAGCCGTCGGCCGCGAACCGCTTGGCCTCGACGTGCACCTTGGTCACCAGCGGGCAGGTGGCGTCCATCACCTGCAGTCTGCGGCTGCGGCTGTTCTCATACACCTCCGGCGCGACGCCGTGGGCCGACAGCACCACCACGGCACCCGCCGGCACGTCCAGCTCGGAGTCGACGAACACGGCACCGCGGTCGGCCAGCTCCTGGACGACGTGCCAGTTGTGCACGATCTCCTTGCGCACGTAGACGGGAGCGCCGAAGTGGTCGAGCGCGCGCTCCACGGTGTCGACGGCGCGGTCAACGCCGGCGCAGTAGCCGCGCGGCGACGCGAGCACGAGGCGGGTCGGAGTCACGAGCTGATGGTAGATGAATCACCCATCCAGCGGCTGCGGCCGCGCAGCAGCTCAGCGGTGGCCGAAATCGACCGTCCAGACCACAGCACCGCTATAGCCCAGGAAACGGCCGCTGCGGCGGCCGATGCCGACCCATCCCCAGCTGCGGGAGAGCAGGTTCGCGCGATGCTCGGGGCTCGCCAGCCACATCCTGACGGTGGTCCGGGGCGAGCTGTACGTGCCGGTGCCCCATGCCAGGTTCTCGCCCGCACCCCACGATCCGATCGTGGTGAACCCCGAGTGCACGACCCGGCGGTAGAGCGTCGAGCCGGTGGGGCTCGTGTGCGCGAAGTAGTCGCGGCTGACCATGTCGTTGGAGTGGTTCTGTGCGGCGGTTCGCAGGCCGGGGGCGATGTGCAGCACACGCAGGCCGTGGTCCCGCCGCACCTGGTTGATCTCCAGGAACAGCCGCCAGCGATAGGTGCAGTTGGTATTGGCGGAGGCAGGCGCGGCCACCGTCAGCGCAAGTACGACGGCCAGCAGCAGCGACGAAGTGAGTGCCCGTAGCTTCATTACCGTTCTCATCGGCCGAACGGCGACCGCGATTAAGTCAGAACTCTGTAAACATGTGCGGATGGGGCGGGGTTACCGCACAGCGACGCTGGACGATCTGCCCGCGCTGACCGATGTGATGACCACCGCGTTCATCGCCGATCCGGCCTGGGGGCCGTACTCGTTCCCTGACGATGCCCGGCGTGAGCAGCAGTCATCCGCGTTCTGGGAGCAGGGGCTGCGCGCGGCCCTGCGGTTCCCCTGGACGCTGGTCACGCCCGGGTGCGAGGCGGCCGCGGTCTGGATCCCGCCCGGGGAGCCGGAGATGACGCCGGGCCAGGAGCGCGAGCTGGAGGCGCTCACCGAGCAGATGCTCGGCTCTGAGCAGACCGCGGTGGTGATGGACATTTTCGCGCGGCTGGCGGCGGTGCACCCGCACGATCCTCCGCACTTCTACCTGAGCCTGCTCGGCACCCATCGCGATCACCGCGGCGCCGGCATCGGCATGGCCCTACTCGCGGACACCCTCGCGACGATCGACGCGGAGGGCATTCCGACCTACCTGGAGTCGACCAA
Organism: Gaiellales bacterium; assembly: GCA_035473255.1. GTDB lineage: Bacteria > Actinomycetota > Thermoleophilia > Gaiellales > JAICJC01 > JAICYJ01. Next base: position 35,756 of record DATIOK010000082.1, read on the forward strand.
CCCCGCCAACGACGCCCGCTACATGCGCCAGGGTTACCGGCCGGTGGAGCAGGTGACGCTGGCCAACGGCCACCGGATCACGACCATGTGGCGCGATGTCCAGGCGGTCGGAATCGACCGCCCTACCTAAGCAGTGGGCGCGGGCGGGTCGGGGTGCGGAGGCGCCGGCGGGTTCGGTTCGTCCGGCTGTGGTGGATTGGGGTGCTCGGCCATGGTGCGCTCCTTTGTCGGTTGCTTGTGGGCGGTACCCGCGCGCGGCGGCTCGTAACCTGAGTCAGCCTCCTTACCACCGCGCGACCTGCCGCACACCGCCGGCGTCGGCCGTGCTATCTTTGGTCCGCCTAACCCTTAGGTGACCCTAAGACGATGACGGAGAGAAACGGATGAGCTCGACGCACGTGGCGATCCTGGGAGCGATCGCCGGCTTCACCATCTACCTGGGCTTGCCGCTGGGCCGCGTACGCGGGCTCTCCGTCCGCACCCGCGGCATCCTCTCGATGCTGGCTGCGGGCATCCTCCTGTTCATCTTCTGGGACGTTCTCACCGCCTCCCACGACATCCTCGAGGGAAGCCTCACCCAGGCCAAGGCCGGCGACGGCTGGGGCACCTTCATTGCGCAGTTTGTGATGGCCGCCGTCGGCTTCGCCGTGGGTGCCTTCGGGCTGGCCTGGCTGGAGCGGACCGTGATGCGTCTCCGCCCCCGCGCGCCGATGGCGGGCGGCAGCGCCGGGGCCGCGGTGATCGGCGGCGCGGTTCCCAGGACGGCGGATCTGGCGGCCGACGCGCGGCGCGCGTCGCTGACGATGGGCATGCTGATCGCCGGTGCGATCGGCCTGCACAACTTCTCCGAGGGTCTTGCAATCGGTGTCTCCGCACGCGCCGGTGAGATCGGGCTGGCGACCACCCTGATCGTCGGCTTCGCCATCCACAACGCCACCGAGGGGTTCGGCATCGTCGGCCCGCTGAACGGCATCATCCCCAGCTGGAAGTGGATCGGCCTGGCCGGCCTGATCGGCGGTGGCCCCACCTTCGTGGGCACGCTGGTCGGCTACCAGGTGTCGTCGCCCGCCCTCGAGATCTGCTTCTACACGCTGGCCGCAGGCGCCATCCTGTACGTGGTCGGCCAGCTGTGGACGACCGCGCAGCGCAAGCTGTCCACTGATCTGATCCTGGCGGCGCTCGTCGTCGGCTATCTGATCGGTCTCTCGTCCGACCTGATCATCACGTACGGCGGGGGCTGAGCGCCTCCACGGCCCGGCCGCGAGGTCCGGGCGCCGTGGCACAATCGCTCCGTGACGATATGGATCCGCGGGGCGGCGCTTGCCGCCCTGCTCGTCGTGCCGTTCGCGTCCGCCTCCACGGCGGCTGCTGCCTCCACCGATGAGGCGGCGCTGGCGGCCCGGTTCGCGCCGGTCGTGCGGCTGGTCGACCAGCCGCAGAGCTGCGGCCCGGGCGCCCCGTACGTGCCGATCGATGTGAACCTGCTGTTCGACGAACCGACCGTTGCGCTGCGCGGTCCGTGGGGCCCGAACGACCTGGTCAAGGTCGCCCCCAGCGCCGACGACCTGGCCGGCGGCCTGTACGACTACCACTTGGACTTCCCCGGCAACGCGCTCGATCCTGGATGCACCTACCTGGACTGGTCGCGGCGCCTCAACCAGGGCCACCCGCCGACCGTCTACGCGCACGTCTCCACCGACCCCGGCTACCCGGGGCAGCTGGCCCTCCAATACTGGATGTTCTACGTCTTCAACGACTGGAACAACCTGCACGAGGGCGACTGGGAGATGATCCAGCTCAACTTCCACGCCTCCGACGCAGCCCAGGCGTTGCACCGGACGCCGGCCGAGGTCGGCTATAGCCAGCACGAGGGAGCGGAGCGGTCGGCATGGGATGACCCCAAGCTGCAGCTGGTGGGCGGGACGCATCCGGTGGTGTACCCGGCCGACGGATCGCACGCGAACTTCTACGGCGAGGCCCTGTACCTGGGCGCGTCCGGATCGCAGGGTGTGGGCTGCGACGACACCCGGAACGCGGGGCTGGTCACCCACCCGGTGGTGCAGACGATCTCCAGCGACCCGTCGCAGGCGGCCGCGGGGTTCCCCTGGATCGGGTTCCAGGGCCGCTGGGGCGAGCAGCAGCCGGCCTTCTTCAACGGGCCCACCGGCCCCAACCTGAAGGAGCAGTGGACCGAGCCGATCCGCTGGTCGCAGAGCTGGCGCGACCGCGCCTACGCCGTTCCTGCCGGCGGGGCGGCGGGGACGCGCACCACCGACTTCTTCTGCGGCGCCATGGCCGGCGGCTCGCGGCTGCTGTGGCGGGCGGTCAGCGACCCGTGGCCGACCATCGCGGTCGTGCTGGCCGGCCTGGCCCTCGTCGTGTACGGCCTCCGGCGGGCCACCTGGCGACCGACGGCGCCGTTGCGGCTGGCACACCGGCGGGCATGGGGCCAGATCCTTTCGGCTGCGGCCCGCATGTACGCCTCCCGGCTGCGGCTGTTCATCGGGATCGGGGTACTGATCCTGCCCGTCACGCTGGTGATCACGATCCTGCAGGCGATCGTGCTGCACGCGTCCAGCCTGTTCGGGGTCGAGGTCGACGGCGAGGCGGCCGGCGCCTTCGTGCTGGTGGTGGTGGCGATCGGCACGGCACTGACGCTGCTGGGGCTGGGTGTCATGCAGGCGGCGACGGCGCTGGCAATGATCGAGCTCGACGAGGGTCGTGCCGTGCGCCCGATCCGGGCCTACCGGATGGCGCTGCGGCGGCTGTGGCCGGTGCTGGGTGCGATCGTGATCGCGGTCGTGGTGATCTCGGTGATGATCCCGTTCCTGTTCCTGATCCCGGTCGCGATCTGGCTGGCGGTGCGCTGGGCATTGGTGGTGCCGGTGGTCGTGCTCGAGGGTCTCGGCCCGCTTGCGGCGATCCGGCGCAGCAGCCGGCTGGTGCGCGGGGACTGGCTCAAGGTGGGGTCGCTGACGATCGTCAGCGCCGGCATCACGCTGGCGCTCGGCCCGCTGATCGGGACGGCACTGATCGTGCTGACCAGCGTTCCGTTGGGGCTGCTGAACCTGATCGCCGGCGTCGTCTACATGCTGACGATGCCGTTCATCGCGCTCACCACCATGTACGTGTACCTGGACACACGGGTCGGCGAGGAGCTGCGGCGACCGCCCGACCCGAACCTGCTGCCGGCCCAGATCGAGCTGTCGGCCGGATAGGCAACCCGGGTCGGGTCATCCGGTTCGGATGAGAAGCGCAGCAGGGAGCCATGCCATCGTCAGGTCACCTACGACAAGGAGTACGGATGAGTTCGAGGGAGTTGAAACTCAGCGGCTGGTGGACGTTCGCAGCGATCCTGCTGGCGATCTCCGGCACCCTGAACGTGATCTGGGGAATCTCGGCGATCGGCCACTCGCATTTCTTCACGCAGAACGCCCACTACGTCACGGGCAATCTCCGCGCCTGGGGATGGATCACGGTGATCCTCGGTGCCCTTGAGCTGGTCGCAGCCGGGTCGCTGTTCGGCGGCGGCGAGTTTGGGCGCTGGTTCGGGATCTTCGCGGCGGCGTTCACGTCGATCGCCGCGCTGCTGTCGATCCCCGCCTACCCGTTCTGGTCGATCTGCGTGTTCGCGCTCTCGATCATCATCATCTACGAGCTGGAGCGCGGGCCGACCCGAGCCGCCTAGATGGTTGATTCCATATCCGCGTGATGTCCTGAGCGACTGGGAATCACGCAGCGCAAGGATCGAGGGAGGGTCGATATCGGGAATATCGGCCCGACCGAGGACGCCGCGATGTGCAGGTTCCCGGTCGCAGCCCACCAACCGCCGGAAGTTCCACGTCATTCTGAGCGATCAGGCGCGCGTGGATATGGAATTAACCATCTAGCACCACCCGGATCGTCTAGCGCATCGCGAAGCGGAACAGCCTGCCGTCGTGCGGGCCGTTGCTCGCAAGCCACAGCGTGGTGTTGGTGCCGCGGCCGACCGCAGGCAGGAAGTTCGCCGGAAGCGGCGTGCTGCCGAGCACGTGGCCGGTTCCGGAGTCGATCTGCCAGATCACGCTGCTCCGCCGCTCGGTGTTCGTGACCACCCAGATGCGGCCCCCC
>DATIOK010000083.1:0-2173 GCA_035473255.1 Gaiellales bacterium
TGAAGCCGTAAAGAATTAAATTGTCGCGGTGTCGTTCCTTGCTCCGGCGACGAGGAGCTCTGCGGCTGTGCGGTAGCGGGTTGGCGCAGGCCGGGGAAGGCGGTCTTCGTGCTGGAGCAGAGGCAGGGTTTCGCGGATGACGTTGCCGACGGCGGATCTGCTGACATCGCCGAGGGCGTCGGCGAGGACATCCAGCGTGCACAGTCTTCTTTGGTAGAGAAGGGCGAGCAGGATGCGTTCGCTGTTGCTGATCTTCTGATGGAAGACACCGCCGCGGGTGCCGGACTGGCGCGGGCCGCCACGTCGCTGGTAGCTGAGGCGTTCGGCTTGGGCAGATTGCCGCGCAGCCAAGCGGCTGGTGAGGTCATGCAGCTCGCGCTGGGTGAGCCCAGTCAGCGCCGGGTGGGACAGCCGCTCGATGACCGTGGTCCGGGCGGGGCGCAGATCGCTGTCCACGAAGGCGAGCAGGGCATCGTGGGTGGTGAACCGGACCGGGGCCACTCCCGGGTCATGGCCGTGATCTTCGAGGATCTCGCGGGTCTGCTTGACCAGGTCGCCGATGCAGGTGGCGGTGACTTCCAGCAGGTCGGCGAGCACGTTCATGGAGCAGACCTGCCTCTGGTAGAGGAGGGTGAGCAGCAGCCGCGCCGCATCGTCGAACAGCGGCCTGGCGCGGACGTTCCCAGTGGCTCGCCGGGCACGGCCGCCGCGCTGCTGACTGTAACGCTGCTGAGCGCGGGCTGCCTGAAGCGGGGCCAGCACGGCGCACAGACGGGCGAGTCCGGCGCTGGCCATCCCGGTCAGCCGCTCGTCATTGAGCTTGCCCAGCATCTGCTGCCGGCGGTGGGCCGCGCTGGAGAGCTGACCGGTGGTGCCTTCGCTGACGGCGGGGGCGGCTGCCGCTGGGTGGAGGGTGTAGTTCCAGGCGCCCTGGGTGGCGTGGCGTTCCAGCGGCAGGGCGGCGAAGCGCTCTTTGCTGATGGCCACGCCAGTGGGGTAATCACCGCGGTCTAACACGGCCTCGACGTGCAGGCCGCGGCTGGTGCGGGTCGCCGCGATCGTCTGGACGACCACCTCGTGGCTGGTCAGGGGCCGTCCCCGCCAGTTCATGCTGATGTGTGAGAACAACCGGTGCTCGATCTTGTTCCACTTCGACGTGCCGGGCGGGAAGTGGCAGACCGTGATCACCAGCCCGGTCTCCGCCGCGAGGGCGGCCAGTTCGCTCTTCCACACGCGGTAGCGGCAGCTGTTGGACCCGCCCGCGTCCGCCGTGATCAGCAGGCGGGAGGCGTCCGGGTGGTCTTCCCGGCCACGCGACCGCCACCAGCGGCGGATGGACTCCACCGCGAACACCGAGGTGTCGTGGTCGGTGCCGACGTTCACCCAGCCGCTGTCGCGGGTGATGTCATAGATCCCGTACGGGATCGCCTGTTCCACGTCCGGCCCGGTGAAGAAGAAGGAGTGATCCTCGACCTTCATGGGCTCGCCCTTGGGCCGCCACTCCCGCCCGGCCATCGGCAGCCGGCCCAGCTGCTCCCGTTTCTTGGTGTCCACACTGATCACCGGTTCGCCGCCGGCCTGGTGGTCTTTGACCTGCTCGTTGATATAGCAGAACTGGGCATCCCGGTCGGGGTGCTGGACGCCCTCAAGCGTCTTGGCATTGGCCTGCAGGCTGAAGCCGGCCCCACGCAGCAACCGTCCCAGCGTCGGAGCCGAAACCGGATGCCCCTGCCGGGTCAGCTCCCCAGCCAGGTGCCGCAGCGACTTGGTCGTCCACCGCAGCGGAGACTCCGGGTCACCCCGTTCATCCGGCTCAACCAGCGCCAGCAGCGCCGGGACCAGCCCGGCGTCCAGCTCCTCGGCGCTCCTGCGGCCCCCGCCCTCTCGTCTCGCCCGGCCATCCGGGAACGGATCCTGGCCCTCCTCCAGCTCGAAGACACCCCTGCGAACCGTGGTCTCACTCACCCCCGCGACCTGGGCGACGGCCCGGACCCCGCCATGCCCCAGCAACCGGGCCTCCGCCCCCAGCAGTAACCGCCGCTGCCGCTCGTTCAGATGAGGCAGCACCACCTCGAACCTCAACGCCAGCTGATCGCGAACCTCGGGCAAGATCGCCATACCAGCACATCGAACCCCGAACCCAGAACCAGTGAGTTATTTCCTTACGGCTTCA
>DATIOK010000084.1:0-3374 GCA_035473255.1 Gaiellales bacterium
GTCATCGGCTTATGCCGAGTTTCTAGTTATGCCGAGTGGGGGAGGGATGCGTGTCTGGCGGCGGGGATCGGTGGGGGATTCTCGGCATAATCAGAGCGCCTCGAGGAAGGCGAGCAGCGTGTCGGGTGGTCGATAGCGGCCGGGCTTGGCGTCTGGGGGTGTGGTTCTCGCCAGTGCTCGTTCTTTGATCCGCATATCGGCGTGGAGATAGATCTGGGTCGCCTCGACGGACTCGTGACCGAGCCAGAGCGCGATCACGGTGGTGTCGACGCCGGCGTGCAGGAGGTTCATCGCTGCGGTGTGCCGCAGCGTGTGCGGTGAGACGGTCTTGTTGTGCAGCGTCGCGCAGCGGTGAGTTGCGGCGTTGGTGTGTTTAGCGACCAAGAGCGCGATCGCATCGCGGCTGAGTGTTCTGCCGCGGCTGGTCGGGAACAATGGAGCGCCGGGTTGGCCGCGGCGTTCTTGTATCCATTCGCGCAGGACGGTGATGGTCTGTTTCGTCAGTGGCGTGGCGCGTTGTTTGCGTCCCTTCCCGGCGATCTGAACGTGCGGGCCGGTGCCGAGGTGCACGTCCTGGCAGCGCAGTGCGGTGAGTTCGGAAACCCGCGCGCCGGTTTGGACCGCGACGGTCAGCAGCGCGTGGTCGCGCCGTCCGATCCAGCGGCTTCGGTCTGGCGCGGCGAGCAGGGCGTCGACTTCTTCTGGGGTGAGGTAGGTGACGATCGCGCGGTCAAAGCGCTTGGTGGGGACGGCGATCACCCGGCTGATCAGCCCCGCGTGCTCGGGGTGCTTGAGCGCGGCGAACCGGAACATCGAGTGGATCGCCGCCAGCCGGGCGTTGCGAGTGCGGGGGCTGTTGCCGCGCTCTTGTTCGAGGTGGTCGAGGAACGCGCTGATCAGCAGCGCGTCGAGATCCTCGATCTCGAGCTTTGACGGTTGCTTGCCCGTGCGCAGTTGGGCAAAGGTGAGAAGCAGCCGGAAGGTGTCGCGGTATGCGGTGATGGTGTGCGGGCTGACGCCCTTCTCGTTGATCAGCCGTCGGATGAAGAACGCCTCAAGGGTCGGCGCAAGCACGGTCATGACCGGTCCCCTGAGACGAGCTCGAGACGCTCGGCGGCGAGCGCCAGCAGCTCCGGCGCGGCAGACAAATACCAGTAGCTCGCGGTCGGGTCGACATGACCCATATACGTGGACAGCAGCGGCATCCGCGCCGCGACATCACCGCCGTCGCGATACCAGCCAAGCAGCGTCCTGACCGCAAAGGAGTGACGCAGATCATGAATGCGCACATGCCCGATGGGCGAGGGATGCTCGATACCCGCCTGCTTGAGCAGCGCTCGGAACGGCTGATGAAAGGTCGGGTGACAGAGCCTGCTCCCGCGCGTTGTGATGAAGAAACAGCGGTCCTTGGCCCGCGGGCAGAGCCGGTCGCGGAGCCGGGCGTACTCGGCCAGCACGCGGACAGCGCTCTGGTGCAGCAGCACCTCGCGGGATTTGCCGAACTTCGAATCGCGGACCGTCAGTACCCGGCCTTCCAGGTCGACGTCATCGCGGTCAAGGCGGAGCGCTTCGCCGATCCGCAGCCCGGTACAGGCCAGCAGCCCGATCAACGTCTCGAACGTCGCCGCGCGCAGCGGCGGGCGCAACCCGCGGGCGGCGGCCATCAACGCGAGGACCTCCTCCTCGCGGTACAGATACGGAGCCGGGCGGTACTTGCTCGCGGGCAAAAGCTCCAGCGGCGGGACCTCGCAGGCGGGATCGATCGCGTGCAGGTAGCGCGCGAAGGCGCGGACCGCGCGCAGCCGTCTGGACAGATAGTTGGCGCTGTCGCTCGCCGGCCGCCTCGCCCATTCCAGCGCGAATTGCGTGGTGACGGTGCGCTGCCCGGCGGCGTCGGCGAACGCGACGAACTCGCGCAGCAGGGTCTCCTCGCCGACGAGCTTGAACCCCACCGCGCGGCGGAGCGCCAGATAGTTCTGGGCGTGTTCGGCGAGCGCGCTCATGCCACGCTCCCCGGCCACGGCTGAACAACCTGAGCGAGCGCGAGCCGGTCGACCTTCGCATAGATCGAGGTGACGTCCCGGCCGCGATGGCGCAGCACCTGGCCCACCTCGGTCAGGCTCCCGCCGGCCCTGAGCATCTCGGTCGCGGCCGTATGCCGCAGACGATGAGCGCCGACCGGCGGCACCTCAGCCCGCCAGCACGCACGACGCACGATCTGTGAGACAGCGCCGGCCGACAGACCGACATACGGTGCGCGCACACGCGTGAACACGAACATCGACTCGCAACGCGGACGCCCACGAGCAAGCCAGGCCACGAGCGTCTCGCCAACGTCGGCCGGCAGCGGCAGACGCTCCTGGCGGCTGCCTTTCCCGCGCACCAACAGCTCACCGGCGCGCCAGTCCAGATCTCCAAGCCGAAGCGCCGCGACCTCGCCCGCGCGCAACCCCAGCCGCGACAGCAACGTGATGACCGCGAAGTCCCTTCGCCCGACCCGCGTGCGCCGATCGCAGCTGCGCAACAGTCGCGCAAGCGACCTGCGGTCCAGCGCCTTGACCAGCGACGCCAGCCGCCAGCCAGCAACCGACGGGACAGCATCCGCGAGCGCGAACTCGATCTCGCCCTCCAGATACAAAAACCGCAACAGCGCCCGCAGCCTGGTGACCATGCACTTCGCCGAGCCGACGCACGACCGCCGCGCTTGCTCCAGCACGAACTCGCTGACCACCGCCGCGTCCAGCCGCTCAAGACACAGCCCGCCCATAGTCCCCTCCCGCCAGGACAGGAACACGCGCGCGACGCCGAGATAGTTGCGCACCGTCGATCGCGCCAGACAACGCCGCTCAAGCAGATACGACGAGTACCGCCCGATCATCGCCTCGACCGCCGTCACCGACACCGACGGCTGCGGCAGCGGCGCGACCCCCAAGCCACGCAAGTACTCCAGCAACGGCAACAGCGCCCGCGGCGAGAACAGCCGCGAGCGCGCCCCGCGCCGCTCCGCCATCACACGCTCCGCCAACCCCTCGGACAGATCACCAACTCCCAGACCACGCGCAGCCAGCCACCCGCTCACGTCCGCCATCAGCTCAAGATGCGCGGCCGCTGACCCCGGCCGATACCCACGCCCGACCAACTCCGCAGCGAACCCCGCCGCGAACCCCGCCAATGGACCCGTCACCCCCGGCCTGCTGCCCATCACCGTCTCCCTTCTCGATAACCGAAAAGGGAGAGCCTCGATCAGGCCGCCGGATTATGCCGAGGACTCACACCCCAAACCCCAGCAGCCAACGGCGATACAAGCCGTCGCTCGGCATAACTAGAAACTCGGCATAAGCGGACTTATGCGGATCTCCGCATAAATCCGCGTA
>DATIOK010000085.1:0-11151 GCA_035473255.1 Gaiellales bacterium
GCCCTGGCGGGCCTGGCGGTGTTGTTGGCGGCGGGCGGCGCGCCCGCGCCGGTCTCACAGGCGCTGCAGCCGACCGATCCCGGCGAGTTCGTGCCGTCCAGCCTCAGCCGCCACGCCTTCGCCCTGTGGGCGCGGGCCGACGGGGACGCGGAGCAGGCGGCGGAGACGTTCGGCGGCCGTATCGACCGCTGCCGGCGATCGGTCAAGGATCCAAATCGCCTGGGCGGGTGCATCGGCCGGGTCGTGAACGGCCTGCACGTGCGGGTCGACGCCGCCGTGTCGAACGCCCGCGTGCTGTTCCCGGCCGGAGGCGCCTGCGAGCGCGCGCTTCGCATCTACGTGCACAGTCTGTCCGTCTACACGGCTGCCCTGACCTGGTTCGACCAGGCCTCCGGCCAGCGGCCCTACAGCCGGGTCGGCCTGATCGGCCTGCGTCAGCACACGCATGGTGCGGCCGCCAGCGTGTTCAGCGCCTGCGGCCCGTTCCTGTAAGGACTGAGAATCCTCGGACGGGGAAGGGGTCTCAGGACCGGCCGCGAATCGGTCGATGGTTTTTCTATGCTCGAGCACGTCGACAGCACCTCGATCGCCGCTTCGCCCGACACCGTCTATGACGCCGCCTGCGCGCTGGACTGGCTGGACCCGGAGATCGTCGTCACCCGGATCAGCGATGCCGGTGACGGCGTCAGCGGCAGCTACCGCCTGCGCATGCACGTGCTGGGCTCAGAGCACTCGGCGGTGCTCGAGGTCGAGGCAGGCGCGGATGGCCGGCGGGTCGGGTTCAGCAGCGTCGATTGCAAGGAGTGCACGATCGACGGCATGTATCTGCTGGATCCGTCGGGGTCGGGCACGCGGGTGAGCCTGCGGTTGCAGGCGGAGCCGCACGGGCGCTACCGGTTCATGAAGCCGCTGCTCATCCCGGTCTTGCACAGGTCGGTGGCAGACGCGCTGGCACGGTTGAAGGCGCACGTCGAGGAGCGCCTGGCCGAAGCCGCCTGATCGGCGCCCAACCGCGTAGCATGCGACGATGAGCGGCGGCGGCGAAGGGGAGCAGCCGGCCAGTTTCCAGCATCTGGTCGACACGATGCCGGCGGCGGTCTTCCTGCGCGATCAGACGGCCGTCGCCGAGCGGCGGATGAGCTACGTCAGCCCTCAGGCCGAGCGCGTGACGGGCGTGTCGGCCTGGCGCTGGCTGGCGCCGAATGCGCTGGACATGCTGGGCGAGTTCCTGGACGAACGGACGCTGGCGGAGTACCGCGCCCGGGCGGACGCCGCCGCCGAGCGGGGCGAGCAGTACGACGCCGTCTTCCGGATCCGCGGCGACGACGGCCGCATCCGCTGGGTGCGGCACCACAGCGTGGTGGTGCCGGACGCGCCGCACACGCGGATCGGGTTCTGGCTGGATGTGACCGAGTATCGCTACCACGACATGGTGGAGGGGCTGCCCGCGATCGTGGCCGTGCTGGACATGAACGCCGACGAGGCGCTGTTCGTGAACCCGCAGGCGGAGCGGATCACCGGCAAGCCGCCGGTCTACTGGACGCGCCCGGGCGGGCTGGCCGAGTTCCGCAGCCGCGTGCATCCCGACGACTACCCGGAGCAGGGCGGCCTGCCCCGGGGTGTGCGGACGCGGTCGGCCGAGTTCCGCTGGATCCGACCGGACGGCCGCACGCGCTGGCTGCGGAGCGTCTCGGCGAGGCTGCCGGGCACAGAGGGCCTGGTGCAGGCGCTGGCGTTCGACGTGACCGCCGAGATGCGCGCCGCGGAGGGGCTGGCCCAGCAGCGGCATCGCTACCAGACGCTGGTGGAGCAGCTGCCCGTGGCCACGTTCGTGACCGATGCGGACGGCGTGCTCACGTACATCAGCCCACAGATCGAGCCGATCCTGGGAGTGACGCCGGAGCAGCTGATCGGCATGAGCGCGGAGGCGCGCCAGGAATTCGTGGTCGAGGATGACCGGGCGCTGATGGAGCGGGCCGGCGGGCGCCTGTACCGCGGCGAGACCGACCGGTACGACATCCAGCTGCGGATGCGAAACGCCGACGGGCGCACCCGGCACGTGCACATGATCGCGCGCGACCTGCGCGACGGACACGGGGCGCGGCTGGCGCTGCAGGGCGTGATCGTGGACGTGACCGATCAGCGGATGGCGGAGCAGCGGCGGCGCGAGGCGCTGGAGGCGCTGGTGACGGCGGCGGAGGCGGAGCAAACGCGGATCTCGGCCGAGCTGCACGACGACACGGTGCAGGTGATGACGGCGATGCTGATGCAGGTCCGCAGGCTCGGCGGCGACGACCCGCGCGTGGCCGAGCTGGAGACGATGCTGGCCGGGGCGCTCGACCGCACCCGCCGGCTGATGTTCGAGCTGCGGCCGCAGGTGCTGCAGCGTCAGGGGCTGGGGGCGGCGATCGAGGAGCTGGCCGCGGAAGGGCCGTGGAGCAGCCACACGGTCGAGATCGAGGTGCCACGACAGTCGGACACCACTGAGGCGCTGGTCTACCGGACGATCCGCGAGCTGATCATCAATGCCCGCAAGCACTCGCAGGCATCGGAGCTGCGGGTGTCCGGCACGGTCCAGGATGGCGAGCTGGTGTTCGACGTGTGGGACGACGGCGTCGGCTTCGACCTCGACCGCGCGCTCGACCGCGACCTGATGCGCATGCACCTAGGGCTTGATACCAGTGCCGAACGGGTGCGGGTGGCGGGCGGAGAGCTGCGGATGCAGAGCGAGCCAGGGCAGGGTGCGCGGTTCCAGTTGCGGTTGCCGGTCGCGGCGGTCGAGACCGGTTAGGGTGCCCGTGATGCGAACGGCACGCTTGGGGAGGATGCGCGCACGCAGGCTGGTCGGGCTGTGCCTCGCGATCCTGCTTTCGGCCGTGCTGGTGGTCGGCTGCGGCGGAGGCGGAGGCGGGTCGTTCACGCTGCCCTCGAATGCGACGCTTCCGACCGGCGGTGGTGGGGGCGGTGGCGGTGGTCAGACCACGACCGAGACGGTGTCCCCGCCGCCCCAGACGCAGCACACGAACGCGAACAACGAGGGCGAGTCGACCAACTGGGCGCTGATCGCGCTGATCGCGGGCGCGGTGGTGCTGGTGGCGCTGATCGGCTGGCTGATCGCTCGCAGCCGCGGCGCGCGCGGCCGCTACAGCCGCGCGGTCAACGACATCTACGCCGAGGGCGTGACGGTGCACGACCGGCTGGCGACGCTGGGGCCGCAGCCGGGCGCTGCGGTCGCCGGGGTCGATCCGATGCTGGACAAGCTGACGGCCGATGCCAGGCGGCTGCAGCCAAGCGCGCCGAACGACCACGCGCGGGCGGCGCTGGAGGACCTGCTGCGCGACCTGGTCGCGATCCGCTCGGCCGTGAGCGCGATCGAGACGACCGGCGCGGCGGCCGAGACGGTCGATCTGCCGGGCCGGTTGGCCTCGATGCGGGCCTCGCTCGACCGGGTGCTTGCGACGCGCTGACCGAAAGCCTGGTTCGTGAGTATGGCGGCCTCGCGGACGTAGCTCAGTGACTCTGCGTGTTCAATAGCATGCTAGGCATATCTCAGCCGGACGAAGCTGCGCGGTCAGATCGCTACGGCCACCAAGTACCAGACCGCTCTTGACCAGTTCAGATCCTGGGCGGGCGACCGTCTCCCGGGCGAGATCAGCAGTTTGGAAATCGAGGACTTTCTGGCCGATTGGCGCGACGGGTTTGTTGTCGAATACGGCAGGGAGCCATCGCCAGACACAAGTCGAAACACGGTCACGGCGCTGCGCAGCTTCTACCGCTACTCGACAGGTTTGATCTGCTCGAGGACCCATCTGTCGGTCCCGCCAGGAATCCGATGCTGAAGATTGATCCCGTAAAAGTCAAGCGGCGGGTGAAGCCGTGGCTGCGACCCCGGGAGCTGGATCGGCTCGCAGCAGTGGCCAGAAACGATCACCAAGCGTTCGAGCTCTGGTTCTTTGCTTGGACCGGCGCTAGGGTCGGGGAAGCCAGTCAGGTGCGTCTCCGCGATGTTGACCTGACGGGCAGCGGTCGCATTACGATTGCGGGTATCAAGACCGACGCAGCGGTCAGGACGATCCCGCTTCACCCAGAGCTGCGACCATTGCTCATCCGCCACATCGAACGCATGCAAGCTGGCGGGTTTGGGGCCACGACGCCGATCCTGCACACCGGCCATGGCACACCACTGAAGCAGCAGCAGATCGGATGCTGGCTAGCAGAAATGGGTGAGAGGGCAGGCGTAGGACGGGTCAATGCGCAGATGCTTCGGCGCTCGTATGGCAGCAATCTGCTGAACAAGGGGCTTCGCGTCGAGGTAGTCTCCAAGCTGATGGGACACGCCAACGTGCGCGTCACCATGGAGAGCTACGCGGAGCTGTTGCCGAGTCAACTCGAGGCGGAATTTTTCGCCATCTGTAGGTAATCTCGGCAGTGTTGGCAGTCCTCGCCGCGGATTTACGAGCCGGGCAGCCCGCTCTCTCGTCCACCCCCGTGCTGGAATCGACGGCGCCCAAAACCCGAGACGTTGCGACTGAGGAGTCGAGATGCGATCCTTTCTGTCGATGGCACCCCTACCACCCGAGTTGCAGGCAGCCCTCGATGCCCTCAGCCGCGGCGACGTTGAGCCCATGGTGGCGCTGCTAGACGAGAACCTGGAGTGGCGCGGCATCCGGCGTGGCCACCTGTGGTGGGCGCATACTCCTACCTGACACGGGCCAGATGAGGCCCGTGAGGTTCTCAGAGGCGCCTTCGATCGAAGCGAGGGATTCGGCGTCAACATGCACGTCCTCAACGTCGTTGAGATCGGGCGGGCACTCATAATCGAAGGACGCTGGGAGGGACGCGATGCCGAACAGTCGGGTTTGTTAAATCCGTTCTTCCAAGTGCTCACGATCCGCGATAGCCGGATCGTCGAGATGCAGGACTGCGTGTCCCAGAATACGGCCCTGCGGTACGCGAAAAGCCGTGCCGCTTGAATCCGGCTTAGCGGGACTGCCTCTCTGGCCGGGCGGGCATCGAGGCGGCGCCGATTCCCCGGCCACCACAGGGAACTCCTGCTCTGGCCCACACTGCGAACGCGTCGGGCGCGCTTACTATGAGCGGCATGTCTGGCATGGTTGCGACGCTGCGTGGTGTGCGAAAAACGGTCGGATCGGGATCTGCCCGGCGCACGCTGCTTGACGGCGTCAACTTGGAATTGGAAGCCGGCAAGTTGACGGTCGTGGTCGGTCGCTCGGGATCGGGTAAGTCGACGTTGCTGCACCTGCTGGGGGGTCTGGAGCCGGCGGACGAGGGTGCGATCGAGGTTGCGGGGGTGCGCGTGGACGGGGCCAGCTCCGCGCAGCTGGTCGATTTGCGCCGCCATCGGGTGGGTTTCGTTTTTCAGTTTTTTCATCTGTTGCCGGAGCTGACCGGTGAGGAGAACGTGCTGCTGCCGGCGCGTATGGCCGGTGACGGCGCGCAGGCGCGGGAGCGGGCGCGGGCGCTGATTCGGCGGCTGGGCGTCGAGGAGGCCGCGTCACGCCTTCCCGGTGTACTGTCGGGTGGGGAGCAGCAGCGGTTGGCGGTGGTGCGGTCGCTGGTGAACGAGCCGTTGTTGGTGCTGGCCGACGAGCCGACCGGGAACCTGGACGAGGCCTCCGGGCATGAGGTGCTGGGACTGCTGCGAAGCGTCGCCGACGAGGGCCAGTCGGTGCTGCTGGTCACTCACGACGCCGAGGCCTCGAGGCTGGCCGACCGCGTCCTGACGCTGCGGGATGGGCGGCTGGCCGAGTGAGGCCGCTGCTGGCCGGCGCGCTGGCGCGGCTCCGCCGCCGCCGCGGCCGGGCACTGCTGGCAGCCGCCGGCATCGCCGCTGCCGCGGCAATGACCGGGGCCGCCGTCACCGTCAGCTACAACCTGCACGACGGGTTCGCGCGATCAGCAGATGAGGCCGGCATACCCGATGTGATCGTGCACTTCGACCCTCACGCGGCGGGGCGCGTGGCCGCCAGGGTGAAGTCGCTGCCCAACATCGCGTCGGTCTCGCTGCAGCTCGAGCAGAGGCCGGTGGTACTGCGTACGCGCGGCCATGCGCCGATCACCAGCGGTGATCTGCTGGGCACGGTGGGCACGCGGCACGGCTACAAGATCGTGGCGGGTCGCGACCTGTCAGGGCGCACCGGCGAGGTCGTGATCGAGCGCGGCTTGGCATCGCAGTGGCACCTGCATCCGGGCGACCGTATCACCGTCGGCGGTCCGTCTACCGGCGGCGCCGTGGGCGCGCGCGTAGTCGGGGTCGCCGTCGCGCCCGACAACGTCGCCTATCCGCTGGCCTCCGGCGCCCGTATCTGGATGCCCTACCGCGTGGTCGCGGCGATCGACGGTGCCGCCGGCCAGCCCGTCAACACCGCCCTCCTATGGGTCAACGACCGCTCTCAGCTTGGCGTTACCCTGGAGCAGGCGCGTGCCGCCAGCTACGGCCTTTCCGGCGTCAATTTCGTCACCCGCGAGGGTGTCGGTGTGCTGATCGACGGCGCGGCCGGCATCGTGATCGCACTGCTTGTGGCGGTGTCGCTCGGAGCCCTGGTCGGGGCCGGGGTGATGGTGGTGGCCTCGTCGCGGGCGGAGGTGCAGCGGCGGCTGGAGACGATCGCGCTGCTGCGAGCGATCGGCGCTTCGCCTCGCGCCATCACGGGCGCCGCGGCGGTCGAGGCGGCGATGGTGGCGCTGCCCTCGGCCACCCTGGGGCTGGCGGTGGGGTGGTGGGCTGCGGCCGGCGCCAGCGCGCGGCTGCTGGAGGCGCTCGACCAGTTCCCTCGCGGCGCGGCGCTGCTGCTGCCGCTGTCCGTGTGCCTGGTTGCGATCGTGGCGCTGGTGGCCGCGGCGTCTGCCTGGCCCACCTGGCGCGCCTGCCGCCGCCCGGTGGCCGCGATGCTACGCGACGCCGAGCTGCCCACCGGCGCGCGGGCGCTGCGGCTCCCTGCCGGCACGATCGGGCTGGGCATGCGGATCGCCGTCGCCCGCCCGGTGCGCACGGCCGCGACCACCGTGGTCATGGCCACCTCCGCCGCCGTCGTGCTGCTGCTGCTGGGGCTGGCGACCACGTTGCAGCGGCTCGAGCACGATCCCGGCACGATCGGCAAGAACTACCAGCTGACCTCGCACAGCGGGGTGCTGGCGCTACCCCGGATCCGGCGGCTGCCGGGTGTGGCGGACGCCGCCCAGCGCTTCTCCTCGCCCGTAGCCGACTCGTTCCAGCTGGGCGAGACGTTCAACCTGGTCTCCTACTGCGGCAACCGCCTGCGGTTCGAGGATCCGCCGCTGGCGGCCGGCCGGCGCGCGACCAGCCCGGGCGAGGCCGAGGTTGGCCAGGGCCTGGCGACGGCGCTGGGCTTGGTGCCGGGCGGGACGCTGGCCGTCCAGTTTGGCGACGGCGAGGAGGCCCGCTTCCACGTGACGGGCGTCGTGCGGACGCTGGACAACGACGGGCGCGTCGCCTATGTCCAACCCGGCGTCGAGGTCTGCGGGTTTCGGGGTGGCCAGACGGTGATCCAGCTCAAGGATGGCGCCGACCAGGGCGCGGTCACGGCTGCCCTCAACCTGACCGGCAATCGCCCGGCCACGGTGGGCGGTGTGACCAGCCGCAATGCCGCGTTCCTGGGGGTGCTGGCGACGCTGCTGCGCACGATCGCGGTGATCGACGGCCTCGTGTGCCTATACGTGTTGGCCCAGATGCTGGCGCTGACGGCGCTCGAGCGTCGTGGCGCCGTGGGTCTGCTGCGGGCCTGCGGCGCCGATCGAACTCAGGTGGGGATGGTGTTCTTCGGCGCGGCCTCGGTCGTGGTGGCGGTGGCCTTGCCGGTGGCGGTGTTGGTGGAGCGGCTGGTGCTGGGGCCGCGGGCGGCGGATCTAGCTGCCTCTTACGCAACCGTGTCGCTGCGCGCCGGCACCGCCGAGGTGCTGCTGGCGCTGGCCGGGCTGGTGCTGATCGCGGTGGTGGCGTCCGCCTGGGTGGCGCGGCGGGCGCTGGCCGAGCCGATCACGCGGCTATTGCGCGACGACTGACGGCTAGCGATACAGAGTTGCGTTGCGGTCGGCTGCGGTGCCGGCCAGGTGGTTGGGGCGGCCGCCCTGGTAGTCGAGCCAGGCCAGCCGGCGTGAGATGTTCGCCAGCCGCCAGGCCGGATCGCCGTCCAGCATCCAGGTCTGCAGTGCCACGCCGGATGGTGTCTGCCAGAGCCGGAACGCACGCGCCTGCTGTGGGTAGTCGGCCAGCGACGACGTGGTGATCGCCCAGTAGCCGCCGGCTGCCGTGTGCACCGCCGTGATGCTGTTTCGGTGGATGTCGCCGGCGATCGCCGCCACCACGTGGTCGTCGCGGGCGAGCAGAGCGAGCGCGGCGGCGGCGCCGGCAGTCTCGGTCAGCGGGGTGGAGGAGAACACCAGCAGCCAGCGGCTGCCGCCGGATTGCAGCTGGGACCGCAGCCACGTCACCTGGGAGGGGCGAAGCACGCCTGAGGCGCCGGCCCGGCGGCTGGTGGTGTCGAGTAGGATTGCCCGTGCCCAGGGTCCCAGGTCGACGGTGTCGTCCATCAGCGGGCCGCTGCCGCCGTGGCCGCTGGCCGCGCGCAGAGCGGCCACAGCTTGGGCCGGCGAAAGCTCGCGACGGTGCGGGTCGGCTGGCACGAACTCGCTGAGGCCTGGCAGCCCCTGCGCCAGCAGTTGGTCGACTAAGCGGCGGTCAAGCGTCTTTCCCCGCGCCTCCTCGAGCGTCGCTCGTTCAACCGTGAGCAGCTTGCGATCGCCCACCGCGACCCGCTGCGTGGCTGGCGTGGCCGGGACGTTGCCCTGCACCTGGAGGTCGTGGTTGCCGGGCAGCGGGTACCAGGGCGCCCGCAGGCCGGGGGAGGTGAACGGCCGCTCCGCCTGGGTCAGCAGCCGCGGGTAGCGGGGCGCGTCCACCGACGGCCGGTAGATCAGAGGGTCGGCGTTTGACGCGTCTTGGACGCCGTCGTAGCCAGGCTGTCCGCTGTTGGGGTCGACGCGGCCGCCGCGCAGGATCGCCGTGGCCTGATCCATCTCGTTCTGTTGGGCGTTGTCTATCAGGTCGCCGGTCTCGAACACCGCCAGCGGATGGAGGCGGTCGACGCTGCGTACGATCGCTGCCAGCACGAACGGCGACAGCGCCTCCTGCGGCCGGAAGGCCGACGTGAACGGCGCCCCCAGCCGATCCAGCATCTCCACCCGCGCTGGCGACTCCTCGTCGGTCACGTGCGCGTCGGTGATCTGCGCGAACGTGGCCAACGGCCGCAACAGCCGGGCCGCGGGCGCCAGCTCCGTGCGCGGCACCAGCGGCTCGCCCGGCCCCGGCACCAGCACGCCAGTGTTACCGTGGTCGACCCAGGTGCGCACCAGCGTGGAACCGGTGTCGGGCAGGTCGGGAGTGGACGAGCCGAGGCCGACGCACCCCGCCGCCGCGCAGGCCAGGATAAGGGCCAGCCGCCGCACCGCTACCAGGTCGTCCCGTAGAAGAGCTCCACCAGCAGCGCCTGCGCCACGAGCAGCGTCAGCAGCGGGCGCAGGCGCCGGCCAAGCAGTTGCGGCCCGATCGACACGGCCGCCAGCGGGATCAGAAACAGCCAGATCCGCTCCACCTCGGCCTTGGCGAACCCCGACGCGGACGCCAGCACCAGCGTCCCGGCCAGCGCCACGGCGGCGCTGTCTGACTGCCCCAGCGCCCGCGACCAGAGCACCAGCCCGGGCAAGCCCAATCCCAGCAAGAAGACGGCGATGTCGCCGAAGAACCAGAACCACAGCGGACGCCGGTTGGACACGCCGATCCGGTAGGCGTGGTTGGTGGCCTGGTAGGCGTCGTAGGGCTGGTAGCCGGTCAGCAGCCACAGCAGCAGGTAGCAGCCGGCGATCACCGCCAGCGCGACGCAGACTTTGGGCAGCAGCGCGCGCGGTCGGGCGCCGCGCAGGAGCAGCGTCGCCACCGCCCACACCGGCACAGCGAGCAGCGCATAGGACAGGAACGACGCGACGGCGGTGGCAAGCCCGCCGACCACGGCGCGGCGGCGCAGCAGCAACACCGCCGCCACCGAGGATACGGACGCGAACACGGCGTCCATCGAAGTGGCGCTCATCAGCAGCACGTTCGGGGCGAACAGCCAGGCCAGCACGGCCAGCCGAGACGATGGCTCATCCGCGAGCTCGCCGCCTAGCAGGTAGACGGGAATGGCGGTCAGCGATCCCACCAGCAAGATCGCCACCGTCTCGCCCCAAGCGCCGCGCAGGCCGACCTCATACAGGCCGCCCAGCAGCACCGTCGGGCCTGGCGGGTGCCCGGATGGATGGATCGGCAGCACCGTTCGCACCAGCTCTGGGAAATGGCGCAGGTAGCCGATCGGGTTGTCCAGGAAACGTCCGACGGTCCGCAGGTACTCGTGGCGTCCCTCGTGTCCCACCAGCGGAAAGATCAGCTCGTGCGGGCCAAAACGGCTCATGTTGAGGGCGACACGGGTGAGGAGCGCCATCGCCACGGCCGCCCCCAAGAACCACCGCCGCTCGAGCCGAAGCACCCACGGCGAGACCAGCACCGCCGCGCCCAGCACGACAGCGGCGAGCAGCGCCCACCAATTCAGGCGCGTTTGCCCAAACCAGTACATCGGCGCCGTGGGCGCACCCAGCCGGCGGTGCTGATGATGCCGCAGCCAGTAGCCACCGGCCACCGTGCCCGCGACGAGCACAATCGGCGCGACGGTCAGCCCTGCCCGGGTTGTCCGGCTAGAGGGCATGACCCGCGAGGATCAGTGCCAGCGCCGACTGTGCCTCGCACAGCTCGCCGCCCCGGGCCAGCTCGACCGCTCGCCGGAACGGCATCCGCACCATCTCGATGCCCTCCGCGGCGGCCTGCGTGGGCGTGTCGAACACGACGCCGGTCGCGAGGAACACGATGCCCTGCAACGATATGTGGGCGGACGATGAGTAGAACCCGCCGACGCGGCGCAGGTCACGGGCGACGCCGCCCACCTCCTCACGGAGCTCGCGCGCGGCAGCAGCCGCCGGCGCCTCGTCCGGCTCGATCGATCCGGCCGGCATCTCAAGCGGGTGCGCCCTCACCGGATGTCGGTACTGCCGCACGAACATCGTGTCCCCGTCGTCGGTGACCGG
>DATIOK010000086.1:0-49191 GCA_035473255.1 Gaiellales bacterium
GAGAAGTCGCCGGGCACCGCGATCTCCGGCAGCACCAGCTCGCGCACGGGCGAGATGCCGACGTACCCCGGCCGGCGGTCGACCGGCACCCCGGCCCGCTGCAGCATCCGCTCCGTGTGATCGCGGGTGGCGATCGCCTCCTCCACCACCGTCACGCCGCGCTCCGCGAACAGGCCCGCGAACAGCACCGCCGACTTCACCTGCGCCGAGGCCACGGGCGGGCGGTAGCTGATCGGCTCGACCGCGCCGGTCGCGTGCACCGTCACCGGCGGCAGCCCCTCGCTGGTGTCGATGGACACCCCCATCCGCTCCAGCGGGTCGGCGATCCGCCGCATCGGCCGGCGGCGGATGCTCTCGTCGCCGTCCAGCGTGAAGGTGCCGCTCTGGCCGGCCAGTATGCCGGGCAGGATCCGCATCAGCGTGCCCGCGTTGCGCACGTCGATCACGCCGTCGGGGGGCCGCAGCCCGCGCATGCCCACGCCCTCGATCACCAGGCCGTCATCGCCGACCCGCTCGATCGAGACGCCCATCGCCCGGAAGGCGTCGACCGTCGCAAGCGTGTCGGCGGAGGCGCCGAACCCCGTCACCGTCACCCGGTCGTCGCTGAGGGCGCCGACCATCACGGCCCGGTGGCTGATGGACTTGTCGCCGGGGACGCTCAGCTCACCCACGAGCGCGCCCGCCGGCGCCACCTGCAGCAGGTCCTCACTCATCGACTGCCGGCGCCGCGATCGCCCCGTAGCCCTGCGCGTCCAGCAACGCCACGGCCCGCTCCGCCTCGGCCTGGCCGGCGATCGTGACCACCACGGTGCCGCCGCGGTCGGCAGACACGTGGTGCAGCTCGAAGTCCTCGATGTTGATGCCCTCGGCTCCCAGCGCCTGCGTGATGCCGGACAGCACACCGGGCCGGTCGGGCACGTGCACGCGCACCCGGTACAGGTCCTCCGGCGTGGCCGGGTAGGCGACCTCGAGCAGGCGGCGGCGGTGGCCGGACGCCTCGGCGATCCAGCGCGCCACGAACCCGGCATCCTCCCGCTCGAGCGCTCTGGTCAGGTCATCGACACGGCGGCTGTGGTCACGCAGGCCGTCGAGCAGCGCCGTGCGGTTGTCCAGGAAGATGTCCACCCAGATGCGCGGGTTGGCGCCGGCCACCCGGGTCATGTCGCGGAACGACCCGCCCACCGCCGCCAGCGGGTCGTGGCCGTCCACCTTGCCGGCGCCGGCCTGGTTGACCAGCACGTTCGCGAGCGCGTGCGGCAGGTGGCTGGTCAGCGCCACCAGCCGGTCGTGGGCGTCCGGGTCGATCGCGACGGGCCGCGCGCCCAGCGAGGACACGAATGTGTGCAGCCGGCGGTGCGCCGACGGGTCGGTCTCGGCCACCGGCGTCAGGAACCAGGTGGCGCCGTCGAACAGCTCCGGCCGCGCGTTCGCGACGCCCCGCGCCTCCGACCCGCACACCGGGTGGCCGCCCACGAACTGCGGGTTGGCTCCCACCTGTGCCACCAGCCGGCCCTTGGTCGATCCCACGTCGGACACGGCGCATCCGGATGGAGCCGCCTCCAGCGCCTGGCCGGTGAGCGAGGCCAGCTCGGCCACCGGGCCGCATACGAACGCCAGATCGGCACCGTCCAGCGCCCCGTCGATGGTCGGCTCGAACCGCGCGATCGCGCCCCGCTCGAGGCCGATCTCACCGGCCGCCTCGTCCCGGTCGGTGGCCACCACCTGGTCGCCGCGGGCGGTCGCGGCCAGCGCCAGCGAGCCCCCGATCAGGCCGAGTCCGATCACCGCCACCCTCATGGCAGGTGCGGGGCGCCGCGCTCCTCGGCCGCGCGCATCAGCTCGGCCACGCGGAAGGCCAGATCCAGGGACTGGCGGGCGTTCAGGCGAGGGTCGCAGAGCGTGGCGTAGTTGCGGTCAAGGTGATCCTCGAGTACCTCCTCCGAGCCGCCCAGGCACTCCGTGACGTGCTCGCCGGTGAACTCCAGGTGCACGCCGCCGGGCCAGGCGCCCTCGCTCAGGCAGGCCGCGAAGAAGCCCTGGATCTCGCTCAGGATGTCCTCGAACCGGCGGGTCTTGTAGCCCGATTCGGTCTTGAACATGTTGGCGTGCATCGGGTCGCAGACCCAGACGACCGGGTGCTCGCCCTGGCGGGCGGCGCGCAGCAGCGGCGGCAGCGTCTCCTCCACCCGGCCCGCGCCCATGCGCGTGATCAGCGTCAGCCGCCCGGGGAGACGCCCGGGGTTCAGAGCCTCGCACAGCGCGGTCACGTCGGCGGCGGTTGCGGCCGGCCCCAGTTTCACCCCGATCGGATTGTGGACGCCGGCGAAGAACGCGACATGGGCGCCGTCGGCGGCACGGGTGCGCTCGCCGATCCAGAGCATGTGCGCCGAGCAGTCGTACCAGTCGCCGGTCAGCGAGTCACGGCGGGTCAGCCCCTGCTCGTAGTCCAGCAGCAGGCCCTCGTGGCTCGTCCAGACGTCCACCTCGTGCAGATTGCGCTCGGCCTCCAGGTCGATGCCGCAGGCAGCCATGAACCGCAGAGCGCGCTCGATCTCGAGGGCGATCGCCTCGTAGCGGCGGCCTTCCGGCGACGAGGCGACGAACTCCTGGTTCCACAGGTGCACCTTGGTGAGGTCGGCGAAGCCGCCCTTGGTGAAGGCGCGCAGCAGGTTCAGCGTCGATGCCGACTGGTGGTAGCCCTGCACCATCCGGGCCGGATCGAAGACGCGGGCGGCGGCGTTGGGCTCGTCGCCGTGCACCATGTGGCCGCGGAAGCTGGCCAGCTCGATCCCGTCCACCAGCTCGGTCGGCGACGAGCGCGGCTTCACGAACTGGCCGGCGATCCGGCCCAGCTTGACGACGGGCAGCATCGAGCCGTACGTGAGCACGGCCGCCATCTGCAGGATCACCTTCAGCTTCTCGCGGATGCTGACCGCCGAGAAGTCGTGGAACGACTCCGCACAGTCTCCCGCCTGCAGCAGGAAGGCGCGCCCGGCCGCCACCTGCGCCAGCGACTCCCGCAGCCGCCGAGCCTCGCCGGCGAACACCAGCGGCGGCATCGCGGTCAGGCGCTCGCGCGCCGCCTCGGCCGCGGCGGGGTCGGGCCAGTCCGGCTGGTGGAGCGCGGGATGCTCCCTCCATGAGGCCGGAGACCAGGTTGGCTGGGTGGTTGCCATGGAGCGTTCAGTGTACCGACATGAGTACTATGGCCCGCCATGGCACGCGTCTTCTCGGGCATCCAGCCGACCGGTACCAAGCACCTCGGCAACTACATCGGCGCCATCCGCCATTACGTCGCAGACCAGGACACCGGCGAGGCCTTCTACTGCGTCGTCGACCTGCACGCCATCTCGGTGCCTTACGAGCCCGCGGCCCTGCACGAGAACACGCTGGACACGGCCGCCACCCTGCTGGCGGCGGGTCTTGACCCCGCCCGCTGCACGCTGTTCGTGCAGAGCCACGTGGCCGCCCACGCCTACGGCGCCTGGCTGCTGGGTTCCGTTGCCACCATGGGCGAGCTGAACCGGATGACCCAGTTCAAGGAGAAGAGCACCGGCCGCGATTCCGTCAGCGCCGACCTGTTCACCTACCCGGTGCTGCAGGCGGCGGACATCCTGCTCTACAAGGCCGACCGCGTCCCGGTGGGAGACGATCAGCGCCAGCACCTGGAGCTGGCCCGGAACGTCGCGCAGCGCTTCAACTCGCGGTTCGGCGAGCTGTTCCCGCTGCCGGAGGCGGCCATCCCGGCCAGCGGCGACCGCGTGATGGACCTGCAGGAACCGGACAACAAGATGTCGACCACCCGCGGCACGCCGCAGGGCACCGTGCTGGTGGTCGACCCGCCGGAGGTGGTCGCCAGGAAGATCCGCTCGGCGGTGACCGACTCCGGCCGCGAGGTGCGCCGCGGCGAGGGCAAGCAGGGCATCGAGAACCTGATCGAGATCCTGTCCGTGGCCACCGGCGAATCGCCGGAGGCGATCGAGACTGCCTACGAAGGCAAGGGCTACGGCGACTTCAAGGGTGACGTGGCCGACGCCGTCGTCGAGCTGCTGCGGCCGATCCGGGAGCGCTACCTGGAGCTGCGCGCCGACGAGATGGAGCTGGGCGGGATCCTGGCACGAGGCCGCGACCGCGCCTCCCAGGTGGCCGACCGAACGCTCGCCGAGATGCTCGACGCCATGGGCTTTCGGGTACCCCCGCGCGGCGGGTGAAGCGCCCGCCGCGCGCCTGAGCTGCCCTGCTCCTCCGACGCTTCCCAGTTGTAAGGGAAGTGTTAGCGGCAGTATCGCAAAGCTGTCGCGGTTATGTCAAGTGGCGATGAGCACAGATGTTCACGCGCTGCGCAGACGGTCGAGCTCGGCCGGCTCCAGCTCACGCCACCGGCCCGGTGCCAGGCCCTCCACCGTGAGGCCGGCGTAGGCCGACCGGTGCAGACGCAGCACCGGGTGCCCCACCGCCTCGCACATCCGGCGCACCTGCCGGTTGCGGCCCTCGTGGATGCGCAGCTCGATCCGGCCCGGTGCCAGCTCGCGCACCTGCGCCGGCGCCGTCGGCCCGTCGTCCAGCTCCACCCCTGACCGCAGCCGGCCCAGCGCGGTCGCATCCGGCCGGCCCTCCACGTCTGCCACGTAGACCTTGTCCACCTCGTGGCTGGGGTGCATCAGGCGGTGCGCGAGCAGGCCGTCGTTCGTCAAGAGCAGCGCGCCCGTCGTGTCCATGTCCAGCCGCCCGACCGGGAACAGCCGCAGCGGCGAGCCGACCAGGTCGAGCACCGTGGGGCGTCCCTGCGGGTCGTTCGCCGTGGTGACAACGCCGGCCGGCTTGTGCAGCAACACCCACGCCTGCCGCTCGGCGCTGACGGGACGGCCGTCCACGCACACCTCGTCATCCTCGCCGACGCTCGTCCCGAGCTCGGCCACGGCGCCGTTCACGGTCACGCGCGCGTCGCGGATCAGCTCGTCCACCGCTCGCCGTGACCCCACCCCGGCGGAGGCCAGGTACCGGTTAAGCCTGACCGGCACGCTGGTCGGCGACCAGGTGCAGGCGCGCCCGCAGCGCCTGGTGATCGGCCTCTGTCAGCTCGAAGTCCGACAGCGCAGGCAGATCCTCGCCCTCGCCCAGGCCGAACACGCGTAGGAAGGCGGTGGTCGTTCGGTAGACGACCGGGGTGCCCGGGGTGTCGGCCCGCCCCGCCTCCTCGATTAGGCCCCGCTCGATCAGCCCGCCCACCGCCGAGTCGGCGCCGACGCCGCGGATGCGGGCGATCTCGGGCCGCGACACGGGCTGCAGGTAGGCCACGATCGCCAACGTCTCCAGCGCGGCCTGGCTGAGGCCCTTGGCGCTGGGCCGGTTGACCAGCCGCGCGCACACCTCGGCCGTCTCCCGGGCGGCACGCAGGCCATAGCCGCCGGCCACCCGCTCCAGCACCACGCCGGAGCGCCCCTCGCAGTGACGGTCGGCCAGCGCGCCCAGCGCCCGCTCGATCCGCTCGGGAGCGGCGTCGGTCAGCTCGGCCAGCTCCTTCGGCGTGAGCGGCTCCGAGGCCACGAACAGCAGCGCCTCGACCGTATGGGTGAGCTCACTCACGCGATCGCCCGGTCGCCGTCGACGTCGGCCTCGGCAGCGGCCCGTGCGGCCGCCACCACCCTGATCGGCGCGAACAGCCGGGGCTGCTCGGGAACAACCTCGCCGCGCTTGATCATCTCCA
This sequence comes from Gaiellales bacterium, assembly GCA_035473255.1. GTDB lineage: Bacteria > Actinomycetota > Thermoleophilia > Gaiellales > JAICJC01 > JAICYJ01. The sequence continues at coordinate 5,708 of DATIOK010000086.1, forward strand.
GCAGCGCCAGGAACGCCGCCGCCTGCGACAGCCGATCGAGCCCCTTCACCGCCTCCTCGAACTGGAAGCCGCGGCGCGTGCGCAGGATCGTGCGGAAGTGGTCGAGGAAGCGCTCCACCGGCACCAGCGGCCGCCGCACGGACGACACGTCGATGTGCGGGGGCGGCACCAGCAGCCGGTCGACGGCCGCCGCCAGCTGCCAGGGGTCCTCGCTGAACTCGACCACCACCGGCTCCGGCCGCGGCGCCAGGGGCGCGGGGCCTATGCGGAATACGCGCGGCGGGCCGGCCGTGCGGTCGCGCAGCCAGGCGGCCGCGCCCTGGAAGCGGCGGTACTCGATCAGCCGCTGGAACAGCTCGGCCTCGGCCTGCTCCGGGGACAGGTCGTCCTCCTCGGCTTCGCCGGGGAACAGCAGGCGCACCTTGATCTCCAGCAGTGCCGCCATCAGCACCAGGAACTCGCTGGCCGACTCCAGGTCGAGCTCGCCCTTCTCGTACGCGCGCTCGACGTAGGCCACCACGATCTCGGCGATCGGCACGTCGGCCAGCTCGACCTCCTCGCGCACCACCAGCGCCAGCAGCAGGTCGAACGGCCCCTGGAACACGTCCAGGTCCAGCTCAAGATCGGCCAGGATCATCGCCGCATTCTAGGCTTCAGGTCGGATGCCGGGCCGCTGTGGCGGTATGGCAGAATCCGGCGGTGTCCACCGTTACCGGCTCACCGCGGCTCGAGGACCGCTGGGATCTCACGCCCGTGTTCGCCTCCGACGACGCCGCCGTCGCCGAGCTCGGGGTGCTCGCAGCCGACGCCGAGGCCTTCGCACGGGCGCTGCCGCCGGCGTCGCAGCTGGGAGGCCCGGCGCTGGCCGAGCTGCTGGAGCGCCTGGGGCACCTGCGAAACCGGGCCAAGCGGCTGTCCACGTACGCGGAGCTGCGCGCGGCGGAGGACGCGTCCGACCCCGCCGCCCAGGATCTGGGCACGCTGGTGGCGCAGCGGATGCCGGGCATCCAGGACGGGCTGCGGAGCTTCCAGCTGGCGTGGCTGGATCTGCCCGAGGGGCGCGCGTCGCAGCTGGCCGAGCTGCCCCAGGTGGCGGCAGACCGGCACTACCTGATCGCGTCGCGCCGGTTCGCCGCCCACACGCTTTCGGCCGCGGAGGAGCGCGCGCTGTCGGCGCGTGGCGGCGCCGCGGAGCAGTCCTGGATCCGCCTCTGGTCCGAGCAGTCCTCCGCCCTCACCATCACCTGTGATCTCGGGGAAGGCCCGGCCCCTCAGACCTCCAGCGAGGTCATGTTCGCCTCGTGGGACACGCGGCCGGAGGTGCGCCGCACGGCGCACGCGGCGCTGCGTGAGATGAGCGACGGTTTCGCGCCCACGTCCTCGCACTGCCTCGACGCCGTGGTCGGCGACCGGCTGGCGGTGGACGGCCTTCGCGGCTACGAGCAGGCCACCCGTTCCACCGACCTCGCCAACGAGCTGCGTTCGGAGATGGTCGACGCGATGCTGGACGCCGTGGCCGCACGCACCGGCATCTGGCGCCGCTGGAACACGATCAAGGCCGGCCTGCTCGGGTTCGACCGGCTGCCGGTCGCAGACCGGGTGGCGCCGCTGGGCGCGATGGCGGCGATGAGCTACGCGGAGATGGTCGAGCAGGTGGTCGCATCGTTCACCGCGCTGTCGGACGAGGCCGGCCGCACGGTGGCCGGGTTCTTCGAGGACGGGCGCGTGGACGCCGCGCCCCGCACCGGCAAGATGGGCGGCGCGTTCTGCGCGGAGCTGGACGGCACCTGCGGGCCCTATCTGCTGCTCAATCACAGCGGCCGGCAGATGGACGCGCAGGTGATGGCGCACGAGGCCGGCCACGGCCTGCACCTCGCGCGCTGCCTGGCGGCCCAGAGCCCGCTGGTGGGCCTGCCGTCGTTCGCGCTGGTCGAGATCCCCTCGACCTTCGCCGAGCTGTGGCTCGTGCAAGTGCTGCTCGAGCACGAGACCGACCCCGGCCGGCGTCTGGCGCTGCAAGCCGGTGCGGTTGAAACGGCCATCGGAAACGTGTTCGAGGCGGCCGTCTCGGCCCAGGCCGAGCGCGGCTGCTACCGGCTCAAGGCGGAAGGGCTGACGCTGTCGGTCGAGCGCCTGAACGAGCTCTGGGGCGAGCAGTTCCGGGCCGGGCTCGGCGACAGCGTGGACGGCGAGGAGGTGATCAGCCGCTGGGCGCTGATGCCCCACGCGATCATGTACCGGTTCTACCTCTCCAACTACAGCTTCTCGTGCCTGATCGCGCTCGCCCTGATACAGCGTCTGCGCGACGACCCGGAGCGATTCGCCGCGCGCTACCTGGACTACCTCGACCGCGGCGGCAACGGCACGCCGGCCGAGGTGCTGGCGCCGCTCGGCATCGACTTGGACGACCCCGGCCTGTGGGACGAGGGGCTGGACGAGATGGAGCGGATGGTGGAGGGCGTCGGCAGCTGAAGGGTCTGGCCGCCGGCCAGGCCCTCCTAGGCGATCAGCGCGGCGTCGCCGAGCAGCGCCTTCGCCTCTGCGAAGAAGTCGCCGTCGGGTCGCACCTTGAACTCCGGGCCGAAGCGCAGGGTCTTCGGCCCCTCCGAGGTCTGCACCTCGAGCAGCACCGGCGCGTCGCCGGGGAACTCGCCGATCAGCGACTTCAGGTCGTCGATGATCGCCGCCGGCGTCTCCCGCGCGTCCAGCCGCAGCCGCACCACGCCGAAGTTGGCGGTGGCCTCGAAGGGCAGGATCTCGATCGCCACCAGCTTCACCTCGCCCTCGTTCTTGCGGTCGGCGCGGCCCTTCACCAGCACCACCGAGTCGGCCACCAGCAGCTGACGGGACGCCGCCAGCGTGTTCGCGAACACCACCACCTCGATCGTGCCGGTGGTGTCGTCGATCTCCGCGAACGCCATCTGATCGCCCTTGCGGGTCACGAACGGCTTGATCGCGGTGACCAGCCCGCCCACCGTCACCACCTGGCCGTCGCGCAGCGACCCGGCCTGCGCCAGCGGTAGGTCCGAGCGCCGCGCCAGCTGGTCGCGGACGTCGGCCAGCGGGTGGCTGGAGACGTACAGCCCGACCGCCTCCTTCTCGCGCGCCAGCAGCTCGCCCCGCTCCCACTCGCCAGGGGGCACCGGCGGGTGGCTGCGCGCCAGTGGCGCGTCGCCGTTGGAGTCGCCGTCGCCGCCGAGGTCGAAGATCGACATGTGCCCCATCAGCGTGTCGGCCTGCTGCTTGGTGCCGGACGCATGTGCCGCGTCCATCACCTCCATCATTCCGCGACGGGTGGCGCCGGTCGAGTCGAGCGCGCCGCAGCAGATCAGGCTCTCGAGCATGCCCTTGTTCAGCACCGAGGCGTCGACGCGCTCGCAGAAGTCCCAGATCGACGTGAACGGGGCCGCCTCGCGGCCGGCGATGATCGCCCGCACGGCCCCGTCGCCGACCTTCTTCACCGCCGTCAGGCCGAAGCGGACGCGCCCCTCCACCACCGCGAAGTCGGCCTGGCTGGAGTTGACATCGGGCGGGAGCACCTCGATGCCCATCGACTCGCACTCCGACACGTAGTAGGGCACCCGGTCCTTGGTCGACATCACCGAGGAGATCAGGGCGGCCATGTACTCGGCGGGGTGATTGGCCTTCAGCCAGGCCGTGCGGTACGAGATGAGCGCGTAGCAGGCGGCGTGCGCCTTGTTGAACGAGTAGTCGCTGCTGCGCTCGTTGTCGTCCCAGAGCTGCTCGGCAACCGGCCGCGAGATGCCGCTGGCCAGGCAGCCTTCGATGAATTGGTCCTTCAGCGAAGCCATCAGCGAGCGGTCCTTCTTGCCGATCGCCTTGCGCAGATCGTCTGCTTCGGCAGGGCTGAACCCGGCGATCTCACGGGCGATCAGCATGCTCTGCTCCTGGTACACCGTGATGCCGGACGTCTCCGACAGGATCCCCTCGAGCCGGGGATCGGGGTAGGTGACCGGCTCGCGCCCATTCTTGCGAGCGGCGAACTTGGGGATGTTCTGCATCGGGCCGGGCCGGTACAGGGCGCCCAGCGCGATCAGGTCCTCGAACCGGGTGGGCCGCACCTGGCGCAGCGCCTCGCGCATGCCGCCCGACTCGAACTGGAACACGCCGGTCGCGTCTCCCCTGGCCAGCATCTCGTAGGTGCGGGCGTCGTCCAGCGGCAGGTCCTGCATCGACAGCCGCTGCCCGCTGGTCTGCTCGATCAGCTCGACCGCGCGGTCGATCACGTCCAAGTTGCGCAGCCCCAGGAAGTCCATCTTCAGCAGGCCCAGCGCCTCGACATCGCCCATCGGGAACTGCGTCACGACCTCGGCCTCGGCGCCCTTCTGCTGCAGCGGCAGGTACTCGGTCAGCGGCCGGTCGCCGATCACGACGGCGGCGGCATGGATCGAGTCGTTGCGCACGACACCCTCCAGCGGCCGCGCCATGTCCACGATCGAGCGGGCGGTGTCGTCCACGTCGTAGACCTTGCGGAGCTCGGCGCCCGGCTTCATGCATTCCTCGAACGACACCTTCGGGCCCTCGGGCACCAGCTTGGCGATGCGGTCGACCTCGCCGTAGCCGATGCCCATCACGCGCCCCGCATCCTTGATGGCGGCCTTGGGCTGCATCTTGCCGAACGTGATGATCTGGGCGACGCTGCGGCGGCCGTACTTCTCGGCCACGTAGTTGATGACGCGCTCGCGGCCGGCCACCGCGAAGTCGATGTCGATGTCAGGCATGCTCTTGCGGCCGGGGTTCAGGAACCGCTCGAACAGCAGCGAGTAGGCCATCGGATCGAGATCGGTGATGCGCAGGCAGTAGGCGACCAGCGAGCCGGCGGCGGAGCCGCGTCCCGGGCCGACCGAGACGCCGTCCTCGCGGGCGAAGCGGATGAAGTCCCACACGATCAGGAAGTAGTCGGGGAAGCCCATCTCCTCGATCGTCTTCAGCTCGAACTCGAGCCGGTCGCGCAGCTCGGGAGTCACCTGCGGGTAGCGCTCGCGGAGGCCGGTCTCGGCCAGGTCGCGCAGGTACCCGACGGCGGTCTGGCCCTCGGGCACCTGGAAGTGCGGCAGGTGCATCGCGCCCAGACCGACCTCGGCGCTGCAGCGGTCCGCGATCTCGACCGTGCGGCGCAGCGTGTCCTCGCCGAACCGCTCGCCCATCAGCGCGTACATCTCCTGCGGGGACTTCAGATAGAACTCGTGGTTGGAGAAGCGGAAGCGATCGGGATTGTCGAGCTTGTCCTGCGTCTGGATGCAGAGCAGCGCCTCGTGCGGGATCGCGTCGTCGCGGGTCAGGTAGTGGACGTCGCCGGTTCCGACCATGGGCAGGCCGGCATCCTTCGCCATCGCCACCAGCGAGGGCAGGATCCGGGTCTGCACGTCGATTCCCCCGTCCTGGATCTCGACGTAGACGTCGTCGCGGCCGAAGATCTGCACCAGCCGGTCGAGCTGCTCGCGGGCGCCGGCCGGGTCGTCGTCCACCAGCGCCTTGCACACGCGCCCGGACAGGCAGCCGGACAGCGCGATCACGCCGCCGGCGTGCGCGGCCAGCTGGTCGAGGTCGACCCGTGGCTTGTACCAGTAGCCGTCCAAGAAGCCGCTCGAGACCAGCCGGATCAGGTTGTGGTAGCCCTCGGTTGTCTCGGCCAGCAGCGTCAGGTGGGCGCGCTTCTCGCGCTGCGGCCGGGCCGCGTGATCGTCCACGACGTAGACCTCGCATCCCAGCACCGGCTTCACGCCGGCCTTTGCGGCGATGCGGCTGAGCTCGACCGCTCCCGCCATCGATCCATGGTCTGTCAGCCCGATGGCGGGCATCCCCAGCTCGACGGCCCGATCCACCAGCGGGCCGATGCGGCAAGCTCCGTCGAGGATCGAGTACTCGCTGTGGACGTGAAGGTGGACGTACGGCGAGGGCTCGGTCACAGCCGCAGCAGTGTACCGATCAGGGGTGACGGAGCTGGACCGCGTGGCGCTCTGCGGTGACCGGGACGATCAGCTGCTCGATCACGCGGCGGTGCTCCTCGTCGCGCTGGTAGACCAGCCACGCGGCCTCGTCGTCAAACTCGGCAACAACCGCGAAGTCGCAGTTTCCGTCACGTATGCCGAGGTCACGGCCGTACGTATACGACCGCATATCGGGCAGCCGCGCGGGCAGCCCGGCGAGGCCGCGCTCGATCGCATCAACCTGCTGGTCGCTCGTCCCCGGCTTGAACCGGAACACCACAACGTGGCTGAACATCAGCCGCCACGCTGCTGGCGGCCGGCCAGCACCGCCGCGCCGGCCGCCGCCGCCAGTGCCGCCGCACCCACGACTGGCAGGCTCCGCCGCAGGCGGGACGGGCGCTGGTGGATCTCGAGCCTCGTCAGCACCTGCTCGGTGCGCTTGCGGATGGTGCGGCGGATGATCCGCCGCGCCACCAGCAAGGTGACGAATCCGACCAGCCTGTGACGCCATTCCCGCATGGCGTTTGAGTCTACCCGGTGGAGCCATCGGCAGTCGCCCCGGGACAGCGGATGGAGTCAGTCGCCGCTGTTGTCGCTCGGCTCGCGATCGCTCAGGTAGCGCTCGAAGCGCGCCTGGTTGGCCAGGTAGGCGGTCAGCTCGGAGAAGCCGAACTCCAGCCAGTCTGCCATGTAGCGATCATCGATCACGGTCTGTCGGTACTCGTTCACGGGGGAATCTTCGACGTCCGTGCGCGGCCGTGCCATGGCCGAATTGGGGTAGCCGGATACCCGCTCCGTGGTGTCTTCGGTCAGGCGCTGGGAACCATCGGCAGCACGTGCTTGCGGGTTCCGCGTTTGGGCCGCACCATGCCGGCTGCGATCCAGGCATCCACCTCGCGGAACAGCTCGTCCACCAGCTGCGACTGCTCGACCTTGCGCAGCACCAGGCCGTGGGCGTAGATGAATCCCGCGTCGCGACCGCCGGCGATGCCGAAATCGGCATCCCCGGCCTCGCCCGGCCCGTTCACTGCGCAGCCCATCACCGCCACCTCGAACACCTCGTCGTACGTCCCCAGCCGCGCCTCCACCTGCTCGGCCAGGTCGAGCACGTCAACGTTGGTGCGGCCGCAGGACGGGCAGGCGATCATCATCGGCCCGCGCTGGCGCAGCCCCAGCGAGCGCAGGATCTCCCAGCCCACCCGCACCTCCTCCACCGGGTCGGCGGTCAGCGACACGCGGATCGTGTCACCGATGCCCTGTCCCAGCAGCGTGCCGATGCCGATCGAGCTCTTGACCGTACCCGTGAAGGCCGGGCCGGCCTCCGTCACGCCCAGGTGCAGCGGATAGGGGACGCGCTCGCTCAGGCGCTGGTAGGCCTGCACCATCACGGGCACCGACGACGACTTCACCGAGATCTTGAACTCGCGGTACTCGAGCCGCTCCAGCAGCCGCACCTCCTCCAGCGCCGCCTCCACCAGCGCGCCGGCCGGATCGTTGGTCGCGAACTGGCGCAGGTGGTCGGGCAGAGACCCGGAGTTGGCGCCGATCCGCATCGGCGTGCCGGTCTGCTTGGCCCGCTGCACAACCTGCTCGACCTTGTCCGGCCCGCCGATGTTGCCGGGATTGATGCGCACGGCGGCGACGCCCGCGTCCATCGCGCGCAGGGCGAGCGACGCGTTGAAGTGGATGTCCGCGATCACCGGCAGCGGCGAGCCGGCCACGATCGCCGGCAGCGCATCCGCGTCGGCGCGTCCCGGCACCGCCACCCGCACCAGGTCGCACCCGGCCTCGGCCAGCGCCCGCGCCTGAGCCAGCGTGGCCTCGACGTCCGCCGTCTCGGTCGTCGTCATCGACTGCACCACCACCGGCGCGCCGCCGCCGATGGGGACGCCGCCGACCGTGATCTGCTTCTCGCTCGCCATCTCCCCGGGAGAATACCGGCAGGTTGCCGCGAGCCGCCCCGTTCTAGCGCGGCTGGGCGCCGAGCAGATCGTTGTGCAACCCGAACAGGAACAGGAACAGCACCAGCGCGATGCCCGCCATCGACACGCGCTCGAACGTCGCCCGCGACAGCGCCCGGCCGCGGAGCTTCTCGATCGCGACCAGCAGGATGTGGCCACCGTCCAGCGGCAGGAACGGCAGCAGGTTGAGGATGCCGAGCGACAGGGAGATGTAGGCCAGCAGCCACAGGTAGTAGGGCGCGCCGGTGTCGGCGGCGGACGCGGAGACGCGCACGATGCCGACCGGCCCCGACAGCGAGGATGTGCCCTGGCTGCGAATGCCGGTGATCGATCCGCTGATCATCGTCCACATCTGCGACACGCCCTCGCCCGGGGCCTTCCAGACGGGCACGCTGCGTGTGGTCGCGATCACGTCGGGCAGGAAGCCGACGATGTAGCGGCCACCCTGCTTGACCGGCGTGATCGGGCGGAGGTGGACGGTCGTGCCGTTGCGGCGCACCGTCAGCGAGACCGGATGTCCGCCGCTGGTCGAGATCAGCGCCCGCACCTGGTCGAAGCCGGTGATGGGATGGCCGTCGATGGCGACGATGCGGTCGTGCACGCGCAGCGCCTTCTGTGCCGGCAGGCCCTTCTCGAGCCCGGCCACGACGGCGGTCGGCTGGAGCGGCTGCGGCAGGCCGGTGATGGCCAGCCCCGTCAGGAGCAGGAAGGCGAACAGGATGTTCGCGAACGGGCCGGCGCCGATCACGATCAGCCGCTTCGACCGCGAGCTGCGCCAGTAGCCGCGCGGATCGGTCGACTCCACGAAGCGGCTCAGGCAGCGGCTGACGCGGCGGCGATCTGCAGCGGTCACGCCTTCCGTCTCGTCGATCAGCCGGCTCAGCTCGGCGGCGGCAGGCGCGGCCTCGTCGACGCGTCCCTGCGCGACCAGCTGCGCCAGCCGGTCGTAGGCGATGCCGATCTCGCTGGCCCGCTCCGGCGGCAGCGACTCGCTGCGATGCAGCAGATCCTCGACCGCCCACAGGTCGGACGGCTCGGGCCGCAGCATCCCGGGAATCTTGACGAAGCCGCCCAACGGCACCACGCCGATCCCGTACTCGGTCTCCCCCACCTGCTTTCGGGCAAGCGGCGGCGGAAACCCGACGTAGAACTTGAGCGCGCGCATGCCGGTGCGCTTGGCCGCGGTGAAGTGTCCCAGCTCGTGCAGGAAGACCAGCCCCAGCAGGCCCAGGATCGGGATGATGTAGTTCACGCGGCCACCCCCAGCGCGTCCCGCGCCAGCGCGCGCGCGGCGGCGTCGGCCGCGAGCACCTGATCGACCGACTCGAGCGGCTCGGGGTCGAGGCGGTCGAGCACGGCGGCGACCGTGTCAGCGATCTGCGGGAACCGGCACTCGCCGGCCAGGAACGCGGCCACGGCCACCTCGTTGGCGGCGTTCAGCGCGCAGGGCGCGGTGCCGCCGGCCTCGCCGGCCGCGCGGGCCAGCGCCAGGCACCTGAACGCGTCCAGATCGGGCGGTTCGAAATCGAGCGCGAACCCCTGCGACAGGTCGAGCCGCGGCGCCGGGGTGGCGGCGCGCTCGGGATAGGTGAGGGCGTAGCTGATCGGCACGCGCATGTCGGGAAGGCCCAGGTGCGCGATCAGCGCGCCGTCGCGGAAGCGGGCCATGCCGTGCACGATCGACTGCGGGTGCACGACCACCTCGATGCGCGGGTAGGCGACGCCGAACAGGTGGTGGGCCTCGATCAGCTCCAGACCCTTGTTCATCAGCGTGGCCGAGTCGATCGTGATCTTTGCGCCCATCGACCAGGTGGGATGGGCCAGGGCCTGGGCCGGGACGACGTCGGCCAGCCGCTCCTGCGACCAGCCCCGGAACGGCCCGCCCGATGCGGTCAGCACCAGCGACTCGAGCGACTCCGGGGCAGCGCCCTCCAGGCACTGCTGCAGCGCTGAGTGCTCGCTGTCCACCGGCAGCAGCAGACGGCCGCTGCTGCGCACGGCGGCGGTCACCAGCTCGCCGCCGGCCACCAGGCTCTCCTTGTTGGCGAGGGCCAGGTCGCTGCCGGCGTCGAGCGCCGCCATCGTGGCCTCGAGCCCGGCGGCGCCCACAATCGCGTTCAGCACGATGTCGGCGCGGAGCTCGCGCACCAGCTCGACCACGCCGTCCCGCCCGCCCAGCACCCGGCCGTCGAACTCCGAGCTCGCGTGTTCGGCGGCTACGGGATCGGCCAGCGCGATCACGGCGGCGCCGTGCTCGCGGGCGGCCGCCACCACCTCGGCCCGCGATCCGTGCGCGGCCAGGCCGACAAGACGCAGGCCGGGGTGGTCGCGAACGATCTCGAGCGCCTGACGGCCGACCGAGCCGGTCGCGCCCAGAATGGCCACCGTCCTCATGGCGTCAGTGTATCTGGGCCCGATTGCGGCACCGTTAGGCGACCCGGTGCAGCGCCAGCGCCACGAAGAACGCGGCCGCGCCGGCGAACAACAGGCCGTCGATGCGGTCGAGCACGCCGCCGTGGCCGCCCAGCAGCCGGCCCGTGTCCTTGACGCCCATGTCGCGCTTCAGGTAGCTCTCGAACAGGTCTCCCACCGGGGAAGCGGCCGCGATCGCGACGGCGAACTCGAGCGCGTTCAGCGGGCTGATGGGATCGCCGTTGGGCTGGTTGTAGAGCGTGAGGAAAACGGCCACGGCGCCCAGCACGAACCCGATCACCAGTCCCTCCACCGTCTTGTTGGGCGATATCGCCGACGCCAGCTTCCGCTTGCCGAACATGCGGCCCCCGAAGTAGGCGAACGTATCCGAGAGCCAGACGCCGACCAGTACCGCGATCAGCAGCAGCTTGCCCCAGTCGGCGGGGGCCGGCACGTCTCGCAGCGCCACCAGGAAGGCCAGCCCATAGCCGATCCAGACCACCCCCAGCAGCGTCACGCTCAGCTGCACGGTGGCCGCCTGCCGCACGTCCGCCACCGCGCTCAGCCAGAACGCGAGCAGCAGCGTCCCCATCAGCGCCGCCAGGCTCCACACCAGACCGCCCTGGTGGGTGACCACGATGATCCCCGTCACACCGGCGAACCCTGCGATCGTGAGCGGGCGCAGCGAGCGGGTGGCGGCGCCGTACTCGTGCATCGCGATCATGCCGAAGGCGACGGCCAGCGCCACCATCGGCCAGCCGCCCACCACCACCGCCAGGATCGCGATCGCCAGCAGCGGCACCGCGATCAGGACGCGCCCGACCAGGCCGCTCACCGCTTGCCGAACCGCCGCCGGCGCGTCGCATAGGCCGACAGCGCCTCCGCCAGCTGCTCCTCGCCGAAGTCGGGCCAGTGGTCGGGCGTGAAGTGGTACTCGGCGTAGGCCGCCTGCCAGAGCAGGAAGTTGGACACGCGCAGCTCGCCGCTGGTGCGGATCACGAGGTCGGGGTCGGGCATCTCGGGAGCGTACAGATGTGCACGGAGCGCGGCCTCGTCGATCGCCTCTGCCGGGACGCCCTCATCCACCAGCGCCCGCGCCGCCCGCACCAGCTCGTCGCGGCCGCCGTAGTCGAAGGCCACCCACAGGTCGAGGCGGGTGTTGGTGGCGGTGCGGCGCTCCATGTCGGTCATCAGCTCCAGCAGCGCCGCCGGGCAGCGGTCGCGGCGCCCGACGAAGCGCACGCACACGCCCTGACGATGGAGGTCGGGGAACTGGTCGCGGATCGTCTCGGTGAACAGCTCCATCAGGTCGTCCACCTCCTGCGCCGGCCGTCCCCAGTTCTCCGTCGAGAAGGCGTACACCGCCAGGCTGCGAACGCCCAGGCCGGGAGCCGACTCTACCGTCCGGCGCAGCGCGCGGGTGCCGGCGCGGTGACCGGCGATCGGCGGCAGCCCGCGCTGGCGGGCCCAGCGGCCGTTGCCGTCCATGATGATCGCCACCGACGTCGCGGAGTCGGGGAGCGACTGCTCGACTGACGCGACGCGCCGGAGCCGCAGCAAGCGGCGCAGGCGACCGACCGAGACGGCGGGCATCCAGGTATTCAAGCGGATCGCCGGTCTGACCGGCGCCGGATCAGAACGGGCCGTGCGACTTGTAGCCGCCGGGCGGGCAGCCGACCGCGACGAACGAGAGGCCGTCCGCGCCGGCCATGGGACGGCGCACCGTGCCGGCATCGAAGCGGATGAAGGAGCCGGCCCGCACCGGCACCTGCTCGCCGTCGACCAGCCAGTGGCCGTCGCCGGCGAACACGAACGCGACCTCCTCCTGGCCGGTGGAGGCCTCGTCGTGCTCGAGGCCGCCGGCGCCGGGTGGCAGGTCGAAGCGGTTGATGCCGAACGCCTCGACGCCGAGGCCGCGGCGCACGAACCGCACCACGCCTCCCGGGCCGGCCGGGTCGATCTCGTCGCTGTGAATCACGCTGTAGGCCAACGTTTCCTCCGGGGTCGTCTTGTCGGGGGCACAGTACTTCCATCCAGGCGGTAGGCTCGGGCGATGAGCGGCGGTTACCCCTTCGGCTATCACCTGACCAAGCTGCGCGGCGACGACGGCACGCCGTTCGCCGACCCGGCCGAGCAGGAGCGGGTGTGGGGACGCGAGTGGGGCGCTGTCGACGAGGTCGGCAAGCTGCGGATGGCACTGGTGCGCAGGCCCCGCGGCGAGTTCGGCGCCGTGCGGGCCGACTGCTGGGACGAGGACTCCGGCGCGCTGGTCGATCCGGACGGGCTCTGGTACTGGGAGCACCGGACGCCGCCCGACCTGGCGCTGGTGGACGGCCAGCACGCGGCGCTGGTGGCGGCGCTCGAGGCGGAGGGCGTCGAGGTGGTCGAGGTGGAGGGCGAACTGCCGGCGCACATCACGACGCCGATCTACACGCGCGATCCGCTGATCACGGTGCCGGGCGGGGCGATCATCGGGCGGCTGGAGCCCTACAAGCGCCGCGGCGAGGAGGCGCTGGTGACGCGGACGCTGGCCGCGCTGGGGATGCCGATCCTGGCGACGGTGCACGGGCGCGGGCTGATGGAAGGCGGCAGCTTCGTCAAGCTGACGCCGACGGTGGCGGCGTTCGGGACGTCGTTTCGCTGCAACGACGACGCCGCGCAGCAGCTGGAGGCGGCGCTGCGGCCGCTCGGCATCGAGCTGATCGTGGTGCCGCTGTCGCCCTACTCGATCCACATCGACGGGCACATCGGGATGATCGCGCCCGACCTGGCGCTGATCGACCCGCTGGGGCTGCCGTGGTGGTTCGTCGACCGGCTGCACGCGCTCGGCATTGAGACGGTTCCATGCGTGCCGGATGAAGAGTGGGCGATCAACTCGCTGACACTGGCGCCGCGCCGGGTGCTGATGTGCGAAGGCTTCCCGCACACGATCGACCGGCTCGCAGCGCACGGCGTCGAGGTGGTGACGGTGCCCTACACGGAGATCCAGAAGGGCGGCGGTGGGGTGCACTGCTCCACGATGGAACTGGTGCGCGAGAGGGCCATCTGAGCCCGCGAGCCTCCACAACCGGATGTGTCGTCCCCGGATCATGGGTCACGGCTGCCACCCAGACGTGCAACCACGGGCGCGCGCTTTTCGGGCTCAGAGCCCGACTCGGGCGGCTTGGGCGGTCCGGCACGGGATCGTGACCGGTCGTTGCCATCGGTGTTTGCCCGTCCGCATGGCTGAGCTGTGCCCGCTCAGCGGTCGTGAGGTTGGTGCCGGACCCGTGGTGCAAGATTTTGCGGGTGGCGGTCGAACCGTCGCGAAGCCATGACGTTCGTTGCACAGTTGCTTGTCACGCACTGGTCACGGAATCGCGCTCGGCCCGGTGCTCTGCTCTGGATCGGCCGCTGCTGGAGCGGCGACCGCGGACCCCCGGATGCCGGTGGCTCACGAACCCCGCCACCGGCCAGCCACCCTCGCCCGCGCACCGGCCGCCGAACTGCTGACGATCGTCGTCGCGGTCATTCCGACGAAACGGCGGCCAGGATCGCGCCCCACGACAATCGCGACCGCGATCACGAGCAGGGTGTCGTCACGGAGCCTGGGCACGGCGGAAAATTCTGCCGGCGCCGCATCGCGTGCGAGGCTCGGCGGCCTCAGACCTCCATGATCTCGGCCTCTTTGGCCTTCAGCGCGGCGTCGATCGCCGCCACGTGCTCGTCGGTCACCTTCTGCAGCCGCTCCTCGGCGCGGTGGACGTCGTCCGCGCCGGTCTCGCCGTTCTTCTCGGCCTCCTTGAGGTGATGCTGGGCGTCGCGGCGCACGTTGCGCGCGGCCACGCGGCCCTCCTCCGCCAGGTGCCGCACCTGCTTGACCAGCTCCTTGCGGCGCTCCTCGGTCAGCTGCGGGATCGGCAGGCGGATCAGCTGGCCGTCGTTGTTCGGCGTCAGCCCCAGGTCCGACTCCATGATCGCCTTCTCGATGTCCCTCATCACGCCCTTGTCGAACGGCGTGATCGTCAGCAGCCGCGGCTCCGGCACGCTGATCGTCGCCAGCTGGTTGATCGGCATCTTCGTCCCGTATGCGCTCACGCTGATGCGTTCCAGCAGCGCGGCCGACGCGCGGCCGGTGCGGATGGTCGTGAACTCGTGACGGGTCGCCTCGACGGACTTGTCCATCCGCCGAGCCGCATCTTTCAGCACATCGTCGATCATGGTGTGACCTGCACCGGGAGACCTCCAGGGACGCTCGAGATGATGGTTCCGAGCCGCTCGCCGCGCGCGATCCGGGCGATGTTGTGCTCGTCGTCGAGATTAAACACGTACAGCGGCAGCGCGTTGTCCATGCACAGCGACAGGGCGGTCGTGTCCATCACCTTCAGCCCCCGCTCGATCGCCTCGATGTGAGTGATGTGCGGGATCAGCCGCGCCTTCGGGTTGGTGCGGGGATCGTCGTCCAGCACGCCGTCCACGCCGTTCTTGCCCATCAGGATCGCCTGCGCGCCGATCTCCAGCGCCCGCAGCGCGGCCGCCGTGTCGGTCGTGAAGAACGGGTTGCCGGTGCCCGCGGCGAAGATCACCACCCGACCTTTCTCGAGGTGGCGGATCGCGCGGCGGCGGATGTAGGGCTCGGCCACTTCCGACACGTCGATCGCCGACATCACCCGCGTGAACACGCCCAGCTGCTCGAGCGCGTCCTGCACGGTGAGCGCGTTCAGCACGGTGGCCAGCATGCCCGCGTAGTCGGCGGTGGCCCGGTCCATGCCGCGCGCCGCCTCCTGGGTGCCGCGCAGGATGTTGCCGCCACCGACCACGATCGCCATCTCAACGCCGGTCTCGACCACCTCGCCCACCGCCCGCGCGACGGCCGCGATCCGCTCCGGCGCCTGCCCGTATTCGCGGTCGCCCATCAGGGCCTCGCCGGACAGCTTCAGCAGCACCCGCTCAAAGGCCGGCTCGCTCACTCCTCGCCCACCTCGAAGCGCGCGAAGCGCTTGATCTCGATGTTCTCGCCGATGGTGCCGGACAGCTCGGCCCGCAGCGTCTCGATCGTCTTGCCGTCGTGCTCGGGCTTGATCGACGGCTGCTTCAGCAGCACCGTGTCGACCAGCGACTTGTTCCACATGCCCTCGGCGATCTTGTCCAGCATGTTCTCGGGCTTGCCCTCGTTCGCGGCCTTGCCGCGGAAGGTGTCGATCTCGGCCGCGCGGAACGCGTCGGGGATCTCGTCCTCGGACACGAACTGCAGCGAACGTCCGGCCGCGATCTGCAGCGCCACGTCGCGGGCGAACGCCTTGAACGTGTCGTTGCGGGCGACGAAGTCGGTCTCACAGCCGACCTCGACCATCGCGCCGATGGTGCCGGTGGCGTGGATGTAGCTCTTTACCACGCCGGCGCCGGTGCCGCGGCCGGCGCGCTTGCCGGCGGCGGCCAGGCCCTTCTCGCGCAGCCACTTCTTGGCGGCGTCCATGTCGCCGGCGGCCTCCTCAAGGGCGCGCTTGCAGTCCATCATCCCCGCCTGCGTCTGCTCGCGGAGCTCCTTCACCTCGGCCGCTGACGGTCTGTATGCCACGTCGCTCACGATGCATCCTCGCTGCTCGTCGTCTCCTGCTCGGCCGCAACGGCGACCGGCGCCTCCTCGGCGGCGGGCTGGCTCTCGGTGGCGCTCGCCGCAGCCTCAGCCTCAGCCGCGGCCGCCGCGGCTGCCTCGGCCTCCGCCGCAGCCGCCTCCTCGGCCGCGCGGCGTGCCGCCTCGGCCTCCATCTCCGCGGCCCGCACCTTCAGCTGACCCTCGGCGACCGCGTCTGCCAGCACCCGCACGATCAGGCCGGTGGAGCGGATCGCGTCGTCGTTTCCGGGGATGATGAAGTCGGCGTCGTCGGGGTCGCAATTGGTGTCGACCAGGCCGATCACTGTGATGCCCAGCCGGCGCGCCTCGCGCACCGCCAGGGCCTCCTTCTTCATGTCGATCACGTCCACCGCGTCGGGCAGCTTGCGCGTGTCGGCCAGGCCGCCCAGGTTGGTCTCGAGCTTCTCGAGCTCGGCGATGGTGCTCTGCCGCTCCTTCGAGGGCAGCAGCTCGAGCTGGCCCTCGGCCTTCTGCCGGCGCAGCTCGTGCAGCGCGGCGATGCGATCCTGGATGGTGCGGTAGTTCGTGAGCAGGCCGCCCAGCCAGCGGTGGTTGACATAGGGCTGCCCGACCCGCCTGGCCTGCTCCTCCACCGCGTCCTGGGCCTGCTTCTTGGTGCCCACGAACAGCACCGTGCCGTTGCGCTCGGCGATGTTGCGGACGTAGTCGTAGGCGTCCTGCAGCATCACGATCGACTGCTGCAGATCGATGATGTAGATGCCGCCGCGCTCGCCGAAGATGAAGCGGCGCATCTTCGGGTTCCAGCGCCGTGTCTGGTGGCCGAAGTGGACGCCGGCCTCCAGCAGCTCTCGCATGGTGACTGCGGTTGTGGGCACGCAATCGCCTCCTTGAACATGGTTGTTGGGTATGGAGCCGGCGGAGACGACCGGAGCCTCGCAGCTGCGCAGAGGCACCACCGGGCGACTGGATGCCCGCCGGGGAGAGGGTTGACGAACGGAAACGCGGGACGATTCTAGCGGAAACCCGATTCCGTTCGGACCGCGCCGCCGCGGGCGAGCTCCAGCGCAGCCGCCAGGTCGGGCGGCAGCGGCGAGCAGACATCGATCTGCTCGCCGCTCCAGGGATGCGGGAACTGCAGCCGTGCGGCGTGCAGGAACTGGCGTTCCAGGCCCAGCTCGGGCCCGTGCCCATAGACGCGGTCGCCCACCACCGGGCAGCCGATCGCGGCCAGGTGCACGCGGATCTGGTGAGTGCGGCCGGTCTCGAGCTCGACGTCCAGCAGCGTGCGGCCCGGGCTCAGCTCGGCGATTGTGAAGTGCGTGACGGCGGGCTTGGCCACGTCCGAGTCGAGCGAGACGCGGGTCGGATCGCGCCGGTCGCGGCCGATCGGGGCCTCGATGGTGCCACGCCGCGACGCCGGGCGGCCGCGCACCAGCGCCGCGTAGCTGCGATGGATGCGCCGCCGGCGCAGGAGCGGCTGCAGCCGCGCCAGGGTGCGGTCGTCGCGCGCCACCACCAGCAGGCCGGACGTGTCGCGATCGAGACGGTGCACGATCCCGGGCCGCAGACCCTCGCCGCCGATCTCGTGCAGCAGGCCGTGCACCAGGGTCGGCCCACCGTAGCCCGGCACCGGGTGCACGAGCAGCCCGGCCGGCTTGTCGACCACCAGCAGCTGGTCGTCGCGGTAGAGCACCGGGATGTCCATCTCCTGGGGCACCAGCTCCGACACCACCGGCTCGACCGCCGGGAATGAGACGGTCTGGCCGGCCGCCAGCTTGTGCGACTTGGGCCGGACCCGGCCGTCCACCGTGACTTCGCCGGTCTCGATCAGGCGCTCGGCGGCGGCGCGCGATCCGACCTCCTCCAGCGACGCCAGGAACCGGTCGAGACGGCCGCCGGCGGCGTCGTCCGGCACCGTCAGCGAATGCATCAGACCAGCTCGCCGGGCGGGCCGCCCGGCTCCGCCGAGGCGCCGTGGTCGAGCCGGCCCAGCCCCACCAGCAGCAGCACCACGCCCACCACGATGAAGCAGTCGGCCAGGTTGAACGTGGGCCAGTGCGAGACGTGGATGAAGTCCGTGACGTAGCCATTTGTGATGCGGTCGAACAGATTCGACACGCTGCCGCCGATCAGAAAGCCGAGCGCGACCGGAAACAGCACGTGGCGCGAGCCCGACCTCGCGAAGTGCGCCAGCATCCAGACCACCGCCAGCGCCGTCAGCAGGGACACGACCTCCAGCCGGCCGGGGAAGATGCCGAACGCGATACCGGTGTTGCGCAGGTGCGTGATCTCCAGGAACGGCAGCACCTGGTGGCCGTCGCCGAGTGCGATCCGGTCGACGATCAGATGCTTGGTGACCTGGTCCGCGACGACGACGGCGGCGGCCACGGCCAGCAGGCCCGCCCACTGCAACGAGCCCGCGGAGCGCGGCGTCGGCTCCAGCGGGGGGAGTTGCTCGATCAGCCCCGTTCCTCGAGCCGTTTGCACTCGATGCACTTGGTCGCGTATGGCAGCGCCTCCAGCCGCTCCTCCGAGATCGGCTCGGCGCAGCGCTCGCACTTGCCGTACGAGCCGGCGTCGATCCTGCCAAGGGCGGCGTCGATGCAGGCCAGCAGATGCTCCGCGTTGTCCTCGAGCGACTGCTCGATCTCGCGGTCGACGGTCTCGCTGGCGCTGTCGGCCAGGTGCGAGTCGTTGCCGTCCTCGTCGGTCTGATCCTCGAGCGAGTGCGACAGGTCGTCCTGGAGGGCCTGCATCTCCGAGGTCACGCGAAGGCGCTCCGCCATCAGCCGGTCACGAGCGGAATCCAGATCGACGCTCACGCCCCCACCTCCTCGCACGCCCTCCGCCCGTCAGCGTAGCGCCCGGCGGTCGCCGAGCGGCGGGCGCCGGATGAGACGCGGAGCGAAAATCGGGTACGGGTGACGGTCACGACGGGGCAGGCGAGAGATGCTCAAACCAGCGCCCAGTATAGCCAGGGCGGCCCTTCCCGAAGTCCCGCCGCCGCGTGGCCTATCCCGCCACGGTCAGCTCGCCGGCCGGCTCCGCGATCATCTCCTCGTGATCGCGCACCGTCTGCAAGGTGGAACCCAGCAACGTTCGCAGCCGCGTGCGGAACTGCCGCTCGTCGGCGCGCAGACGCTCGACCTCGCGCCGCACCTGCTCGCGCTCGGCGTAGGTCTTGTGGATGATCTCGCGGGCCCGTGCCTCGGCCTCGCGGACGATCAGCTCGGCGTCACGTCCGGCGGACGCGCGCAGCTCGTCGGCCGTGCGCTGCGCCGTCACGAGCGCGTCGCGCATCGCGTGCTCGGTGTCGCGGAGCTCGCCCAGCGAGGTCTCCAGCTCGTGCACTCGGTCCTCGAGGTCGGCGCGGTCGCGCCACACCGTCTCGAACGCGGAGGTGGCGTGGGTCATGATCTCGTCGACTTCGGAGACGCGGTAGCCGATGAACGTCCGCTTGGGACGCTGGTGCCTGAGTTCTGCGGGTGAGAGAGACATGCCGTCCGGTTTCGACGACCGCGCTCCCAGTCCTGCTACTCCAGGCCGGTCAGGATGTTCGCGAGGATCTGGTAGACCAGCCCCAGCACGATCAGCGCCACGATCGGCGACAGGTCGAACGCGCCGATCGGCGGGATCAGGCGGCGGAACAGGCCCAGGTAGGGCTCGACGGTGTCGTGCAGGAACGTCCGCACTCGACCGATCCACACGTTGTAGGGCAGCTGCACCCACGACATGATGATGTAGAGCAGGATCAGGATCGTGTACACGTAGTACAGAGCCGTCAAGAAGCTGACGAGGGTGGGGATCACGGCGGGCTAGCCTAGCTCGCCGGCCCGGCGCATGGCCGCCACGACCCCGTCGATGATGGCGCCGCGCACGCCCTGCCGCTCCATCTCGGCCAGGCCGGCCGCCGCGGTGCCGCCGGGCGAGGTGACCATCCGCCTCAGCGCGCTGGCCGGCATGTCCTCCTCGCGCATCAGGCCGGCCGTGCCGGTGACCGTGGTCAGGATCAGGGCGCGGGCGTCGGCGTAGCTGAGCCCGCTGACGATGCCTGCGTCCTCGAACGCCTCGATGATCAGCGCCAGGAAGGCGGGCCCGGAGCCGGACAGGGCGGTGGCGGCGTCGAAGGCGCGCTCCTCCAGCCGCACCACCTCGCCCAGCAGCCCGAACGCCTCCAGCACCTGCTGCTCGGCGGCGGTATCGATGAACCGGCCGGCCGAGTAGGCGAGCGTGCCCATACCGACCTGCACGCCCACGTTGGGCATGAAGCGGAAGACGGGGGCGTCCACGTCCAGGATCGTCTCTAGCGTGGACGTGGGCACGCCGGCAGCCACCGACGCGATCGCCTTGGTGGGCGTGATCAGCTCGCTCACCTCGCGCAGCACCCGCTCGACGTCGACCGGCTTCACGCACAGCACCACCAGGTCGGCCTCGGATGCCACCTCGGCGTTGTGCTCGAGGTGCCGCACGCCGTGGTGCTCGGCCAGCGCGGCGGCGCGGCCGGAGCCGCGGTCGGTGACCAGGATCCGCCCGGCCATGTCCGGATCGGCCCGCACCCAGCCGCGCACCATGGCCGATGCCATGTTGCCTGCGCCGAGCAGGCCGAGGGTGAACGAGGAGGAGGCCACGAGGCCAAAGAGCGTACCGGAACGCCGTCCCGTACAGTCCGGCCATGGTGACCATCCCGCCGCAGCTGGACGAGAACATCCGCAGCTGGCACGGCCGGGAGGGATCGGACTGGCTGGCTGCGCTGCCCGCGGCGGTGGCCGGGCTCGCGGCCCGCTGGGGGCTGACCGTCGGGGAGCCGTTCGGCGACGAGGGTGCCGTTTCGTGGGTGGCACCGGCCACCACGGCGGGCGGCTCGGAGGTGGTGTTGAAGGTGTTCCTACCCGATCTCGAGAACCGGCATGAGGCCGACGCCCTGCGCCACTACGGCGGCCGCGGCGCGGTGCGGCTGCTGGAGGACGAGCCGGGAGCGCTGCTGCTGGAGCGGCTGCGGCCGGGCACGAGCCTCTGGCAGCTGGAGGACGACGACGAGGCGGCGCGGATCGTGGCGGGCCTGCTCGAGCAGCTGTGGCACGCTCCCGGAGACGGCCATCCGTTCCGGACGCTGGCCGGCGATGCGATGCGGTGGTCGACCGGGATCCCGGAGGCATGGGCGGCGCTGCACGAGCCGTTCGAGCGGAAACTGGCCGACCTGGGCGGAGCGCTCGCGGCCGAGCTGGCGCAGTCGCAGGGCGAGCAGGTGGTGCTGCACCAGGATCTGCACGGCGGCAACGTGCTGCGGGCGGAGCGATCGCCGTGGCTGGCGATCGATCCGAAGCCGCTGGTGGGCGAGCGCGAGTTCGACCTGGCGTCGCTGATCCGGGACACCCGCGAGCGCATCGACGAGCGGCTGGTGCGGCGGCGGCTGGATCTGCTGTCGGAGCGGCTCGGGCTCGACCGCGAGCGGATGCGCTGCTGGGCGCTCGTGCACGCGCTGGCCTGGGGCGTCGAGGGCGAACAGGCCGACGCGGCGATGGTCGACTGCGCGCGGTGGCTGGCTCGCATGTAGCTGACAAGCCCTGACCACCGTTGCCAGTGTCAGTATTGATTGAAGAAGCCGCGCTCCATCAATGACGCCTTATCTTCGGCGGACACGGTCACGTGGGCGGGGGTGAGCAGGAACACCCGGTCGGCAACGCGCTGCATGGCGCCGTCCAGCGCGTAGGTGAGCCCGCTCGAGAAGTCGATCAGCCGCTTGGCAAGGTCGGAGTCCGCCGCCTGCAGGTTGATGATCACCGGCACGTCGGCCTTCAGCTTGTCGGCCACCTTCTGCGCGTCGTTGAACGACTTCGGCACGATCAGCTCCACCTGCGCCGCGTGGCGCTGGCCGCCGTTCTGTGCGGCGGGCTGCCGCCCGCGGCCGCGCTGCGGAGGGGGCTCATCCGAGAAGATGTCGTCGAAGTCGGCGCCGGAGCGGCGTCGCGGGTTCAGCCGGCGGACGTTCGGCCGCTCGTTGTAGCGGCTCTCGAGGTCCTCGTGGGCCGCGGAGCCGTCGTCGTCGAAGTAGTCCTCTTCCCAGTCCTCCTCCTTGATGCCGAAGTAGACCTGGGTGCGCTGCCACATGTCTTTTACACTCATGCGCCCCTCACTTTACCGCCCATAGAGGACGCTCCCCACCCGTACGATCGTCGCGCCCTCTGCCGCAGCCGCCTCGTAGTCCTGGCTGGTGCCCATCGAGAGCTCCCGGAATTCGTGCCGTCCCCCCCAGGCCGGAGCCAGTCGATCACGCAGCTCGCGGAGCGCCGCGAACCAGGGCCGTGCGTCGTTCGGGTCGTCGACCAGCGGCGGCATCGTCATCAGGCCGCGGAATCTGACAGCGTCGAGCGGCGACACCTCCTCCAAGAAGCGATCCACCTCGTCGGCCGGCACGCCTGACTTCGACTCCTCGCCGGCGACATTCACCTGTAACAGGCAGTTCCCTCGCGCCGCGCCACTGATAACGATGGGGAACGCGTCCTTCTCCACGTCCTGCAGGCGCCGGCAGGCCGAGAGCGAGTCGATGGCGTGGATCAGCCGCACGCGCCCGGCGATGTCGCGCACCTTGCGGCTCTGCACGTGGCCGATGAAATCCCAGGTGAACAGATCGCGGTGTGCCTCCTGCTTGACGATCAGCGCGTCCGACCGGTTCTCGCCGACCAGCCGTATGCCACCCTCGTGCAATGCCGGCAGGTCGTCAGCCTCCACGTACTTGGTGGCGGCCAGGATCCGCACGTCCGGGCCGACGCGCTCGCGCACCAGCGCCAGGTTCTCCGCGATCAGGGCCGGGTCAAGCAAGCAACCCCACCACCCCCTGCCGGCCGGTGACGCCCTGGTCGCGCCGGTGCGAGAAGTAGCGATCCTCGGTGCAGATCGTGCACTCGCCCGCAACTGCCACCTGCTGGACGCCGCTCGTGCGAAGCGCGCGCTCGGCGCACAGCCACAGGTCGGCGCGGCCGTCGCGGACGACGTCCTCCCCGAAGCGGCGGGTCAGCCGGCCGGCCACGTCCTCGCCCACCTCGTAGCAGCACGGCCCCGCCCCCGGCCCGATCGCGGCCACCGCCTCGCCGCCCACCGACGCCACGCCGGCTTCGATCACACCGGCCTCGATGCCACGCCAGCCGGCGTGGAGCAGCGCCAGCCGGCTGCCGTCGGCGGCTGCGATCGCGACCGGCAGGCAATCGGCGGTGAGCAGCGTCAGCGCCCGGCCGCGGCTGCTGGTGACCAGGCCGTCCGACTTCGGGAACGGCTCGGCGCCGGGCTGCAGGAAGCGTCCCGAGGACGGCTCGTCGGTCACCTCGCGGATGTCCGTGCCGTGCACCTGCCAGGCCATGGTCGCGGTCGCGCCGTCGCCGCCCGCGCCGGCCACAGCCCGCCGCCGGTTCTCGGCAACGTTCGCCGCGTCGTCCGCCGTCAGAGCGCCCAGGTTGAGGGACGCGAACTGACCCGAAGAGACGCCGCCGTGACGGCAGGTGAACGACACCCGCACGCCGGCCGGCGCCGCCGCCCAGTCCAGCACAGGCAGCGGCTCCTGACGCCATACCAGCCCGGCGCTCACAGCACCACCTCGACGCCCGGCACCTGCATCCGGCTGGCGTACTCGTAGGCGCAGCTGCCGGCCGACAGCCGCGCCGCCCGTGACCAGCCGCGCACCGTCCGGCGGCGCACCTCGACCTCGATCACGGCGTGGTCGGCGGCGTAGGCGTACACGCGGCCGCCGTCGGGGTCGCGGTAGGACACGCCGACCATGTCCGCGAGCGCGCAGTGCACCTCGCCCTCGATGCTCAGGAACGGCCCCCGGATCGTGAACCGGTAGCGGTTCGGCTCGATGGTGGCGCGCGCCGCCAGCCCGCGGAGGGCGCCGTGCAGCTCGTGGCGCTCGCCCTGCGCGACCACCGCGCCGGTCGAGATCACCGGCGTGTGCTTGCCGAGGTTGTCGTAGCGGCGGCTGAACACCTCGACGAAGTCGTCCGGGGATGCGAAGGCGTTGCAGTGCACCCGCGCGGACGCCTCGGCGTGGCGGTTGCCCCAGGCGTGCAGCTGATGGGCCGGCCAGGAGCGCACCTCCAGCTCCTGCGATCCGATCACGAACGTGCCGCTGGCGCGGATCGTCGGCTGGCTGACGACGATCTCGGCCCGCCTCCGCCGGCTGCCACCTCCGCCGTAGCCGAACGGCTCGCCGGTCGGCGACCAGCGCAGGTCCCAGCGCGCCTCGTCGACGCGGCCGCTGGCGCTGGCCACATCCAGCGAGCTGGGGCCGAGCGTGAGCGGGAAGCCGCCGGCGCCGGTCCGGAACTGGTCGATCGAGAAGCTCTGGCGGCGGGCATAGGCGGCGCCGTCGGGGGCGCGGCCGACGAACCACAGCTCCGCGGTGGACTCGCCCGGAGCGGCCTCCGGGGGCACGTGGAAGCTGTGGCGGATCCATGCCGACGCAGCGCTGTGCGGGTCGCCGAGGCGCAGGTGCCAGGCCTCGTAGTGGCCCGGCTGGCCGCGCCAGCGGCTGGCGTTGGCGGTGCTCAGCCTCATCCCGCCACCTCGGCGAGCAGCTCCCGGGCGGCCTCGAGCTGTTGCTCGCGGCCGCCCAGCTCGCCGTTTCGGCGGCGCCGCAAAAGCTCCGCCAAAAGCGCTCCCACCTGCGGCGACTCCGGCATCCCCAGCTGCTCGCGCAGCGTGTCTCCGTCGATGTCCAGCCGCAGGTCGCGCAGCTGCGTCAGGTACAGCTCGGCGGACTCGGCCGCGGGCTCTTCCAGCGCGACCACCATCAGCGCCACCTCAGCCGGATGCGGCGCCAGCAGCTCCGCGATCCGCGCCGGCTCGGCGGTCTCCGCCAGCGCCCCCGCCAGCCGCGGCGGCACCACGGCCGCTGACGCCACCACGCGGGCATCGCGCCGCCGCACCCGCAGCCGCTCCAGCCAAACGTCCAGCTCGCCGCCCGGGATGCCGCGCGCGATCGCGGCCAGCCGGCCGCGCCAGGCCGGCAGCTCCGGCGCGTGGCGGCGGCGGGCGCGGTCGAGGCGCTCCACCAGGTGCACGGTCGCCGGACCGCAGTCGAGCGCCGGGTGCACGGCGCCGGCCAGCCCCAGCTGATCGAGGCTGACGAGCGCGCCCGCCACCTCCTCCTCGCCCAGCAGCGCCACCAGCTCGTCCCGCACGCGCGCCCCGGAAAGGTCGCCCACCAGCCCCATCTCGACACAGCTTCGGGCCAGCTGGAGGGTGAGGCCGTCCATGTCGAACCCGTAGCGGTTCTGGTAGCGAATGGCGCGAAAGATGCGGGTGGGATCCTCGATGAAGGACAGGTTGTGCAGCACCCGCACGATGCCGCGGCCAAGGTCGCCCTCGCCGCCGTAGGGGTCGAACAGCAGACCGAACTCGGCCGGCAGCAGCGACACGGCCATCGCGTTGATGGTGAAGTCACGGCGGTGCAGGTCCTGGCGGATCGACGAGTGCTCGACCGTGGGCAGGGCGGCCGGGTACTCGTAATGCTCGGTGCGGGCGCTGGCCACATCGACGCGCAGGTCGCCGGCCAGCACCACCGCGGTGTGGAACTTCTCGTGCGCGTGCATGCGGCCGTCCAGCGCCGCGGCAAGGCGCTCGGCGAACGCGATGCCGTCGCCCTCGTAGGCGAGGTCGATGTCGAAGCTGGGCTCCTCCAGGAGCAGGTCGCGCACGGCGCCACCCACGAGGTAGACGCCGGCGTCATCGGCGGCGGCCGCGGCGGCGGGCCACAGGCGCTCCAGGCCGGGCATGGCGCGCAGCCGGTCGCTGAGGTCGGTCGGGCGTTTCGCCGGCGCTCCGGGCGGAGCGTCGCGCAGCGCCCGCAGCAGGTCGCCGCGGGTGATGATGCCGAGCACATCGGCGGTCGGGTGGGGCCCGTCGTGGCCGTCGCGGGTCACGGCCAGGCGGCCGACCCCGCGCAGCAGCACACGCTGCACGTCGGCCAGGGTCGCGTCCGGCGCCAGCCCCGCCACCTCGGCGCTCATGATCCCGCGCACCGGCGCGTGGCCGAGGCCGTGGCCGATCGCGCGGCCCATGTCCTCGCGGGCGACGACGCCAACCATCTCGCCGCCGGAGGCGACCGGCACGCCGGAGGTGCCGCGGCGGCGGCACTCGGCCAGGGCATCGTCGATGGTGCTGTCGGCTTCCACGAACCAGGGCGGCGCCGACATGATGTCGGCCGCCCGCGGGCCGGCCGCGATGCCGAGAGCCAGTGCCGCACGCAGCCGGGCGCGGGCGCCCTCGAGCGTCTCGTCGCGGACCAGCGCCGAGGCCGCCTGGGCGTGGCCGCCGCCGCCCAGGGCGGCCATCACCGCGGCCACGTCGAATGCGGCGGTGCGGCTGCGCCCGACCGCGAACACGCGGCCGTCCATCTCGACCAGCATCACCATCGCCGGGCTGTCGGTGAGGTCGGTGATCTTGGAGGCGAGGGTGGACACGCCGTCCACGTAGCGCGGCCAGCGCGCGGCCGCAACCAGCACCGCCACGCCGCCCAGCTCGAACTGCTCGGACGCGTCGATCAGGGTGGTCAGGAGCGCGCGGTGGTCGGCGTCCAGGGGCGTGTGCAGGAAGCCGCCGATCAGCTCCTGGTTCGCGCCGTGGCGGACGCAGAACGCGAGCGCCTCCACGTCGCGCACAGTGGTCGAGACGTACGTCAGCGACCCCGTGTCCTCGTGGATGCCGAGCGCCAGCACGGTCGCCTCGGTCGCCGTCGGCTCGATCCCGCGCTCGGCCAGGATGCCGGCCATGGTGCTGCTGAGGGCGCCGTCGCCGGAGCAGAGGTAGCGCTCCTGAGAGACCCACGCGGGCGGCTCCGTGCCGTGGTGGTCGAACAGCATGGTCTCCACCCCGGGTCGCTCCACCAGCTCGGCCATGTCGCCCAGGCGCCCCAGCTGCGAGGTCTCGACCACGATCACCCTGGAGACCGCGGACAGATCGCAGCGGGAGGCCTCAGCCAGGGCCAGCTCCTGCTCGTGCAGCGCGGCGAACTCGCGGACGTTGCGGTTCAGCCCGCCGTGCACGAGCACGGTTGCGCCGGGGTACAGCCGGCGCGCCGCCAGCATCGAGCCGAGGGCGTCGAAATCCGTGTTCTGGTGGGAGATGATCACCTCTGCCGGCCGCATGCGCAGAGGGTACCGGAGCCCTACGTCAGTGCGATCGCCTCGATCTCCACGCGGGCCCCCGCGGGCAGGCCCGCGACCTGCACCGTGGAGCGGGCCGGCGGGTCGCTCACAAAGTAGGTGGCGTACACCTCGTTCATGGCCGCGAACTCGCCCAGGTCGGTCATGAACACCGTGGTCTTGACGACCTGGTTGAGGCCGCTGCCGGCGCCCTCCAGCACCGCCTTCAGGTTCTGCAGCGCGCGCTCGGTCTGGGCCGCGACGTCGCCCTCGACCATGTCGCCGGTGTCGGGGTCGAGCCCCACCTGGCCGGCGCAGAAGACCAGCCCGTCGGTGCGGATGGCCTGGTTGTAGGGCGCGCCCTGGAACGGGCGGGGCGCGCCGTCAACGGCGATCACGGTCTTGCTCACGTTGCGGCTCCTTCGGTCAGTGACGATGCGTTGGCGAGGCGCTCGGCCCGCACCTCGGCCGAGCGGGCATGGGCGGGCAGGCCCTCGGCGCGGGCCAGGTCGGCCAGCGGCGCGGCCAGCCGCTCGACGGCGGCGTCCGGTATCTCGACCACCTCCTGGATGCGCAGGAACACGCTCGTGGCCAGGCCCGACGAGAAGCGGCCGCGGCCGCCGGTGGGCAGGATGTGGTTCGAGCCGGCCACGTAGTCGCCGAACGCCGTGCCGCTCATCATGCCGATGAAGATGGCGCCGGCGTGCCGCACGCGCTCGAGCAGCGCCTGCGGGTCGGCCACCATCAGCTGCAGGTGCTCGGGCGCGTAGGCGTTGACCAGGGCGAGGGCGGTGTCCCACGAGTCGGCCTGCAGCAGGGTGATGCCGGCGGGGTCGGGCAGCTCGGCCGACACGGCTGCGAGCACGGCGTCGTCCACGGCCACCAGCACCGACTGCGACCCAGCGCCGTGCTCGGCCTGGGCGCGCAGGTCCCAGGCCACGACGTCAGGGGGAGCGGTCTCGTCGGCCAGCACGATCAGCTCGCTGGGCCCGGCCAGCGACTCGATGCCGACCTCGCCGAACAGGCCGCGCTTGGCCTCCTCGACGAACGCGTTGCCGGGGCCGACCAGCACGTCCACGGGCCGGATCGTCTCCGTCCCGAGCGCCATCGCGGCCACCGCCTGGGCGCCGCCGATGGCGTACACCTCATCGACGCCGGCCAGGCTGCAGGCGGCCAGCACGGCGTGTGACGGCAGGCCGTCCGACCCCGGCGGCGAGCACACGGCGATCTCCTTGACGCCGGCCACCTGCGCGGGCACAAGCGCCATCACGGCGCTGGACGGGTAGGCGGCGCGGCCGCCTGGCGCGTACACGCCGGCGCGGTCGACCGGCATCGGGCGGGTGCTGACGATCTGCCCCTGGGCCAGCACCTGCCGGCTGGGCTGCGGCATCGTCTCGCGCGAGGTGGCGCGCAGGTTCTCGGTCAGCGTCTCGAGCGCCCGCAACACCCCCGGCGACGTCTCCTTCAGCGAGCGCTTGATGGCCGCCGCCGGCACCCGCGCCTGCTCCACGTCGACGCCGTCGAGACGGGCTGTGAGACGGCGCACCGCGGCGTCGCCGCCGCTTCGCACCATCTCCACGATGTCGGCCACCGAGCCCTTGACGCGCTCCCGGTCCTCGTCCGTGGGACGCAGCGCCCGAACCGTCTCCGTGACCATGGCGGCCGTTATCTGACGGGTCTCCACGCCAGCAGTCTAGTGAGGCCGGGTCTACGCCGTGGCGGCCGGGACGGCGGCGAGAGCGCGGTAGCTGTCACCGGCCAGCGTCATCGCCTCGCGGGCGCCCAGCTCCACCACGTGTGCCAGGTCCTCGTCACCGCCGGCCAGCAGCGAGGGCACGTAGGTGAGCTGCACCGACGGCTCCAGGTCGCCGAAGCGGCGGCGCGCAGCCACCGTCGTCTCGTCGCGCGGGGCGGTCGCGTTGCGGGCCAGCTCGTCGCGCAAGAAGTCCGCGAAACAGGGCGCAACCGGCTCCGCCTCGAGCCGGCACACGTCCAGCCGGTAGACGGTTGCATCGAACTCGAGAGGATCGTCGCCGGTGGCGTAGGCGTACTGGTCGCCCCAGGCGGTCTCGCCGATGAACCACCAGCCGTCGGCCCGCCCGTCCCATGCCCGCCGCCAGCCCTCGGGGGCGTTCCAGCGGCGCATGTCGCGCACCGACCAGGGGCCGACCCCGAACACGCGGAAGTAGCCGCCGTAGGCGTCGAGGCCGTTGCTGAGCGAGAGCAGCCGGGCGTGATCGAGCGGTAGCGGCGCGCCCGACCCCGACAGCAGCGAGGACGGCGCCAGCATGTCGGCGGCGGGCCGCGTGCGCACCAGCCCGCGCGTCAGCAGCGCCGACAGGCAGCCGTCGACGCTCACGCCTCGACCCGCTCGATGCGGGCGCCCAGGGCACGCAGGCGCTCGTCGATGCGCTCGTAGCCGCGGTCGATCTGGCCGATGTTGCCGATCCGGCTGGTGCCCTCCGCGCAGAGGCTGGCCATCAGCATCGCCATGCCGGCGCGGATGTCCGGGCTCTCCATGCGGTAGCCGTACAGCTTGCTGGGGCCGGTGACGACGGCGCGGTGCGGGTCGCAGAGGATGATGCGGGCGCCCATCGAGACCAGCTTGTCGGTGAACACCAGCCGGTTCTCGAACATCTTCTCGAAGATCAGCACCGTGCCCTTGGCCTGGGTCGCCACCGCAACCGCGATCGAGGTCAGGTCGGCGGGGAACATCGGCCACGGCCCGTCGTCGATCTTGGGCACCTGATCGTGGATGTCGTCGACCACCACCAGCTCCTGGCCGGGAGGCACGCGCACGCTGGTGCCCTGGATCTCGATCTCGACGCCCAGCCGCCGGAAGCTGTGGCGGATCGCGCGCAGGTGCTCGACGGCCGCGTCCTCGATCAGGAGGTCGCCGCCGGTGACGGCGGCCAGGCCGATGAACGAGGCCACCTCGATGTGGTCGGGCCCGACCCGGTGCGTGCAGCCGTGCAGCGCGTCGGCGCCCTCGATCACGAGCACGTTCGAGCCGATCCCCTCGATGCCGACGCCCATCTTGCAGAGCAGGTGGCAGAGGTCCTGCACGTGCGGCTCGCAGGCGGCGTTCATGATCACGGTCGTGCCGCGGGCGCGGGCGGCCGCCATCAGCGCGTTCTCGGTGCCGGTGACGCTGGCCTCGTCGAGGTGGATCTCGGCGCCCTCGAGGCCGTCGGGGGCGCGCAGGCGATACTCACGATCGACCTGCACGTCCGCGCCCAGCGCGGCGAACGCCATCAGGTGGGTGTCCACCCGGCGCCGGCCGATCACATCGCCGCCGGGAGGCGGCACGTCGGCGGCGCCGAAGCGGGCCAGCAGCGGCCCGGCCAGCAGGATCGAGGCGCGGATGCGGGTGCACAGCTCGGGGTCGAGCTTGGTGCCGTTGACCTCGGCCGCCCACACACGCACGGTGTTCGGGCCCTGCCACTCGACGTCGACGCCGAGCGCCGCGATCAGCTCGATCATCTCCTCGACGTCGCGGATGTGCGGGACGTTCTCGAGGATGACGGGCTCGCCGGTGAGCAGGCAGGCGGCGAGGATCGGGAGGGCCGCGTTCTTGTTGCCGGCCGGCCTGATGGTGCCCGACAGCGGCTGACAGCCCTCGATCAGGAATGCCTCCACAGTGCCCTCTCGCGTCGCGGTAGCCATGGCCATCTAGGGTAGTCCCATTCGACCCGTTTGCTCCTGGTTCCTGCTATTTTCGCCGCATGGACGAGCAACTGGTACGCGATCGTGACGCGGCATGGGCGCTGCTCACCGAGTGGACGCAGAGCGAGGCCCTGCGCCGCCACGCGCTGGCGGTGGAGGCATCGGTGCGCGCGTACGCGGGCTCGTTCGACGAGGATGTCGATGCGTGGGGCAACGTCGCGCTGCTGCACGACTTTGACTACGAGCGCCACCCCACGCTCGAAAACCACCCCTCCGATGGAGCGCCGGTGCTGCGCGAGAAGGGCTATCCGGAGTGGTTCATCCGCGCCATCCAGTCGCACGGCGACCACACCGGCGTAGCTCGCGAGTCACAGCTCGAGCGCACGCTCTACGCCTGCGACGAGGTGTCGGGGTTCGTGCACGCGTGCGGCCTGGTGCGGCCGGATGGGCTGACGTCGCTGGAGGCGAAGTCGGTGCGAAAGAAGCTGAAGCAGCCCAGCTTCGCGAAGGGCGTGAACCGCGACGACGTCGTCCAGGGAGCCGA
Organism: Gaiellales bacterium; assembly: GCA_035473255.1. Classification (GTDB taxonomy): domain Bacteria; phylum Actinomycetota; class Thermoleophilia; order Gaiellales; family JAICJC01; genus JAICYJ01. The sequence goes on from DATIOK010000086.1 coordinate 36,952, forward strand.
GCAGCTCGGCGTCGACCTGGACGAGCACATCACGTTCGTGATCGCGGCGCTGCGGCCGATCTCGGCCGAGCTGGGACTGCGCAGCTAGCAACCCGCGTTAGCAGAGCGCGGCCGCCAGGCGCTCGACGTCTTCGTCGCTCGTCCATGCCCCGACGGAGATGCGCAGCCAGGGCGTGTCGGGGATGTAGCGCGCGAGGATGCCCTGCGCGCCGAGCCGCTGGTTCAGGGCGACGGTATCCTCCTGCCCGGCGACGGTGAGGGCGATCAGCGGTGCCCCGTCGTTACCGTGATCGGCGACGGTGACGCCGGGCTGGCGGCGCAGGCGCTCGCGCGCGCGGCTCGCGTTCTCGGCGGTCTGCGCGAGCCAGCCGGCGCGGCCGCCGGGCAGCGACTCGACCCACTCGATGGCGGCGCCGATGCCGGCCACGGTGACGGTGTCGAGCGTGCCGCCGTCGAAGCGGGCCGCGGTCGGCAGGAAGTCGCCGACCACTCCTTGCTCCAGGTTCCAGTAGCTCGACTGGGCGGTCCACGCGCGGTCCAGCCACTGCGGGGACACCCACAGGCCGCCGCTGCCCTGCGGGCCGAGCAGCCACTTCTGGCCGGAGAAGGCGTAGAAGTCGGCACCGGTGGCGGCCGCGTCGACGGCGATCGCTCCCGCCGACTGGGCCCCGTCCAGCAGCAGCGACGCACCGGCCTCGTGCGCGGCCGCCGAGATCGCGGCCACGTCCAGCACCCGGCCGGTCGTCCACAGCACGTGCGACACGGCCACCATCCGGGTGCCGTCGCCGATGCCGTCCAGCAGCCGCTCGGGGGGCAGCTCGACGACGCGTACGCCTGCGCGGCGTGCGATCACATCCAGCGGGCTGCGGATGCCGGGGTGTTCCTCGGTCGTGGTCAGCACCTCGTCGCCGGCTTTCCAGTCGATGCCCGAGATGACGATGCCGACGCCCTGCGTGGTGGAGCTGGTCAGCGCGATCTGCTCGGGCTGCGCGCCGACGGCACGGCCCAGCGCGGCCCGGGCGCGGTCGCGCAGCTCGCGATAGTGCTGGAAGGCGGCCATGCCGATGCGGGGCTCGGCCAGGGACATGTCCAGCTCACGCCGCATGGCCTCGGCGGCGGGCCGCGGCAGCGGCCCGTTGGTGCCGGCGTTCAGGTAGGCAACGCCCTCCAGCGAGGGCAGGTCGGACCGGATGCTCACAGTGTCACCACCGCGTCGACGGGATCATGGTCAGAGAGGCGCACGGGCAGGTCGTCGTCCAGGTACAGGTCGCGGAGCTCGGGCGGCCACGCCCTCGGTGGCGACTCGACCTGCATGCCGCGGACGAAGAGGTGATCGACGCCGGGATGCAGCTTGGTGGCGTCCTCGATCCAGCCGCGTGCGGCGAGCGCCTGCAGGCCGGGCGAGCGGGCATCCGCGTTGAGGTCACCGCCGAGGAGCATCGGGGCGCCACGTGCGAAGCGCTCGAGTACGTAGCCGGCCCGCTCCAGCTGCTGGCGGTTGTCGCCGGAGTCGGCGTGGACGTTGGCAAGCGTCAGCTCGCGGCCGGCGGATCGGTGGCGGAGGCGCACCAGCTGGGCGATGCGGGGCTCGCCGCGAAGTCGGCGGCGGTCGTTGATCTGGACGCGGCGGGCCGACACGAGCAGCAGCTCGGCGCCGTAGAGGACGGCGTTGGCCTGGCCCTCGACCTGGGTGCGGACGAGGTCGGGCAGGGCCCTGCCCACGGCGGCGCCGAGCGCCAGCGGCAGCGGCACGTGCACGAATGGGATGTGCGCGCCGTAGGCGGGGGCCAGCGTGACGCCCATGCCGGTGCGCTCGCGCAGCAGGGCGCCGGCCCACACCGGCACCTCCTGCAGCAGCACCAGGTCGGGCGCGTCCCGGACGATCAGCTCGCACATCTCATCGAGCAGCTTGCGATGGACGTGGCCGTGCTGGCGGTCGGGAGGGATGTCGCGGCCGTGGGCGATGTTCCAGGCGCGGACGTGGATGTGTACGGGATCGCTCACGAGGGCGATGCTACCGGGCGACCGCCGGGCACCGGTAGCATCCCGGGCATGAGGATTCCCGGGAGGGCTCGCTTCGGAGACGTGATCGCGCGGCAGCTGGCGATGTTCGCCGACGACCACCGCGACCTGATGCTGCGGGTCGAGCAGGCGCGGGTGTCGTACACGCATGCGGGCGCGGGCGAGGCGGAGGAGCGCTACGGCGACTACATGGACCTGGTCGAGGAGGCGGAGGAGGAGCTGCTGGCGCTGCGCGACCGGTATGCCGAGACGATGGCGGCGCGGGATCGGATGCGGTACGAGCGCGAGTTCTCGAAGGCGGCGGAGAGAAGGCTGCCGTCGCTGGTGGTTCGGCGCATCTACCAGCGTGCGATGGATCCGGATCTTGACGAGTGAGATGTGAGCACGCTGGTCGGCTGGTTCGAGAACCACGCCTACCTGCTCGTGTTCGTGACGGTGGCGCTGGAGCTGGTGGGGGTGCCGTTTCCGTCTGAGACGATCCTGATCGGCGCCGGAGCGGCGGCGGCGGCGGGGCATCTGAACGTGCTGCTGGTGATGGCCGTGGCGGCGATCGCCGCGACGCTGGGTGCGCTGGGCGGATACGAGATCGGGCGGATCGGGGGACGGCCGCTGCTGGACCGGCTGGTGGCGCGCGGCTGGCCGCGGCAACAGCAGGTGCTGCGGGTCGAGGAGTTCTTCGGGCGGCACGGTGGTAAGTCGCTGGTTGGCTCGCGGTTCGTGCCGTTCGTGCGGATCTTCGCGCCCTGGATGGCCGGGGCAGCCGGGATGCCGCTGCGCCATTTCGCGGCGTGGAACGTGGTCGGTGCGGTGGCGTGGGTGGTGATCGTGACGGGGGGCGGGTTTTTGTTCGGGAAGTCACTGGCGGCGCTCGAGGCCAGCGTCGGGCCGGTGGCGGCGGTGGCGGCGGCGGTGGCCGTCGCGGGGGTGTTCGTCCTGCATCGCGTCCGAGCCCGCGACTAGCCTCCGGCGTCCATGGCCCGAACTCCCAAGAAGCGCAAGCAGCCCCGGTGCCACTCGTGTCACCGGCGCTCGCTGCGGTGGCTGGAAGGGCGCCAGCGCTTCATGTGCGACTCCTGCGGCAAGGTCTTCGACCTGGCCGTGGTCGAGCGGCACAACCCGGGCCTGCAGCTGTTCGAGCCACAGCTGCACATGGACGTCGCCGGCTAGCGCAGTCCGTCGGTGATTCGTCACTGCCCGTGACGAATCTGGAGGCAACGCGGGTGCCAGGCGCTGCTGTTGCGCTCCCAGAAGCGTCAACGCACTTGTAACGCGCAGGGATTGCAACCACGCCATGACGGCTCGTATGCATCTTGGAGGCAACACGGGTGCCGGGCGCGGCTGTTGCGCTCACGGAAAGGTCAACGCGCCCGTTACGCGAGCAAATCGCAACCCGGCTGTCAGCGCCTGACGCAACCTTGGAGGCAACACCGGTGCCAGGCGCGGCTGTTGCGCTCCCAGAAGTGTCACCGCGGCCGTTGCATACGAACACATGTTCGCCTATGCTGGAGAGCCCTTGCCGAAACGCCCCCGCATCCTGGTCTGTGCGCTCGTCCCCCGCTTCGCTCTGCGGGTGGCGATGGGCGGTTCGCTGGGCGATGTCCCGACGGCGCTGGCCCCGGAGGCGGGCGGCTCGCCGCTGGTGGGCGAGGTGAACGCCGCCGCGGCCACCTTCGGCGTGCGGCCCGGGATGCGCGCCGGCGAGGCGATCGCTCGCTGCCCGGGAATCCGGCTGGTCACCGCCGATCCCGGTGCCGTTGCCGATGCCGCCGAGGAGCTGCTGGCCGGCCTGGAGGCGATCGGCGCCGCCGTCGAGCCGCTCGAGCCCGGCCACGCGCTGTTCCGCGCCGACGGCCTGTTGCGCATGCACGGCGGCCTCGGCCGCCTGCTGCACGCGGCCGGAAAGCTGCTCCCGCCCGGCGGTCGGATCGGCGCCGGCCCCGGCCGCTTCACCGCCCGGGCCGCCGCCATCAAGGCCCGACCCGGCCGCCCGCGCGTGGTCGACGCAGATAGCGCCGCCGGCTTCATCGGCCGCATGGCGATCGGCCGCCTGGGCCTCGACCCTCACATCACCGACGAGCTGGAGGCGCTCGGCATCCGCACCGCCGGTGCGCTGGCCGCGCTCCCGCTCCCCGCCGTGGCCGATCGCTTCGGCCCCGCCGGCATCGCCGGCCGCCGCCTCGCCCAGGGCGAGGACGAGGACTATGTCGCGCCGCGCATGCCGCCCCAGCCGCTGCGCGAGTGGATCGATTTCCCCGAGCCGGTGGGCGACGAGGCCACCCTCCACCAGGCCGCCACCCTGCTGGTCGAGCGCCTGCTGGCCTCTCCCCGGCGGGCCGGCCGTCCCGTCCGCACGCTCACGCTCTCCGCGCGCCTGTCCGCCGGCGGATCCTGGCGCCGCCCCGTGCGCCTGCGCGACGCCACCGCCGAGCCGCGCCGCCTGCGCGACGCCCTGCTTCCCGCCCTCTCCGGCCTGCCCGGCGCCCTCGACCGCCTGACCATGGAGCTGGCCGAACTGGGCGAGCCGGGCGGCCGCCAGCAGCTGCTGATGCGCCCCGCCCACGAGGTGCGCCGCGAGCGTGCCTCGGAGGCGGCCCGCCAGCTGCGCGCCGCCATGGGCGAGGGCCACCTGCTGCGCGTCGTCGAGGTCGCCCCCTGGTCACGCCTGCCGGAGGGACGGGAGCTGCTCGTGCCGTACGAGTAACCGAAGGTGAAGGGGGTCATGGATCGCACATACGTACGCCGGCTGGGGCTCCCCCGCCCCATCCACGTCACCACCGACCAGGCCGGCCTGCCCGTGGCCGTCGCCAGCCGCCCCGTCTCCGTCACCCGCGACGAGTGGCGGGTCGAGGAGGGCTGGTGGACGCGCCGTCCTGTCCACCGCACCTACTTCGACCTGGTACTGGCCGACGGCCGCAACACCGTCGTCTTCTGCGATCGCCGCCAGGGCCGCTGGTACGAGCAGCGCGCATGATCGAGCTGCACGCCCACTCCTGTTACTCCTTCCTGGACGGCGCCTCCCAGCCCCAGGAGCTGGCCCTTGCCGCCGCCGTGCTCGGCCACCAGACCCTGGCGCTGACCGACCACGACAGCCTGTCCGGCTCGCTCGAGTTCGCCCACGCCGCCCACGACGCCGGCCTGCGCCCCATCACCGGCTGCGAGCTGACCCTGGCCGGCGGCGCCCACCTCACCCTGCTGGTCGAGACCCAGGCCGGCTACCGCAACCTCTGCCGCCTGCTCACCCTCGCCCACGCCGACGACCGCCGCGCTCCTTCCGTCACCCTCGACCAGCTGGCCGTTCACGCCGACGGCCTGCACTGCCTGTCCGGCTGCGCCCGCGACGGCCTGGTCGCACGCGAGGTCGCCGCCGATCGCCCCCGCCAGGCCGACGCCGCCGCCCGCCGGCTGCGAGGCATCTTCGGCCGCGACCGATTCGCGATCGAGCTGCAGCGCCCCTACTGGCGCGGCGACGCCCGCCGCAACCGCCTGCTGGCCGAGCTGGCCGCCGACCTGCGCCTGCGCACCGTCGCCACCGGCGACGTCCACGCCCACAACGCCCGCCGCGCCTTCCTGCAGGACACCCTGGTCGCGATCCGCCTCAACACCACGCTCGACGCCTGCGAGCGTGACCGCCGCGGCAACCGCGAGGCCGTGCTGCGCACCCCCGCCGAGATGGCCGCCCGCTTCCCCGGCGACGCCGTCCGCGGCGCCCTCGAGGTGGCCGACCGCTGCCGCTTCGACCTCGCCAGCGACCTCGGCTACAGCTACCCCGACTTCGTCTCCGACACCGGCGAGTCGGCCTCCCAGGCCCTGTACCGCATCTGCCGCGACCAGCTCGAGCTCCGCTACGCCGGCAGCCGCGACCTGCACGAGGCCCGCCGCCGCCTGGACGAGGAGCTGGCCCTGATCGACCACCACGGCCTGGCCGGCTTCTTCCTCCTGCACCGCGACATCCTCGAGCTGGCCCGCGACGTCGCCCTCCAGGTGCGCGGCGAGAGTGCCGCCCGCCGCCTGCTGCCTCCCGGCCGCGGTCGCGGCTCCAGCGTCGGCTCGATCGTCTGCTACCTGATCGGCCTCTCCCACGTCGACCCGGTGTCGGCGCAGCTGTTCCTGGGCCGGTTCCTGTCGCGCGACCAGACCAGCATCCCCGACATCGACCTCGACTTCCCACGCGACATCCGCGAGGGCCTGATCCTCGAGATCCAGCGCCGCTACGGCGACGACCACGCCGCGCTGGTGGCCGCCTTCCCCACCTACCGGGTGCGCGGCGCCATCCGCGACCTCGGCAAGGCGCTGGCGCTGCCGCAGGGCGAGGTCGAGCGGATGGCGCGCATGACCGACGGCTGGGACCACGGCGCCGAGTCGGCGCGCCTGCCGGACGGCTCCGACAGCCCCCGCTGGCGCGCCTTCCGGTTCCTGATGGACGAGATCATGGGCCTGCCCCGCCACATCAGCCAGCACTCCGGCGGCATGGTCATCTCCTCCACCCCGCTGGTCGAGCTGGTGCCGGTGCTGCCGGCCGCCATGGAGGGCCGTCGCATCTGCCAGTGGGACAAGGACTCCTGCGCCGACGCCGGCTTCCTCAAGATCGACCTGCTCGGCCTGGGCATGCTGTCGGCGGTGGAGCGCTGCGTCGAGCTGATCGCCGACACCGCCGCCGAGCCCGTCGACCTGTCCCGCATCGGCTTCGACGACCCCGCGGTCTACTCCGAGATCCAGGCCGGCGACACCGTCGGCGTGTTCCAGATCGAGAGCCGCGCCCAGATGCAGTCGATCGTGCGCACCCAGCCCGAGAACCTGGGCGACCTGACCGTCCAGGTGGCGCTGGTGCGGCCGGGGCCGATCGTGGGCAAGGCCGTCAACCCCTACATCAAGCGCCGCAAGCTGCTGCGCGAGAACCCCGACTACCGGGTGCCCTTCGACCACCCGCTGCTGGAGGGCCCGCTGGCAGACACGCTGGGCGTGATCGTCTACCAGGACCAGGTGCTGGAGGTGGCGATCGCGCTGGCAGGCTTCACCGCGGGCGAGGCCGAGTCGCTGCGCCGGGCGATGAGCCGCAAGCGCAGCCACGAGGCGCTGGTCGTGCACCGCGAGCGGTTCTGCGACGGGGCGGAGGCGCAGGGCGTCCCCCGCGAGACGGCCGCGGCCGTGTTCGAGAACGTGCTCGGCTTCTCCGGGTTCGGCTTCCCCAAGTCGCACGCGGCCGCCTTCGCGATCCTGGCCTACCAGTCGGCCTGGCTGCACCTGCACCACCCCGCCGAGTTCCTGTGCTCGCTCCTGAACGAGCAGCCGATGGGCTTCTACCCGCCCGCCACGCTGCTCCGCGACGGCGAGCGGCGGGGCGTGACCGTGCTCGCGCCCGACATCAACCGCAGCCACCCCGAGTGCGCGATGGAGCAGGGCGCCGTCCGCATCGGCCTCGGCTACATCAAGGGCGTCGGCAAGGCCGCCTCAGACGTGGTCGCCGAGCGCGACCGCGGCGGGCCCTACCGCGACGCCGGCGACCTGGTGCGGCGGGCGCCGGTCGGCCGCGACGTGCTCGCCCAGATGGTGCGGGCCGGTGCGCTCGACCCCTTCTCCAGCGACCGCCGGCGGCTGCTGTGGGAGATCCGCCTGCACCGCGCCCCCGAGTCCGGCCAGCTGGCGCTGGCGCTCGACGCCGCCCCGGCGCCACCGCTGCCGTCACAGTCGCAGTGGGAGCGGATGATCGCCGACCACGAGACGATGCGCCTCACCACCGGCCCCCACCCGATGGCGCTGCTGCGCCCCACGCTCCCCGAGCAGATCCGCACATCGCGCGACCTGGCCACCGATCCGCCCGGCTCCACCGTCACCATCGCCGGGATCGTGGTTGCGCGCCAGCGCCCGGGCACCGCCAAGGGCATCGTGTTCCTGCTGCTCGAGGACGAGCACGGCCTGAGCAACGCGATCGTGCCGCCCGACGTCTACGCCCGCGACCGCATCGCCGTGCGGGCCGAGCCGCTGCTCGAGGTGACCGGCCGCCTGGAGCGCCGCGAGGGCACGATCAACGTGCTGGCCGAGCGGATCACCGCGCTCAGCCACCAGGGCCGGGCCGAGATCGGGCCGGCCCCTGCCGAGACGCCCGACGTGGGCGAGCTGCGAGCCGCGGCGCCCTACCCGAACAGCTTCGGCCGGGGACGGCGCTAACGCATCGTCAGCACCGCGCTGAAGACCGCGTAGATCACAACCAGCCAGCCGCACCGCCCCCACCGCGCACACCAGCACGTGCTCGTGCGCCCAGCTCCGGGCCGCCCCTACAGGAACAGCCCGTACACCGTGTTCAGCAGGAAGATGAAGGCCAGCCAGACGACGAGCACCATGACGATCGCCGTCAGTGGGCGCTGCTGTGCCCAGTCCAGAACGGTCGCGCGTCCGCCGTACTCGTCGACCTCTTCGTCATCCAAGTCCATCCAGCGCATCAGAAGACCCCCCTTCTGCTCCCCACTGTGAGCGTACAGGGTGCCCGCGCACAGGGAACCCCCCGTACGGGGGTCGCCCGCAGGGCGCCCCTCAGGCGGTGATCAGGGCCACACCGGCGTCAACGTCGGCCACCTTCGGCACGACCTCCAGCACGCTCTCGTGCGCGCAGAACCGGACGTCGTCGTAGAGGTCGGCCGCGCGCAGGTTGCGAGCGCTCTGCGAGGCGCTCAGCCCCTCGCCGCCGGTTTCGAAGCTGCGCGAGATCGCCTCCGCCGCGTGGGCTGCGTCCGACCGTTCCCACTCGGCCAGCCAGACCGCCAGCTCCTGCACGAACCGCCCGGCCGTGTAGGCGTCGTCCATCGTGAACCCGCCCTTCACGCCCGCGCACTGAATCAGCACGTCGCCGCTCTGCTTGCGGGCTATCCGCGCCACCGCCGCGGCGCACGAGGTGAGGTTTGCGAGGCTGCCGATCGCCACCGTCTCGGCGTGCGCGGCCGCCGTCACGATCGCGCGCGTGCCGTTCGTGGTGGTGATCACGAGCGTGTCCCCCAGCCGCTCACCGGCGAACTCGCGCGGCGAGTTGCCCAGGTCGAACCCCTCCGGCTTCACGCACTTGCGCTCGCCCGCCAGGACGGCGCCGCCGTTGACCCGCTCCGCCAGCGCCCGCGCCTGGTCGACCTCCCCGCAGGCCAGCACCCGCTGATAGCCCTGCGCCAGCGCGTAGGCGATGGTGGTGGTTGCGCGCAGCACGTCGATCACGATCGCCACGGAGGCGTCCTCGGGCTCTCCCGGTGTGAAGGCGACGTCGATCCTCACGCCACCCGCTCCTCCGCGCGCAGCGCCGCCTGGGCCGCTGCCAGCCGCGCGATCGGCACCCGGAACGGCGAGCACGACACGTAGTCCAGGCCCATGCGGTCGCAGAACGCGATCGAGTCGGGGTCGCCGCCGTGCTCGCCGCAGATGCCCAGCTTGATGCCCGGGCGCGTGCCGCGCGCGAGCCCGGCTGCGTGCTCGATCAGCCGGCCCACGCCGAGCTGGTCGAGTGTCTGAAACGGGTTGCGGTCGAGCACGCCCTCGTCCAGGTAGTACGTCAGGAACTTCCCCTCCGCGTCGTCGCGCGAGAACGCCAGCGTCATCTGGGTGAGGTCGTTGGTGCCGAACGAGAAGAAGTCGGCCTCGCCCGCGATCTCGTCGGCGGTGAGCGCCGCTCGCGGCACCTCGATCATGGTGCCGATGTGGATGCCCAGGCCGGCGCCCTGTTCCTGCTCGATCACGTCCTCGGTCAGCGCCCGCAGCCGTCGCAGCTCCTCGGCGAAGCCGATCAGCGGGTGCATGATCTCGACGCCCTCCGCCGAGACTGCGATCGCGGCACGCACGATCGCCCGCACCTGCATCTCGTAGATCTCGGGAAACATCAGCCCGAGACGACAGCCGCGCGTGCCCAGCATCGGGTTCTGCTCGGCCAGCGACCGCACCCGGCCGGCGATCCGCTCCAGCTCCGCGATCTCGGCCGGCGGCCGGTGCTCGGCGCGGCCGCGCGCGATCTCCTCGGCCAGGTCGCCCGCGTCGGGCAGGAACTCGTGCAGCGGCGGGTCGAGCAGGCGGATCGTGACGGGCAGGCCGGCCATCGCCTCGAAGATGCCGCGGAAGTCGACCTCCTGGAACGGCAGCAGGCGGTCGAGCTGCGCGCGGCGCTGGGCCTCGTCGGAGGCCATGATCATGGCCTGCACCACCGGCAGCCGCTCGTCCCCGAAGAACATGTGCTCGGTGCGGCAGAGGCCGATCCCCTCGGCGCCCAGCTCGCGCGCCTTGGCGGCGTCGGCCGGCGTGTCGGCGTTGGCGCGGACGCGCAGCCGCCGCACCTCGTCGGCCCAGCCGGTGATCGTCTCGAAGTCCTCATTCAGCTGCGCGGGCACCAGCGGCACCGCGCCCAGCATCACGTCGCCGGTGCCGCCGTCGATCGTGATCTGGTCGCCCTCGGACACGACCGTGCCGTCCACGGTGAACGTTCGCGCGTCGGCGTCGATCTGCAGGTGCTCGGCCCCGGCCACGCAGGGCTTCCCCATCTGCCGCGCCACCACCGCCGCGTGCGAGGTCATGCCGCCGCGCGCCGTCAGCACCCCCTGCGCCTGCAGCACCCCGTGGATATCGTCCGGCGTCGTCTCCCACCGCACCAGGATCACCGCCTGCTCGGCCCTGCCGCGCTCCTCCGCCGTGTCGGCGTCGAACACGACGGCTCCCACCGCCGCCCCCGGCGAGGCGTTGAGGCCGCGGGTCAGCACCTGCCGCGGCGCGGACGGATCGATGGCCGGGTGCAGCAGCTGGTCGAGCTGCCCCGGATCCACCCGCAGCAGCGCCGTCCGGCGGTCGATCACGCCCTCCTCCACCATGTCCCGCGCGACCCGCACGGCCGCGGCGGCGGTGCGCTTGCCGGCCCGGGTCTGCAGGATGTAGAGCGTGCCCCGCTCGACCGTGAACTCGATGTCCTGCATGTCGCCGTAGTGCTGCTCGAGCCGGTCCATCTGCTCGCCCAGCTGCCGGTAGGCGTCGGGCATCACCGCGTCCATCTCGGCCAGCGGCTGGGGCGTGCGGATGCCCGCCACGACATCCTCGCCCTGCGCGTTCACCAAGAACTCGCCGTAGCGCTCACGCTCCCCGGTCGAGGGGTTGCGGGTGAAGCAGACGCCGGTGGCCGAGTCGTCGCCCATGTTGCCGAACACCATCTGCACGACGTTCACCGCGGTGCCCAGGTCATCGGCAATGTGGTACTCGCGGCGGTAGGTGCGTGCCCGGGGCGTGTTCCACGAGGCGAACACCGCGTCGATCGACCGCTGCAGCTGCGCTCCTGGATCCTGCGGGAACTGCTCGCCGGTCTCCCGCCGGTAGATCTCCAGGAACTCGCCCACCAGCGCGCGCAGGTCGTCGGCCGACAGGTCGACGTCGGCGGCTGCGCCACGGGCCATCTTCATCCGCCCCAGCGCGTTCTCGAACAGGTGGCCATCGACGCCCGCCACCACGTCCCCGAACATCTGCACGAACCGCCGGTAGGAGTCGTACGCGAACCGCTCGTCGCCGCCGGCCTCGGCCAGACCCTGCACCGACTGGTCGTTGATGCCCAGGTTCAGGATCGTGTCCATCATGCCCGGCATCGAGACCACGGCACCCGACCGTACCGACACCAGCAGCGGGTCGTTGCGCGCCCCCAGCCGCTTGCCGACGCGCTGCTCGAGCGCCTGCAGATGCGAATCCAGCTCTGCGTCGAGGCCCTCCGGGTGGCGGCCGTCGTTCGCCAGGTAGGCCAGGCATGCCTCGGTGGTGACCGTGAAGCCGTCCGGCACCGGCAGGCCGATCGAGGTCATCTCGGCCAGGTTGGCGCCCTTGCCGCCGAGCAGCCCGCGCATCTCGGCCGACCCCTCCGAGAAGTCGTAGACGTAGCGGCTCATCCGCGCGAGAGCGCGCCCTCGAGTGCGGCCCGGCGCCGCTCCTCGACCAGCTCCGCGCAGCGCGCGGCGGCCTCTTCGATCGCCAGCTTGGTGACGTCGATGACCGGGCAGCCCAGCCGCTTGTGCAGGTTGGCGGTGGTCTCGAGCTCCTCGTAGATCTCGGCCAGGTCGGCGTAACGCGCCGACGAGCCGGCCGCCAGCGCCCGCACCCGGCGGCGGCGGATCTCGGCCAGGCGGTCGGCGTCGATGGTCAGTCCCACGATCTTCCAGGGATCCACGGTGAACAGCGCCGGGGGCGGGTCGATGCCCTTCACGATCGGGATGTTCGCTGCCATCA
>DATIOK010000087.1:0-5960 GCA_035473255.1 Gaiellales bacterium
CCAGGATCAGCGTGCCCTGCTCGATTCGCGCCGGGGTGACCCCGGTGACTCCGACCGGCGCGGCGTCGGGTCCGGCCGCCGCCAGATAGGCCTGGGCTGCGTGCGTGCGCTCGTTCGGCGAGTACGAGCCATCGAACACCAGGTGGGTGATCGCGGTGGTCGAGTCGCCCGTGGACGCGGGTGCGCCGGGGACGTTGATGAACGGGATGGCGAGCCGTGCCCCGGATCGGTCCTGGCCGCGGCTGACCGCGACGGCGTGTGCGATCACCCGGGACTGGGCATCTCGGCTGAGGCCGTGCGGGTCGCGTTGCACGACGATCACATCGCTGCCAGCCGGAGCACGGAACAGGCGCAGCGAGTCGGCCTCGGCGTGCAGCGCCGGAGAATCCTTGGGGATCAGGTTGAGCACGGGGCCGCCGGTCTGGAACGGGTTCGCGTGCAGACCGGCCACGACCGCCGCGGCGGCCAACGCCGGGACCACGACGAACCGCAGGCGAACGGCGATCCAGGCAAGCGCGCGGGTCGCGAGCCCGGAGGCATGCGGCCGCGGGATCATGCCGGCTCGGCTTCCGGCGTCCCGTGGACGCGCTTCAGCTCTGCATCGAGCTCGGCGCCCACCAGCAGCGCCAGGCTCGACAACCACAGCCACGTCATGGTCACGATCACGGCCGCCAGCGATCCCCAGACCTTGTTGTAGCCACCGAAGCGGCCGGCGTAGATCGCGAATCCGCCCGAGGCGATCAGCCAGGCGGTCACGGCCAGCACCGCGCCCGGCGTGATCAGGCGGAACTCGCTATGGTCGAGGTCCGGCCCCAGATACAGCACGCCGCCGAACACGAACAGCAGCCCCAGCACCAGCAGCGGCCAGCGCCCGTAGTCCCACAGCCACGAGACGGCGCCGACGCCGGTCTGGTCCTGCAGCCAGCTGCTGATCGTCGGCCCCAGCACCAGCATGAACACCACCAGGCCGACCGCCAGCAGCGACACCAGGATCATCAGCAGCGCCACCAGCCGCTTGCGCACGAAGCCCCGCGTCTCGGGGCACTCGTGAGCGGCGTTCAGCGACCACATCACCGTCTGCATGGCGCCGCTCAGGGACCACAGGGCGAACACGCCGCCGACGGCGATCATGAGGTCGCTCTTGCCGGACACGAGCAGCTGCGCCATGCTCGCCTGCGCAAGCGCGAGCACGCTCTCGGGCACCAGGCCATGGAGGTGGTCGAGCAGCGTCTGGATCGACCCCGGCCCGGCGGTGGCGCTGAACACCCCGACCGCCAGCAGCAGCGCCGAGGGGATGGCCAGGAACCCGTTGAAGGCGATCGCCTGGGCCAGGTGCGGGATCTGGTCGGCCTGGGCGTGAGCCACCGCGCTGATGACCACGCGGCGAAAGCCGGGCTTCGGGATGGGGCTATCGGGGGTATCTGCATGCATGCGGCCTCGAGTTTCGGGGAGGTGCGGGCCGGGAACGTACCTCCGGTTGGCTATACCTGATCGGAGGAACAATCATGCCTATCCGCACCGAGGGAGTACCGGGGACGATCCGGCGGTCGCCTGAGAAGGTGCGCCGGACCTACCGCGAGACGCTCGACAGCGCCCACGAGCAGTACAGCTCCGAGGAACGTGCGCACCGAGCTGCCTGGGCCTCGGTCAAGCACGTGGCCGAGAAGGTCGGCGATCACTGGGAGCTGAAGGACGAGCAGGGCCCGTCGGACGACCAGGACGCGCAGCGTGGTGCGGCTGCGCTGAACCACCCCAAGCCCACGGCCGGCGGCGTGGACGTGCGCGGCCATACCCGAGACGAGCTCTACGAGCGCGCGCGGCGGGCCGGCGTCAAGGGCCGCTCGAGGATGAACAAGCTGGAGCTGGCGCAGGCCATCGCCCGGCGCAACGGATAGAGCCAGCGTCACCTTCGCGTAAGCGACATCGCAACTACGCTGCCGAAATGGAGCCGATCCGCGTGACGACGTGAGTGCTCCGGCTCCGGCGAGCTTCACGTTCGAACCGCTCTTCGCGATCGCCGCCGCGGCGGCCGCGGTGCTGTACGCGCGTGCGGCCCGCGGCCGCAACGTGCCGGTGTGGCGGGTGCTGGTCTTCGGCTTCGGACTGCTGCTGGTGGTGGTGCCGCTCAACTCGCCGCTCGAGACGCTGGCCGAGCACTACCTGTTGCTGGCCCACCTACTGCAGAACGCGATCATCGCCGACTGGGCGCCGCCGCTCCTGATCCTCGGCCTCACGCCGGCCATGCGGGCCGGGATCGAGCGCCGCGGCGGCCGCCCGATGGCGGCCCTGACGACGCTGCCGGTCGCCCTCGCGATCTGGCTGACGGGCTGGTACGGCGTGCATCTCGCGCCCACCTACCAGGCGCTGCTGCGCCATCCACAGCTCCTGAACCTGGAGCACGCCCTGCTGATCTGGATCGGGCTGATTTTCTGGTGGCCGGTGTTCGGCGCGACCAGGCGGATCGGCGGCGACATCGTGCTCTACCTGCTGGCCGCGTTCGTCGCGGTGTCGTTCCTGGGGCTCGCGTTCACGTTCATCACCCGGCCGTTCTACCCGTACTACGTCGAGACGCCGAGGCTGTGGGGCCTGTCTCCGAGCGAGGATCAGAACCTCGGCGGCGTGATCATGAACGCCGAGCAGGCGATCGTGTTCCTGTCGGCGCTCGTCTTCGCGATCGCCGCGCTGCTCGACCGCCAGGACCGGGAGACGGCCGGCTACCGCGACTGATCGCGGCGCAGCGCGACCGCGGCGGCAAACAGCGCCACCGCGAACACCGCCGTCTCCGCGAGCACCGCGACCGCGCCGGCGATGCGCTGGTCGGTGAGCGCCGACGCGCCACCCAGCTTGGCCGTGTGCTCGTAGAAGCTGTAGAGCGGGCGGGGATAGAGGGCGATGAAAAAGTCCAGCGGCATCATCGTCACGAGCGCGATGAACAGGTAGAGCACCCGCCGGGACGGGCTCAGATACCCGGGGACGATCTCCGCCCACCAGAACAGGAGGCCGGTGACGATGAAGACCAGGTGCTCCACGCCCAGCGCCCAGCGGTGCTCGAGCGCGTAGTCGTAGACCGCGGGCATGTGGATCACGTACCACGCCACCAGCCACAGCAGCATCGCCACGGCCGGCTGTGCGAGCCGGCGGACGATGCGCACCCGGTCGACGGCCAGCACCATCGGCGTCAGCAGGCCGAGTATCAGGAGCGGCGGGGCCCAGTCGGCGATCAGCACGTTCTGGAGCAGATGGAAGCTCAGCATCGAGGTCAGCGCGAGGTGCTCGATCGGCGACAGCAGCGCCACCGCGATCAGCGCCAGGCCGACGGCAAACAGCGCGCAGCGCGCCGTCTGCACGGGCACCCCGCGGCGGCGGTAGGACCGAGCCACGACCGCGTAGTCGACCGCGAACACGACGACGGCGATCGCCCATTCCGGGTCGAGGGAGGGTTGCCAGGGATCAAGCATCGGGGGCGGCGCGAGCCTATCGCCGCCCGCCAATGAAAGCAGCGCGACCGTGCGCTAATGCGTGGGCTCGTCTCGCGGGCCGCCGACGCGGGCGCGGAACACGTGGTACGTCCAGCCCTGGTAGAGCAGGATCAGCGGGACGAAGATCAGCGCGACGACCGACATCACCGCCAGTGTGTAGTGGGCCGAGGCGGCGCTGCTGACCGTGAGGCTGTTGGCGAAGTCGGTGCTCGAGACCATCACCCGGGGAAACAGGCTGACAAAGAGCGTGGCCACGACCGCGATCGTGCCCAGGCCGGTCATCGCGAACGCCCGGATCTGGCTGCGGCGGCGGACGAACACGCCCGCGAGCATGAACGCGGCGATCCCGATCGCGGCGGGCAGTACCGGCGGAAACACGCTCTTGTCGTTGCGGTCGACGGCGACCACCACCGTCCAGATCAGGAACACGGAACCGAGCGCGGCCGCCACAATCGACAACCGTCGCGAGGCGGCGCCGGCTCGCTCCAGCAGATCGCCCTGTGTGCGAAGCGTCAGGTACGTCGCGCCGTGGAACGCGAAGACGGCGACCACCGCGACGCCTGCCAGCACGGTGTAGGCGTTGAACAGGTCCCAGAAGGTTCCGTCGAAGTCGCCATGTGAGTTGATCGGGGTGCCGTACAGGAGGTTCGCGAGCCCGATGCCCCAGATCAGCGAGGCACCGAAGCTCCCGACCGCGTTTGCCCACAGCCACACCCGCCGCCATCGCGGGCTCGAGCTCTTCGTCCTCCACTCGAACGAGATCACGCGGACGATCAGGAAGAAGAGCACCGCCAGAAGCGCGACGTAGAGGCCCGAGAACATCGTCGCGTACCAGGCCGGGAACGCCGCGAACGTCGCGCCGCCCGCCGTCACCAGCCACACCTCGTTGCCGTCCCAGACCGGCCCGATCGAGGCGAACATGGCATCCCGCTGCTCGTCATCGCGCGGCAGGAACGGCAGCAGCATGCCCACGCCGAAGTCGAATCCTTCCAGCAGGAAGTAGCCCGACCAGAGCACGGCGATCAGCACGAACCAGAGGTTCTGGAGATCCATCAGTAGCCGACCGCCGGCGCTGGAGAGGGTTCGCCCGGCTCGCCGGCCGGGCTCGAAGGGTCACGGCCGGCGTAGCGCCGCATCAGCCAGATGTCCAGCACGCCCAGGATGATGTAGAGGCTGACGAACACCGCGAGGCTGATCACGAGCCACGTGGTTCCAACCGCGGGCGAGTTGGCACCGGAGGTCTTGAGCAGCCCCTGCACGATCCAGGGCTGGCGCCCGAGCTCGGTCAGGAGCCAGCCAAACGTCGTGGCCACGAACGGCACGAAGCTCGTCACCACGCCGATCCAGAGGAACCATTTCAGCCGCTCCAGCCGCCGCTTCCGGAACAGGAACGCGCCGACCAGTGAGACGAGGGCCACGACCGAGCCCGCGTAGGCCATGCCGCGCATGCTCCAGTAGACGGCCTCGACCGGCGGCACGTAATTGCCCCTCCCGTACTGCCGCTCGTACTGGTTGTTCAGCTCGGTCAGCCCAGTCACCTTGCCCTTGAACGAGCCCGTCGACAGGTACGACAGCAGTCCTGGGATCTCGATCGAGAAGGTCGGCGTCTGGTCGCTCTCGCTGAAGCCGCCCACCTGGAACAGCGAGAACGCACACTTCTGGCAGTCCTTCCACTGGGCCTCGGCGGCCGAGATCTTCATCGGCTGCAGCTCGGTGACGAGGATCCCGAAGTGGCTGCCGAACCACATGTTGAAGCAGGACACCGGCACCAGCACGATCAGCGCCACCTTCGCCGCGGGCCTGAACAGCTCCACGTTGCGGCCGCGCGCGAAGTGCCAGCAGCAGACCCCGAATACGACCGCCGCGCCGCAGGTGAGGCCGGCCAGGATCGTATGCACGAACGCGTAGATCGCCCAGCGGCTCGAGAGCAGCGCCGACACGCTGGTCAGCACCGCGTGACCGTTCTCGACCTTGTACCCCACCGGATCCTGCATGAACGAGTTCGCGACCAGGATGACGTAGGCCGACACCCAGGTACCGGCCACCGCGATCCACAGCGTGGCGAGATGCAGGCGCGGCGACAGCCGGTCCCAGCCGAAGATCCACAGCCCCAGGAACGTCGACTCGAGGAAGAACGCCGCCAGGCCCTCGATCGCGAGCGGCGCGCCGAACACGTTGCCGACGAACTTCGAGTAGACCGACCAGTTCATGCCGAACTGGAACTCCTGGACGAGACCGGTCGCGACGCCGATCGCGAAGTTGATCAGAAACAGCGTGCCGAAGAAGTGCGTCAGCCGAAGCCACGACTCGTCGCCCGTCCGCCGCCACAGCGTCTGGAAGACCGCCACGATCGGGCCCAGTCCCAGTGTCAGCGGAACGAACAGGAAGTGGTAGAGGCTGGTCGTCGCGAACTGGGCCCGCGCCAGATCGACGGTCGTGGCAGAGACGAGCATCACGAGCGCAGGGTCGAACACGGGCTCC
>DATIOK010000088.1:0-9929 GCA_035473255.1 Gaiellales bacterium
GCGATAACGCCCGCAGCACATGCCAGCAGCCACGATTTCCGGATCATTCTCTCCCCCTTGTCAAGCCTGCGAAACGACCGTGCTCATGTCCAGACGGCAGCGGCACCATACCCGCAGAACGCGTCAAGTGCTACCGCGGACGTTGGCCGCAGCAGCAACAGCCCTTTACGGAGGATCAGCCGGTCACGTCGAGCAGCGTCTCGACGCCGCGGCGCTCGAGCCCGCGGGCCACGATCAACCGCTGGATCTCGCTGGTGCCCTCCCAGATGCGGTCGACCCGCAGCTCGCGCAGGAACCGCTCGGCCGTGTTCGTCCGCATGTAGCCGCGGCCGCCGAACGCCTGCACCGCCCGGTCGGCGCAGCGGTGTGCCGCCTCGCTGGCGAACAGCTTGGCCGCGCTGGCCCTGTGGTGCACCAGCTTGCGGTCGGCGGCTGGGTCGTCGGCCATGCAGGCGACGTGGTAGACCAGCAGCCGCGCCGCCAGGCAGTCCGACGCCGAGTCGGCCAGCGGGAAGCTGACGCCCTGGAAGTCGAAGATGCGGGAGCCGAACTGCCGGCGCTGGATCGTCCAATCGACGGTCTCCGCCAGCAGCCGCCGCATCGCGCCCACGCAGCGGGCGCCGATGTGGATTCGCTCCTCCACGAACCACTCGTTCTGCAGCTCGTCGCCCTTGCCCACCAGGTCCGGCCCGCCCAGCACCGCGTCCGCCGGCAGGTCGCAGTCGAACCGGATGGTGGGATGCCCGTGCGGGTAGTTGTGGGTGAAGGGCGGATCGTCCACCACCTCGATCCCGGGCGTGTCGCGATCGACCAGAAACAGCGTCGGCAGCAGCTCGCCGTCGCGCAGCACGTTCACCATCACGATGAAGTAGTCGGCCACGTCGCCGGTGGTGACGAACCACTTCTCGGTGCTGAGGTGCCAGCCACCTGCGGACTCGACCGCCGTGCCCGCGATCGCACCCGAGTCCGACCCGGCGCCGCCCTCGGTGACCGCGTACGCGTCGGCGCGCTCGCCGAGCAGCGTCGGGCGCAGGTACCGCTCGATCTGCTCGGGCGTACCGCTGGACAGCACGTTGTAGCCGCCCGCCATGTTCCACCAGATCGCATTGGTGTTGCGGCCCAGCTCCTCCTGCACCAGCACCTGCTCGACGTTGTCCCAGCCCCGCCCGCCCAGCTCCACCGCGTGGTTGCCCGAGTCGAGCCCGCGCTCGCGGGCCTGGTCGCGGACGTGGCGGCGGTCGGCCTCCGGCAGCCGTCCGCCGGCCAGCTCCGCCGTCAGCTCCAGCGGGATCAGCACCTCGTCCACGAAGGCGGCGGCGCGGGCTCGCAGCTCACGCTGCCCGGGGGTCAGTGCGAAGTCCACGCCAGCTCCTCCAGTCGTCGCCGCTCGGGTGCGTCGTGCGCCTCGTCGTCGCGCAGCGCCGGCGCCAGCAGGTACTGCTCGCGCAGCACCGCGGCCAGCCGCTGCGCCGACGTCGCCTGCTCGCCTGCCACCTCGGCCGCCTCCAGCCGCGCCCGGCAGTCGCGCAGGTAGTCGAACCAGTCCTGCATGTGGCCGTCGTGGATCAGGCGCTCGATCCGGCCCGCCTCGACGTCGGCGTCGCCTGCGGCGAGGGCGGCCAGCAGCGACGGCACCTCGCGCTCGATCTCGGGCGTCAGGAACAGCCAGCGGTCATCGCCACGGATGATCCTCACGGCTCGTCGATGCCCGGAACGGCGTGCCGCAGCAGGTCGTGGAACGCCAGCACGCCGTTCTCGTTGCGGTTCAGCACGCCGCGCTCATAGGTGCGCGACTCGAGACCCAGCTGCACCATGTCGCACAGCTCCACGTCCTCGGTCATCACCTTGGTGTTGACGCGCCAGTTGATGGCCCGCACCAGCCGGTCGCGGACCGCGCCGGAGCCGGAGTGGTAGACCCGTGCCTCGGTCCTGGTGCGCCGCAGCCCGGCGGGGAACAGCTGCCAGGTGTCGATCTGATCGGGGTAGATGTCGATGAACGTGGCCGGCCACAGGTGCACGTACGTCCATGCCCCCAGCAGGTCCTCGGGGAAATCCTTCATCGGCCGCAGCAGCTTCTGGTACAGCCGCTCCTGGTAGTTGCGCGACGGCTTGTTGCGGAACGGCCCGTCGATCCAGGTGTGGTTCTTGGCGGGCGAGGCGACGTAGCGCTTGTAGTCGAGCAGCCGCAGCAGACCGGGATGGCCGACCGGGATGTGGTAGCCCTCCAGGTAGTTGTCGGTGATCACCTTCCAGTTGTGGTCGTAGCCGTTCGCGATCCGCGGGCCGGCGCCCAGCTCGGCCAGCCGCAGCGGCGCCAGCTTCTCGGCCAGGTCGCCGAAGTAGGTGTCGAGCGGCTCGGTCTCCTCGCTCATGCAGACGAACACCATCCCGCTCAGCTCGCCCACCCGGAAGGCCGGCAGCCTCACGCTCTCGCGGTCGAGGTCGTCGAAGCCGCGCGCCTCGGGCACCGCCGCCAGCTGGCCGTCCTGCCGGTACGTCCAGCCGTGGTAGGGGCAGCGCAGCACCTTCGGGCAGCTGCCCTGGCCGTCGAGGATGCGGGCCGCGCGGTGTCGGCAGACGTTCGAGAGCGCGCGCAGCTGTCCGTCCTTGTCGCGCAGCACCGCGATCGGCTCGCCCGCGATGGTGGTCGTCCAGAATCTCCCCGGCTCCGCCACGTCGCTGACGTGACAGGCGAAGTTCCACGCCCTCAGGAACACCTCGCGCATCTCCGCCTCGTACACCTCGGGCGACGTGTACGCCCGCGCCGGCAGTGTCTTGCCCTTCGTGTCGGCCACGCTCATACGCTGCTCCTCGCAGTTGTGGGAAGCCCCAGCTCGATCGCCAGCGCGCTTCTGATCAGCCCGGCGGCGCGCTCGTGGCTGGTGATGCCGGACAGGATCTGCAGGCCCAGCCCGTCCACCGTCGCGGCCAGCCGCATGGCCACATCGTTGACGACGATCGCGTCTGAGATCGACCCCTCGTCGCGGGCCTGCTCCAGCAGGTCGGTGATCTGCTCGACCCACGAGGCCGACGAGCGGCGAACGCTCTCGGCCAGGCGCTCGTCGAAGATCGCGCTGCGCCACATCTCCACCCACAGCACCCAGTCGTCGCGGAAGACGGCGTCGGCGCCGGCGTAGATCTCCAGCAGCCGCCGCAGCCTCTCGACCGCGCCCGGGATGCCGGCCAGCGCGGCCTCGGCGGCCTGGTCGGCCTTGATGTCGGCGTGCTCGAAGGCCTGCATCAGCAGGTCGGCGCGGGTGTCGAAGTAGTAGTGCAGGAGCGCGCTTGAGACCCCCGCCTCGCGGGCGACTGTCCCCATGCGCAGCCCGTCGGCGCCCTCCCGGGCGATGACACGGCAGGTTGCCTCGAGGATCTCGGTCTTGCGGTCGGCCATTTGATCGCTCCCGGGTACTGACTGACTAGTCAGTCAGAACACACAGCATAGCGGACGCGGCGGCCCGCGTGAAGGACTGGTTCAGTCCTCCCGGCGCGCCAGGATCAGGTGGTGGTAGAGCAGCGCCGCCGCCGCCGCGCCCAGCGGGCAGGCCACGAAGTACAGCCAGATGTCGGTGAACTTGCCCGCCACAAGGTCGGGCCCGAACGTCCGCGACGGGTTCATGCTGGCACCGGTCAGCGGGCCGCCCATCATGATGTCGAGCGAGATCGTGAGGCCGATCGGGATGCCGGCCACGGCCGCGAAGCTGCCGCGCGGGTCGACGGCCACGCCGAAGATCACGAACACCAGGAAGAAGGTGAGAATGAACTCGATTACGAAGCCGCTGCCCCAGCTCACGCCGGGCGCCAGCACCGTCAGGCCGGGATTGATGTTGGGGACGTGATCGGGGAGCGTGGCGCGAACGGCCAGCGCGCCCAGCACCGCGGCGCCCAGCTGGGCGACCCAGTAGCCCACGGCCTCGTAGGTCGGGATCCGCTTGGTGACCAGGAAGCCGAACGTGACGGCGGGGTTGAAATGCCCACCCGAGATGTGCCCGGCCGCGCACACCATCACCGCGATCACGAAACCATGCGCGAGCGCCACCGTGACCAGGCTGTTGGGACCGCCGTACAGGATCGCTCCCACGCCGATGAACGAGAGCGCGAACGCGCCCACCGCCTCGACCGTCATCTTGCGCACCAGCTCCGGC
Organism: Gaiellales bacterium; assembly: GCA_035473255.1. Lineage (GTDB taxonomy): Bacteria > Actinomycetota > Thermoleophilia > Gaiellales > JAICJC01 > JAICYJ01. The sequence continues at coordinate 4,146 of DATIOK010000088.1, forward strand.
TGCATGCCTACCTCCCAAAGACCGTTTCCCCGACAGCCAGAGCCTATCCGCAGCGGCGGTTGGAAGGAGTCGCCAGGGCGGCAGCGAACAGGACGAGTTCATGCGCGGATTCCGATACCTGCTGGTGGTGGCCCCGATCGCGGCGCTGGTCGCGGCCGCCCCGGCGCTGGCCGCCCAGCGCTACACGGTGCGCTGGGGCGACACGCTGACCGGGATCGCATCCGCCCACGGCGTCTCGCTGCACCATCTGGCCCGGGCCAACCACATCCGCCCCGACAACCTGCTGCTTGCCGGCACCACGCTGCGAATCCCGGGTCACGGGCACGGCGGCCCCGGCGGCCACCGCATCACGGTGCAGTGGGGCGACACCCTCAGCGGCATCGCCGCCCGCTACGGCATCACGCTCACGCACCTGGCCGCGATCAACGGCATCTCGCCGTTCGGCGTGCTGCTTGCGGGCAGCCACCTGCGCGTCCCCGGTTCCGCGGCCGCCCCGGCCATGGCGGCAGACGGCAGCTTCGACGCGGTCAGCTCGCTCGACCGGTGGTCCGCCCACTACGGCGTCGATCCGCGGCTGGCGCGGGCGGTCGCCTGGATGGAATCCGGCTACAACAGCGGGGCCGTGTCCGCGGTCGGCGCGTGGGGCGTGATGCAGGTGATGCCCGCCACCTGGCGGTTCACGGAGCGGCTGATCGGCCACCCGGTGGCACGCACGCCCGACGGGAACGTCCGCATCGGCGTGGCCTACCTGCACCACCTGCTGAACGTCTTTAGCGGAGACCAGCGGCTGGCGCTGGCCGCCTACTACCAGGGCCCCGCCGGCGTGCGGCGGTTCGGCATGCTGCGGGTCACCGAGCGCTACGTGTCGGACGTGGTGGCGCTGGAAGCTCGGATGTAGATCCCCGCAGCAGCTCGGCCCGCCGGTCGAGATGGCTCAGCACCGACGCGGTCACCTGGTCGCAGAGCGTGAAGACGGCATCGTCTGCGATCGCGTAGTAGCAGCGCAGGCCCTCGCGGCGCCGCGACAGCAGCCCGCCGTCGGCCAGCAGGCCGAGATGTTTAGAGGCGTTGGCCTGGGTGCATCCCAGCTCTGTGGCCAGCGAGCCGACCGTGCGCTCGCCGTCGCGCAGCAGATCCATCAGCATCAGCCGGCTGGGATCGCCCAGCAGGCGGAACCGGTCGGCTACGGTTCGGGCATACTCGGCCGGAAGCGGATGTGGAAGCGCCATTTGCGCCATCGTAGCGCATGTGCAACTATATAACCAGTCAGTTACATAAGTCAGGAGACCAGGAATGACCGCCATCGAGATCACCAAGGACAACTTCCAGAGCGAGGTGCTCGACTCCGAGCTGCCCGTGCTGCTCGACCTGTGGGCAGCCTGGTGCGGTCCCTGCCGGTTGGTGGCGCCGGTGGTGGAGGAGATCGCAGCCGAGTACGCCGGACGCCTCAAGGTCGGCAAGATCGACGTCGACGACCAGCCAGAGCTGCAGGAGACGTTCCAGGCGCTGAGCATTCCCACGCTGGTGCTGGTGAAGGACGGCAAGGTCGTCGCCAAGGCCGTCGGCGCCCGCCCCAAGGCCGCGCTTGCGGCCGCCCTGGAGCTCGAGGAGCACGCTCCCGCCGTCGCCGCCTGACCCGCGGCCGCCATGTTCCGCGCCCGTACCGGCAGCCGGCCGTCGCGGGTGCGATCCGTTTCCCCGCCCGTCGCATCGATAGCATGCGCGGATGCTGACCGTCCTCGACGGCAATAGCTTCCTCGTCGCGGACGATCACGGCGACGTCGGCGTGGGCTCGGAGGGGCTCTACTACAACGACACCCGCTACCTGTCGGCGTGGCAGCTGCTGCTGAACGGGGAGCCGCCGCAGCTGCTCAGCTCCGACACCGTCGACTACTACTCGGCGGCCGTGTTCCTTCAAAACCCGCCGTTGCCGGGCATGGCGGCCGGCGCCGTCTCGCTGATCCGCAACGTGTTCGTGGGCGAGGGCAGCCTCCAGAACACCCTGCGCGTCGAGAACCACCTGATCGAGCCGGTCGAGCTGGAGCTGCGCCTGGAGTTCGACTTCGACTTCCTCGACCTGTTCGAGGTGAAGGCGCGGGAGTACCGCGACGAGGACCTGGTCTTCACCCGTCGCACGGAGCCCGGCTTCAGCGTCGACGTGTCCCACGACGAGGACGAGAACTCCTGGTCGTTCCAGCTCCGCGACGGGGTGTTCTCGGCAGAGGCGCTGGTCTGGGTGTCCCAGCGGGGACACACCGGCGACCGCTTCATCTCCCACTCCGTCTCGCTGAAGCCGGGAGAGACCTGGGAGTCGCGCGCAAACGTGGTGCTGCTGTCGGGCGACAACCGCCGCCGCGACCGCTACACCACGTTCTACTTCGGCCAGGAGCGCGTGCGGGTCGAGGAGTCGCTGCGAGCCTGGCGGCTGCACGCTCCGGAGCTGGTGACCGACTGGGAGGAGCTGCGGAACACCTACACCCGGTCCCTGGCCGACCTGGCCGCCCTGCGCATGCGCGCCCGCCAGGGCAGCGACCGGATGGGCGACCTTCCGGCCGCGGGGCTGCCCTGGTTCATGACCGTGTTCGGCCGCGACACGCTGCTGACCAGCTACCAGACCCTGCTGCTGGGCCCGTCGCTGGCGGGGGGCACGCTCGAGACGCTGGCCGCGCTGCAGGCGAGCGAGCGTGACGACGAGCGCGACAGCGAGCCCGGCAAGATCGTGCACGAGCTGCGGCTGGGCCGGGTGGCGGCCGAGGGCGGCGCCTTCCCCTACTACGGCAGCGTCGACTCGACCCTGCTGTTCCTGATCCTGATCTCCGAGCTGTACCGCTGGACCGGCGACGTCGACACGATCGGGAGCCTGCGCGAGCCGGCCATGCGGGCGCTGGGCTGGATGCACGAGTACGGCGACCTGGACGGAGACGGGTTCATCGAGTACCACCGCCGCTCGCAGCGCGGCCTTGAGTCCCAGACCTGGAAGGATTCGTGGGACTCGATGCGCTATCACGACGGCACCGTGGCGCACACGCCGGTGGCCGCGGCCGAGGTGCAGGGCTACGCCTATGACGCCCGCCTGCGCGCGGCCGAGCTGTGCCGCCACGTGTGGGGCGACCCGGGGCTGGCCGAGCGGCTCGAGCGCGAGGCCGCGCAGCTCAAAGCGGCATTCAACCAGGCCTTCTTCTCGGAGCGCAACGGCGACGGCTACTTCGTGCTGGGACTCGACCGCGAGAAGCGCCAGATCGACTCGCTCTGCTCCAACATCGGCCATCTGCTGTGGTCGGGCATCGTGGATGAGCCGCGCGCAGCGGCCGTGGCGGAGCAGCTGATGTCGGACACGCTCAACTCGGGCTGGGGCGTGCGCACCATGTCCGACCGCGACCGTGGCTTCAACCCGATCGGGTACCACACCGGCACCGTCTGGCCGCACGACAACAGCCTGCTCACCGCCGGCCTGGTGCGCTACGGCTTCCGCCAGTACGCGAACCGGATCGCCAGCGACATGCTGACGGCCGCCCGCCACTTCGACTACCGGCTACCCGAAGTGTTCGCGGGCTACCGCCGCGGGATGACGCCGTTCCCGGTGGCCTACCCCACCGCCTGCTCGCCGCAGGCCTGGGCGGCCGGCGCGCCGGTGCTGTTTCTGACCTGCATGCTGGGCCTGCGGCCGGACCCGGCCGACGGACGGCTGCACGTGGACGCGGTGCTGCCCGAGGCCTGCCGGCGGCTGGAGCTGCGCGGCATCGAGGCGCTGGGGCGGCGGTTCGACGTGAGCGTGCAGGGAGGGCACGCCGAGGTGCGCGAAAGCGCGTAGGCCCCGGCTCCTCCGATCCGGGGAGGGAGAACCACCCGAGCCGTGAGGCGCCGCCGCAGCGCGCCGCCGATCATCCATCTGCGGGCCGGATCACCAGCCGCCGGTTGCTCCGGCCCGCGATTCGCCCCGTCGCCCCGCCCCGGTCAGGCCGAGGCCAGGCGCCGCTCCAGCGCCGCATCCACGTCGTCGGGGTCGGGCGACACCGCGATCGTGCGCACCGCTGGGCGCACCGCGTCGATCGTCTTCAGGCCGTCGCCGGTGATGTAGACGACCACCGTCTCCCCCGCTCCGATATCGCCCCGCTCGGCCAGCTTGCGCAGGACGCCGGCGGTGACGCCGCCGGCCGTCTCGGTGAAGACGCCCGTGGCCGCCGCCAGCAGGCTGATGCCCTCGACGATCTGCTCGTCGTCGACGGCCTCGATCGAGCCGCCGGTGCGGCGCGCCACCTCCAGCGCGTAGACGCCGTCGGCGGGGCTGCCGATCGCGAGCGACTTGGCGATCCCGGTCGGCTTGACCGGCACGACCTGATCGGAGCCGCCGGCGAAGGCGGTCGCCACCGGCGCGCAGCCGGCGCCCTGGCAGCCGTGCATGACCGGATCAGGGCCATCGTCCAGCAGTCCGGCTGAGCGGCCTTCCTCGAAGCCCTGCAGGATCTTCGTGTAGAGCGAGCCGGAGGCGATCGGCGCGATCACCCGGTCGGGGACGCGCCAGCCCAGCTGCTCTGCCGTCTCCAGCGCGATCGTCTTCGACCCCTCCGCGTAGTAGGCGCGCATGTTGACGTTGACGAAGGCCCAGGGCCGGTCGTAGGCGAGCTCCGAGCAGAGACGGTTGACGTCGTCATAGGTGCCGTCCACGACGAACACGGTGGCGCCGTAGGCGGCGGCGGCGATGATCTTCTCGGGCTCGAGGTCGCTGGGCACGAAGATGTAGGTGGGCAGCCCCAGCGCCGCCCCGGCGGCGGCCGTGGCGCCCGCCAGGTTGCCGGTGGAGGCACACGCCAGCGCCTCGTAGCCCAGCTCGACCGACTTGGCGGCCGCCACCGCCACCACCCGGTCCTTGAACGAGTGGGTGGGGTTGGAGGTCTCGGTCTTGACGTACAGCTCGCAGTCCAGGCCCAGCTCGGCGGCCAGGCGATCGGCCCGGATCAGCGGCGAGTTGCCGACCGGCAGCCCGCGGCCGGGCGCGCGCACGGGCAGGAACGACTCCCACCGCCACAGCGTCGAGGGGCCGGACTCGATCAGCTCGCGGGTGACGCCGGCCGCGATCGCGTCGCGGTCGTAGGCCGCCTCGAGCGGGCCGAAGCAGCGGTCGCAGGCGAAGCGCGCCTCCAGCGGGTGCTGCGAGCCACAGCCCTTGCAGACGAGATGCGTTGCATACATTGTCGATTCTCCCGGGATGGGCCGATCAGATCGGCCGGTTCACATCTTCCGAGGCGGTCGCCTCGCCGGATGGGGCACCGTCCCCGCAGCGGCGGTTCGGTTGCCGAGGCTTCACAGGGCCGGTCCCTCCGCCTCTCTTGATGCGTGTGCCGGGAACTCCCGACGTCTGCACTTCCAGTGGTCACATGGTAGTGAAGCCCTTACCGATCGGTCAATTTCCAACCTGCGCGCGCTACCGTAGAGGCAGCGTGGAAACGGTGATCTCCTACGGGGTGATGATGCTGGCCGTGGTGTCGGTGCCGCTCACGGCGATCTGGGCGCGGCGGGCGCGGCGGCGGCGGGAGCTGGCCGAGTGGCGGGTTGCGATCCGGGCCACACCGCAGGGCACCGTGGTGGAGCTGGTGCGGCCCGGCGAGCACTCGCAGCGGATCGGCCGGCTCGACCCCGCCGACGAGGAGTTCTCGACCAAGCTCGAGGACGCCCGCTCGGCCGCGCTCGAGCGCGCGGTGGCACTGAACGTGGCCCGCCGCGACCTCATGCCGTAGCGCCGGCCGCCGTCTGCTGCAGGAACCTGGCCTGGCTCGGGTCGAGGCC
>DATIOK010000089.1:0-8946 GCA_035473255.1 Gaiellales bacterium
GCCGCCCGCACCGTGGAAAGCGAGCTGACCAGCGCCCCGGTGTGCGACTGGGCCGCGCGGGCGCTGGCGTCGCTGCGCCCGACCGTGATCAGGATCACGGGCTTCCGCGCGGCGGCGGCTGCCGCGGCGAATGCGCGCCCGTCGCGGAAGTCCTCCACGTAGACGGCGATCAGTTCGGTGGCGGGATGCTCGGCGTAGGAGGCGACCAGCTCGGCCACGTCAAGGTCGGCCTGGTTGCCGATCGACGCGAACCGCGAGAAGCCGAGCGAGTAACGCCGTGACATCAGGCCCAGCTCGAGCGCCAGGTTTCCGCTCTGCGAGATCAGCCCGATCGACCCGGGCGGGAACTCGTTCGAGCAGAGGCCCAGGTCGCTAGACGCGTCGTACACGCCCAGGCAGTTGGGGCCGAGCAGCATTGCGCCGGCGTCGCGCACCCGCTGCACCAGCGCCTGCTCGCGGGCGGCGGCGTCACCGCCGGCCTCGCCCAGCCCGGCCGTGATGCCCACCAGCGCGCGGGCGCCCATCGCCAGCGAGTCGTCGACCGCCTGCTCGAAGCCGGCCGCCGGCACGGCGATCACGACCAGCTCCGGCGCCTCCGGCAGCTCCGTGACCGACGTGTAGGCCCTGGTGCCGAGCACCTCGCCGCCGTTGCGGTTGACCAGGTAGACGGGACGGCGGCCCGCGCCGCGAAGCGCCCCGCGGGCCAGCCAGTTGCCCCATTTCGCGGGGTCAGCGGAGGCCCCCAGGATGGCCACCGAGGCGGGGTCGAACAGCGGTCGCAGGTCGCGCGGCATGGCCGCAGAGTCTGCCAGAGCCGCCGCGCGCCAGCTGCGGTCAACCGCCTTCAGCCGGCGGCCGTCAGGTCGCACCCGGTGGCGGAGCAGGCGTAGGACACGATCAGCCGCTCGGCCTCGGCTCGGTCGATCGGAGCGTCGCCCATCAGCACGTGGAGGCCGTGCGCGTCCTCGAGCGCGACCAGGTTGCGGCCGATCGTCTGCGAGGACGCGGCCAGCGTGAACATCCCCTGCGCCACACCCGCCTCCAGGATCACCTGGTAGAGGGCCACCTGTCGCTCGAAAAAGGACACCGCCAGCGCCGAGTAGAGGCGGCTGCGGCCGACCAGCGCGTCCATCTCATACAGCGTGCGCACCGTCTCGTCGTGCGGCCCGGTCGGCAGCCCGCTGCTGATCGCCGCCAGCATCCGCCGCCGTGGGTCGGCGATCTGATCGAGCGCGGCGATGCGGCTGTCGCAGAAGCGCTCACCCGCGGTGCGGTGCACCTCGACCAGCAGCTGGTCGACGTCCGGGTAGTAGTAGAGCACCGCACCGGGGGTGACGCCGGCCTCCTCCGCGATGTCCTTCAGCCGCACAGCGGCGGCGCCGCGGGCGATGATGGCGCGCCCCGCGGCCTCGGTCAGCTGCCGCCGCCGCGCACCCTGGTTCTTCGTCCGTGCCATGCCTGTATTCGTACCGATCACGTTGAACGAATGCAAGCGGAAGCGCCTGGAACCTTGACCTGCGGCGCTCAGATTGATTCAATCGCGCGGAAACAATCGCGGCTGACAGCTCGTCCTAGTCGTGACCGCCGTCCTTGACACGGTCACCCGGATCGTTACAGTACGCCCAGTTGACTGGCCAGTCAGTCAGGATCGGAGAGACCCCATGCATCCCAAGGAACGGCGCTCCGCCGCGACCCGACGAGAATTCCTGGCACGCACAGGCGGGGCGGCCTTCGCCCTGTCGGGTGCCAGCGGTCTCCTGGCGGCGTGCAGCAACTCGACCAACACCGCGGGCAGCACCGTCAACTCTGCCGGCCAGGCGGTCGGCCCAGGCGGCCTCCCGCTGGCCCGCCCCAACCGGCGCGTCACGCTGCCGCTGTGGGAGCAGCCGATCCCCTCGGGGATGAAGCCCGAGACCGGCGGCGAGTTCACGGTCTTCAACTACCCGAATTACATCTACGGCGCACTCCTGAAGGAGTTCGGCAAGAAGTACAACGTGACGGTCAAGGTGACGCCGTTCGACGACATCAACACGGGCGTGGCCAAGCTGGCGTCCGGTGCCGTGCAGCCGGACGTGACCGAGATGACGCCCGACAACCTCGACCGTGTCGTGGCCGGCAAGCTGATCAAGCCGCTCAACCTCGACTACATCCCCAACCTCAAGAAGAACGTCTGGCCCTCGCTGGTCGACCCGTTCTACGACGTCGGCTCGCAGTACGGCGTCCCCTATACGGCCTATGCCACCGGCATCGCCTGGCGCACCGACCAGGTCAAGGAAGACATCCCGTCGATGTCAAACCCGTGGGACATCTTCTGGCAGGCCCAGGCCTACAAGGGCAAGACGGCCCTGCTGTCGGAGGTGCGCGAGACGATCGCGATGGCGCTGCTGCGGCGCGGCGAGTTCGACATCAACACGGAGGATCCGGCCAAGATCAACAAGGCCGTCGCCGACCTGCAGGAGCTCTACAACATCTGCAACATCAAGGTCGGCGACCTCCAGTACTCGAACATCCCCGAGAACAAGGCCTGGCTGAACCAAGCCTGGTCGGGCGACATGATGTCGGCCTTCTTCTACTACCTGCCCAACAAGGCCACCGGCCCGCTGCTGCGCTTCTGGCACCCCGTCAAGGGCAAGGGACCGATCCAGAACGACATGTGGTCGATCTGCAGCACCACCAAGAAGCCGGTGCTGGCGCACCTGTTCCTCAACTTCATGCTCGACAACGGCGTCGCCTACTCCAACTTCGTCAACTTCAACGGCTACCAGCCGCCGCTCAACGAGATCGTTCCTGAGGATCTCGTCAAGAAGAAGGTGATCCCCGAGACGCTCGCCACCTGCGTGCTGACCGAGAACGACCTCGGCCCGGATTCGCTCCAGGAGATGACGCTCACGACCAAGGGCCAGTCGCTCTGGCAGGACGGGTACTCGACGTTCCTGTCGGGCGCGTAAAGTAGGGGCATGTACCCACGTTGGCTCTGGCCGGCCTTCGCGATCCCAGGCGTTGTCTGGCTGCTGATCCTATTCCTGCTGCCGTTCTACGCCGTGATCGGCGTGGCCTTCGGCAACATCGACCCGATCCTGCAGACGCCGATCCCGGCCTGGAACCCGCTCAACTGGAACGTCGGCTGGGTCTCCCACGTGCTGAACGAGCTGACGCCGGGCGGCGTCTACTGGGACGTGTTCCTGCGCACGTTCCGCTACGTCGCGCTCTCGCTGGGCGGCTGCATCCTGATCGGCTACCCGGTCGCGTACTACATCGCCCGCCACGCGTCGCGCACCAAGAGCCTGCTCTTGATCCTGCTGGTGCTGCCGTTTTGGATCAGCTACCTGATGCGGATGCTGGCCTGGATCAACCTGCTCGCCCCGGGCGGCTACGCGGCGCGGTTCCTGGCGTTCACGCACATCAGTGACCTGCTCTACCACATGGGTCTGCTCAGCCAGCCCAACAACTACCTGGGCGGGCAGAGCTTCACCGTCATCTTCGCGCTGATCTACGGCTACATCCCCTACTTCATCCTGCCGCTGTACGCCTCCCTCGACCGCATCGACCGCTCGCACCTGGAGGCCGCGCGCGACCTCGGCGCCAGCCCCTTCCGGGCCTTCTGGCACGTGACGCTGCCGCTGTCGAAGACCGGCCTGCTGGGCGGGGCGGTGCTGATCGTGCTGCCCATGTTCGGCGACTACTACACGCCCAACATCGTCTCCAGCGCACCCACCACGTCGATGATCGGCAACCAGATCGACCTCTACTTCCACGGCGGCCCGCAACCCACGATTGGCGCGGCCATAACCATCATCCTGTCGGCCTTCCTGGTGGTGCTGATGGGCTACTACATGTGGACGATCCACAAATCCTCCAAGGAGCTGGTGGCGTGAGCCAGGCCGTCGCCACCCCCGCCGCTCCCAAGGAGTTCACGCTCTGGCAGCGCATTCACGGCTGGGTCACGAACCCCTGGGGCAAGCCGCGGTTCCTGGTGCTGGTCACCTGGGGCTACATCATCTGGTCGATCGCGCCGGTGCTGATCGCGATCCAGTTCTCGTTCAACAACAGCCGCTCGCTCACGGTCTGGCACGGGTTCACCACCAAGTGGTACTTCTCCGACCCGATCGACTCGATCTGGCACAACGCCTCCTACCGCGGCGCGCTCAACCAGAGCCTGAAGCTGGCGGCGCTGGACGTGGTGATCGCAACACCGATCGGTGTGATGCTGGCACTGGGCCTGGCCCGCTGGCGCGGCCGCGGCTCGGGCGCCTCCAATTTCCTGATGCTGTTCCCGCTGGTCACACCCGAGATCGTGATGGGAGTCTCGCTACTGCTCCTGTTCACGCAGCTGTTCACGTTCGTCAACACCGGCACGCTGGCCCAGGTGCTCGGACACGTCACGTTCTCGATCAGCTACGTGGTGGTGATCGTGCGCGGCCGGCTGTTCTCGATCGGTAGGTCGTACGAGGAGGCGGCCGCCGACCTGGGAGCGTCGCCGAGCGCGGCGTTGTGGCTGGTGCTGATGCCGCTACTGCTGCCGGCGATCGTGGCCAGCGCGGCGATCGTGTTCGCGATCTCGATCGACGACTTCGTGATCAGTCAGTGGCTGTCCAACGGCGCCAACTCGTCGACGGTGCCGATGCTGATCTACGACTCAACCCGCGCCACGCCGCTGCCCTCGACCGACGGCCTGGCCACGGTGATCATGCTGATCACGCTGACCACGGTCGTGGCCGGCGTGGCGGTGTTCCGGCTGTTCACGCGGGGCGAGGGCGGTCGCGGCTCGGCGGTTGACGACGTCGCAGGGTTCGGGATGTAGATGGCCGGTCGACTCGTGCATCAATCGGGTACCCTTGGCGATCCATTTCGAGAGGAGCTGGCGTGGCCGGTGGTGAGGTAAAGCTCATAGCGTTGGTGAAGCAGTTCGGCGACGTCACGGCGGTCGACGGCATCGACCTGGAGATGCCCGGTGCGGAGTTCTTCTCGATGCTGGGCCCATCCGGCTGTGGCAAGACGACGACGCTGCGGATGATCGCCGGCTTCGAGCAGCCGACCAGCGGACAGATCCTGCTGGACGGCGAGGACATGGCGTTCACGCCGCCGCACAAGCGCAACGTGAACACGGTGTTCCAGAGCTACGCGCTGTTCCCGCACCTGTCCGTGCAGGACAACGTCGCATTCGGGCTGCGCCGTGCAAAGACGCCCAAGAACGAGATCAAGCAGCGGGTGGCCGATGCGCTGGAGCTGGTACAGCTGACCGGCCTCGAGCGCCGCAAGCCGGCCCAGATGTCGGGTGGCCAGCAGCAGCGCGTGGCGCTGGCCCGGGCGCTGGTGCTGAAGCCGGCGGTGCTGCTGCTGGACGAGCCACTTGGCGCGCTGGACGCGAAGCTGCGAAAGGCGCTGCAGATCGAACTGAAGGCGCTGCAGCAGCAGGTCGGCATCACGTTCATCTACGTCACCCACGACCAGGAGGAGGCGCTCACCATGAGCGACCGGATCGCCGTCATGAGCGACGGCCGGGTCGAGCAGGTGGGGCCGCCGTCCGAGGTCTACGAGGAGCCGTCGACCACGTTCGTGGCCGACTTCCTGGGCGTCTCCAACCTGATGCGAGTGGTCGCGCACGGCGACAGCGACGGCCGCTGCCGGGTGACGCTGGGCGACTTCGAGCTGCACGCATCTCGCGGCGAGACGCACACCACCGGCGACACGCGGATCGTGATCCGGCCCGAGCGGGTGCACCTCGAGCCGCACGAGTCGAGCGGCGAGAACCGCGTGCCCGGTATCGTCGAGCGCGTTGTCTATCTGGGCAACTCGAATCAGATCATCGTGATCCTGGCCAACGGAGACAGGGTGCAGGCCCTGGTGCAGAACACCGGCCAGGAGCTGACCTACAAGCAGGGCGACCCGGTGCGGGTCTACATGCCGTCCGAGGCGCTGCGCGTGCTGACCGACACCGGAACTGCACCGATCGACGAGGACGCGCTACCGCCGGTGAGCTCAGTCGCGTAGCAGGCGGCGGCTGACGATCAGCCGCTGGATGTCGGAGGTGCCTTCCTCGAGCTCCTCCAGCCGGGCGTCGCGCGACCACTTCTCGACCGGGTACTCGCGGGAGTAGCCCCAGCCGCCCAGCGTCTGGATCGCCGCCCACGTCACCCAGGTGGCGGTCTCCGACGCGAACAGCTTGGCCATTGCGGCCTCGGCCGGGACGTGCCTGCCGGCGTCCATCAGGCGGGCGGCGCGGTGGCAGAGCAGGCGGGCGGCGTCGATACGGGTGGCCATGTCGGCGAGGCGGAAGCCGACGGCCTGGTGCTGCCCGATCGGCTTGCCGAACGCGTTTCGGGTCTTGGCGTACTCGACGGAGTACTCGAAGGCGGCACGCGCGATGCCGATCGCGGAGGCGGCCAGGTGGATGCGGGACTCGTCGAAGGTGTGCATGAGGCTGTAGAAGCCCTTGCCCTCCTCGCCCAGCAGGCGGTCGGCCGGGATCGTGCAGTCCTGCAGGAACACCTCGGTGTTGATGATGGCGCGCTGGCCCATCTTGCGCATCGGCTCGCCGAAGCTGATGCCGGGGTCGGACTTCTCGACCACGAAGGCGGTGACGCCCTTGGAGCCGGTGCCGGGAGCGACGGTCGCGAAGATCACGTAGTACTCGGCGATGCCGCCATTCGAGATCCAGGTCTTCTGGCCGTTCAGGACGTACTCATCGCCGGTGCGCACGGCGGTGGTGGCCATGGCAGCGGTGTCGGAGCCGACACCCGGCTCGGTCGAGGCCAGCGAGGTGAGCGGCGGCTGCGGGCCGCACAGCGGCGCCAGCCAGCGCTGCTGCTGGTCGGGCGTGCCGACCTCGATCACGGGGCGGCCGAAGAAGGCGCCGGAGGTGATCAGGTTGCCGATGCCGGCGCAGCCCCAGTTCAGCTCCTCCTGCACGATGCAGCCGGTCAGCACGTCGCCAATGCCGCCGCCGCCGACCTGCTCGGGCAGCATGAAGGAGGTGAGTCCGACTTCGGCCGCCTTGTAGACGACATCGAGCGGCGTGTAGGTGTCGCGCTCGTCGACATCGGCCGAGACGGGGCGGATCTCGGTGCGCGCGAACTCGCGCGCAAGCGCCTGGATCTCGCGCTGGTCGTCGGTCAGATCGAGCGTCTGGGGTGCCAGTTCGGCCACGGCCGTGACGGTACCAGACCGGCTTTTGACCGAGCGCTGGCGGAGGACGTGTGGGTTGGTGGCCTGACTCATCAGCGCCGGGCGGCCATGCCCGGCGGAACCTCCCCGGCCGGGGAGGTTTTCGTCAGCGAACGGTGAAGCGCGCAGCCGGCACGTAGCCGGCCCAGCCGTGGCTGTCCAGGTTCAGCTCACCAGCGACGAACGGCGAGCCGCCCGCGAAGCTGGCCACCCGCGTATCCCAGATGATCGAGTCGGGGAAGCGATCGTGACCGAGCCGCGTGGCGGGCGACAGTCCGACGTTGAGGCTGTCCATCGGGCCGCTATGGCCGAGCGGATGCAGCCCGCTGGTGTTGGTGTTGTAGCCGACCGTCCACACCACGTCGTTGGCGAGGTGGCGGTTGACCGGGAACGAGATCGTCTGCGCGATCCCGTTGTGCAGCGCATGGTCGCGGCCCATATAGCGGGACTCGCCGGCGCTCTGCGACGACGGCCGGTAGCGGATCGAGAACGTCTTGGTGACGCTTGTGATCAGCCGCCCCGGCTTGATCTCCCCGGTCGCGGGGTTGCTCTTGCTGTAGCGATACAGGTTGAGCGTGATCGGCGCCTTGAACGTCGATCCGGGGGTGGTCAGGCAGCCGGCGTTCCACTGGCCGCTCTGGCAGGCGAAGCTCACCATCGTCACCTTGACGTGGCCGATGGTGGTGTGCGGGCGCAGCAGCACCTCGTTGCCGATCTGGTCGAAGCTATAGGCCTCGGGCCCCATGCTGGGCACGCTGACGGTGCCCTTGACCGGCGTGCTGTCATACGCCACGTTGTGAATGGTCATCGCTCCCGCGATGCTCGGCGCGACCATGGTTGCGCCGACCAGGCCCGCAAGGGCGAGTGGTAGGTACTTCTTCAAGATGTCCTCCTGAGGACGTGGGGGGTTTGGCCAGGCTCATCAAACGCCGGTCGGCCAGGGCCGGCAGACGCGGGAAGGCTGCGTTTCGCCTTGCCGATACGCTCCCATCGGCCGGCGCGGCGCCCTCGGCCATCGCCGTCTCGCGGTATCTGGCCAGGTGCTTTGAGGTACCCGACCCGGGTCTTTGCGGTAGCTCGCGTCGAGCTGCGCTATTGGCGTTCTGCGCCGCGCGGCGGAGTCGGGTGTTTCGGCTGGTAGAGGCAGAGTTCGCCGCCGTCGGGCATCCTGAGGGCCGTCACCCGCCCCCACGGCTCCTCGGTGATTGGCCGGCTGACCTCGACGCCCTTGCGCTCGAGCTCGCTCATGGCCGCTTCGATGTCATCACACATGAGGGACAGCTCGTGATGACCGGCATCGTCCGTCGGATGGGCGGCCAGCTCTGCGGGCGGGAGGGCGAAGATCGGCCACCCACCGCCCGCGTCCACCGACGGAAGCTCGAGCACATCTCGCAGGAAGGCGCGCACCGCGTCTGCGTCTCTGGTGAAGATGATGGCGTGGACGCCGCTGATCATGGTCGCGTCCCACGATCCTAACGTCTTGAGCCTAGTAGACTCAAAACGACTGCTGGAGGGGTGGCAGAGTGGTTGAATGCGGCGGTCTCGAAAACCGTTGTGCGTCGTTAAGGCGTACCGAGGGTTCGAATCCCTCCCCCTCCGTCTGGGGCGACTGTTACGGATCGGAACCGAATCCGGCCGCGCACCGTCGGAGATACCGCGAATGAGGCACAGGTCGGCGGATGTCGGACTAAGGTGACTGGTGTGAACCAGTGCGCTTCTGCGGCGGGATGTGCCACTTTGGCATTGGGTGGTCTGCTGGCTCTCGCGGGTTGCGGCAGTTCG